>NZ_JAOQKJ010000009.1:0-158658 GCF_025567405.1 Suilimivivens aceti | reverse complement strand
CAAAAGTGGAAAGTCGGGTACAAAATTTGCAGGTCGCTTTCAAAATGTGAAACTCGTTTACAAAACGGGAATCTCGGATGACTATTGAACAATGGAATCACAAAACTGGAGTGAACTTGCAACTTATTACAGCAAACCTGCAACTTGTTACAGATAGATTGATTTTTATATGGAAACTGTTAGAGTGAAAATATCAAAAAAAGGAGGGTTTTACTAAAAATGAAGAAAAGAAACTGGATGTACCGACTGAGCAGCAAATCCATGAGTGTGATGGCAGCACTGGCACTTATGGTGACAACCATGGCAACGAACCGTTCCTGCATGTGGTATCTGGGACAGGACAAGATGCCGGAAGATTCCAAAAAACTCAGAAGGTTTTAAATCATGACGAAATGGCTCAGCCATCGTATGGTTGAGCGGGGAATCATAAAAGAGGAGGAGCAGGAATTATACCAGTTTGGAATACGCAATGGTATGATCCTGCTTCTAAACGTTGTGACGGCACTGGTCATCGGTCTGCTCACAGAGCAACTGGCGGTTGTGGCAGTGTTTACCCTTTCTTTTATGGTTCTTCGCAGCTATACCGGTGGATATCACTCAGACAGCAGGATTTTCTGTTACCTTGGTTCCAATCTGGTGCTGCTGGTTCCGGTTTATACACAGGCTGTGTTTTACAAGACATCGCTGGCAAGGCTGCTGGCAGTATTGCTGGTGTCCGCAGGGATCATTTTTTTACTCAGTCCCATGCACAGCAAGAACCGGAAGCTGGATAAAGAGGAACAAAAGCATTTTGGCAGAAAAGCAAGGCTGATCGCAGTCTTGGAACTGGCTGTGCTTGGCATTTTGTGGCATGCAGGCCAGATACCGTATGCTTACGCTGTTTATACGGGCATCTGCATCACGGCACTGTTCATGATCGTAGGAAAAGCACAGCTATGGATACAGTCGCATACCGAAAATGGATAGTCCTTTCCGAACATGCGGAAGGGACTTTTTTTCTGGAAAACAGGAGGGATGACAATCCAAGACGGTAACTTATTACAGGTACCGTAAGACTTATTACACTTATATTGAAGCGAACTTTCTTTCCAAGTATAGTACCGCAAAAAGGCTTAGGAGAAGAAAGGCGTGGCATGTTTTGGGGAATTCATGCCGCACCGGATTGCAGGGGGCGGCAGAAAGGGAAAAGTTCATAAGGATAACATCCGGGTGCAGTTTTGCATGCTTTATTTTGCATGGGAACAGCACCTTTTTTTATTGTCTTTTTCCAGTGAAGTAAAACCCAGAGGTCCTCCAGATGTCCTTCATTTCAAAAAAATTACGAAATGGAGGACATTTGAATGTCAGAATGGATCAGGATCAGAGTAAAGGATTTTTATAAAGATGCAGTTGGTGAACTGGAATACACCTATGTGACCAGAGAAGTCTACGAGGCACTTGTCGATACGTTCCGCAAAGAAGCCCACGCACAGGAAATGCGGGATATCAGACATACGACCAAGGACGGATATACAGAGGGAGAAACGGAAGATCTGGTGGAGCTGACCGGGGAATCGGTAGAGGATACGGTCATCCGGCAGATGGAAATAGAAACCCTGCAGAAAGCAATGCAGTCACTCACCCCAGTGCAGAGAGAGCGGCTGCATTTTTATTTTTTTGAGGGCATGACATACCGGCAGATTGCAGCGAAAGAAGGGGTCGGAGAGAAGAACATCCGGGAGAGCATAAACGGTGCGGTAAAGAAAATAAAAAAATATTTTGATTAATACCCCCTCAAAACGTGTTTTTCTGTGAGTACCTTATGAGAGGAACTTTTTCTGGACAGATGGTCTCTTCCGGGAATCCTCTCATGTCTCGTGTGTGGATACGACACAGGCAGACAAAACGCACATTGAAAAATGCCGGAGAGGAATGCAGGGCTCCGAGCGCAGGATGGAATCACGCCATATCCTGCCAGCCATATCCAGCAGTTCAGATACGTTAGCCGTTTCATGAGCCGTAACCGGGGCGCAGTGACACTCCTGCAGCAATCGGGCAGATGTTCTTTCTGCCAGCCATGCTGTGAAAAAGATCGCATCTAAGGAGCCGAGCGGGAAAGCCGGGGTACAGCCTGTCTGTGGTGGACAGGCGCGAAGAGGGGAATGGCCTATAATGATACACCTTGAGATTAGCCAGCACGCAGTGGTGGAGGTGAGATACCTGTGATGTCTGCCTGTCCGAGTGGCAGGGACCAAAGACAGTCTGGACTGACTGCCCATGAAATGCCGGCTTTGGGATTTTTTCTTCTCTGTTTTGGCGGCGTTTTGGTTCCGGGGAGTAGTGACGAATAGGGACAGACACTTTTTATTTATGAAGTGAAGGATTATGGCAGTAAGACTTAATTACAGAAACCATGCGGCGGAGGGGAACTTCCGCCGTATTCTTGTGGAGTTAAGAAAAGCTGAAAAATGGGGAATGGAGGAAAACAGGAGATGAAGAAAGAAGATACCGAAATGATGTTAAGGATTTTTGAAACGGAGAGGGCAGGATATGCCTATCTTTATCCGAGTGATGGAGGGGAGCGGAAAGAGGACTATATCTCGACCACGGCAGAAAATATCGCAAATTATATCGGCAGCCACATGTTTGAGGCTGAAAAGATCGTCATCACAGATATGTGTGACAGGCTGATATTAGATACCTGCGGCTATTTTATCAATAGCTGTCCGAATCAGGAATTCTGCAAGGAAATCAATCCGTTCTTAATCCCAATCCAGATGGGAGAAAAGGACGCAGGAGAGGTGCTTTCAGTCAGCAGGGATGTATCGGAACAGTATTTCCGGGAAGAAGATGAGGCTGCAACCATGGCTGAAATCGGGATGATGTAAAGGTGTTTCTTCTGGGCAAAAGTGTTTGGCTTGGGAGAATGAATTTAACGTTCTTAAATTGCGGGAGGAAAAAGGGAAAAGATGATGGAAGGCGGAGCGAATGAGGTGCGGTATAAGATTGCCGAATTTCTCTTAAAAAGGATGCATGAAGATAAGCTGTTAACCGAGGAAGAATGGGAAAAAATCCGGGTTTTGAATGTCAAGACTTTCTCCCCGGAATTAGCAAAAGTATATCTGTAATAACACTGGATATATAAAGGACTATGTGGTAGTGTATGTTGCTGACAGGGAGTGCAAACCCTTGAAAATACTGGGAAAGGAGAAAAAAGCATGGCAAAAAAAGTGACTGTCATAAAGGCAGCAAAAGCGCAGAAACATACACAGGAAGAACGCAGGCTGAAAGTGTGCGGATATGCCAGAGTCAGTACCGGCAGTCAGGCACAGGCAACTTCCTATACTGCACAGGTCGAGTACTATACGGAAAAAATCGAGAGCAACCCCCTGTGGGAGTTTGCAGGGGTGTATGCGGATGAAGGAATCAGCGGAACAAACGTAAAGCACAGGGATGAGTTCCAGATGATGATTTCAGACTGTGAGGATGGGAACATCGACCTGATCCTTACGAAATCCATCACAAGATTTGCAAGAAATACGGTGGAATGCATCCAGACCATCCGAAAGCTGAAGGAGATCGGCGTTGGAATCTACTTTGAAAAAGAGAATATCAACACGCTGTCAGAAAAAAGCGAGCTGTTCATTACCATCCTGGCATCGGTGGCGCAGGGGGAATCAGAAAACATCTCAAGCAACAACCGCTGGGCGATACAGAAACGCTTTCAGGATGGAACCTATATCATATCCACGCCAGCGTATGGCTATGGAAAAGACGAGGATGGAAATTTAGTCATCATAGAATCCGAGGCAGAAACCGTAAGGTGGATTTATGAGTCTTACTTAAACGGCATGGGAGTGTATGTGATAGCAAAGGCACTGAACCAGAAAGGCATTCCAACAATCCGGGGTGCAGAAAAGTGGCAGGACGGGGTGATACAGGACATTCTGAAAAATCCCATTTATGAGGGAGATATGCTTCAGCAGAGGACATATACAGAAACAAGGTTCCCATTTGTCCGCAGGGTAAACAACGGACAGAGAAACCAGTATCTCATCAAAGACAGCCATCCGCCAATCGTCACACATGAGGAGGCAGAAGCGGTACGCAACCTGATGGCATACCGGGTGGATGTACTGCACATGAACAAGAGTGACTACACCAAAAGATACCTGTTTTCCGGCAGAATCATCTGCGGAGAGTGCGGAAGAACCTTCCGGCGGCAGAAAATCTACATCGGGAAACCATATGAAAAAATCATCTGGACGTGCAGCGGACATGTGGAGGATAAAGAGCGCTGCTGCATGAAAGCCATCCGGGAGGATGTGCTGCACCGGGCTTTTACAGACATGTGGAACAAGCTGTACACCAATCAGGGAACGATATTAGAGCCGCTGTTAAAAGGGCTGACGGAACTTGTGGCAGCAAGGCAGGACAGTGAGGAAATCAGACAACTGGATAAGGAAATCAAAGATATAAGCGGGCAGAGCCAAATCCTAAATCAAGTCATGAGGAAAGGATATATGGACTCTGCTCTTTTTATGGAGAGCAGTAGCAAGCTTGGCTGGCAGCTGACGGAATGCAGAAGAAAAAAGACACTTTTGACCAGAAAGCTGCGGAGGACAAAAGAAATTGTACGGACCGAACAGCTTATCCAACTGATTGCAGAACAGGACGGATTAAGGGAGGAGTTTGACGAGCAACTGTTTAAAATGACAGCAGAGAAGATCGTGGTCTCCAAGGAACACGACATCACCTTCTGCCTGCACAACGGACTGAAACTGACGGAGAGGGGAGGCGGACAGGATGCAGTGGCACATGCCAATCGGCTATAAGGTTGTGGATGGAAAAATTACCATCTGTGAAGAGCAGAGAAAAATTGTGGAACAGATATTTACAGACTATGACAGCGGGGTGGCGGCAGGCAGGATCGCCCAGAACCTGAAAGGGAGAAACATATGCAATGCAAAAGGGAAAGTGTCCTGGACCCACGCATCCATCGGCAGGATACTGGAAAACCCAAGCTACC
This sequence comes from Suilimivivens aceti, assembly GCF_025567405.1. NCBI lineage: Bacteria > Bacillati > Bacillota > Clostridia > Lachnospirales > Lachnospiraceae > Suilimivivens > Suilimivivens aceti. Next base: position 153,650 of record NZ_JAOQKJ010000009.1, on the reverse strand, counting down.
TTGGCACAGACTACTATCCGCAGCTCATAGGAGAGGAACTGTTTGAGAGAGTCCAGTGCAGACGGGAAAAGGTGAGGACAGAGCTTGGAAGGGCAGACCACAGGCCCGGCAGGGATGAGAGAATCCTCTTCGGAGGTGTCATCTGGTGTGCAGAATGTGGGGCAGTATGCAGCCATATCCAGCCGAACCACAAAAAAGAGCGTGGCGGCACTGCCAAGTGGAAGTGCAGGAACTATGTGACTGGCAGAGCAAAAAACTGCAGGAACAGTTTTATTACAGACGGGCAGGCAAAGCAGGTGTGTGTGGAAGCCATCAATGCAGTGATACGAAACAAAGGCCTGCTCCGGGTACAAAGGCAGGAGGAAAAGCTCAGCCCTCAGTACCGGGTTCTGGAGCGGAACCTGCAGCACATGAAAGAAGAGCAGGAACGCACAGAGACAGACCTGATGAAACTGCTCTATGAAAGGGCAGAGGAACGATACCGGACGCTGGAGGTCAGGGATGGGGAGTTCCGGACAGAGGAGATCAAAAACATCCTTGCAGGAAAAAAGGAACTGGAAACATTTGATGAAAATTTATATAGAAAAATAATCGCACGCATCTGGGTGCATGGTGGAAACATGGCAGAAGTAGAGCTTATCAATGGGAGCCGTGTCACAGCCGGATACAAGGATTAGGAGGGAGAGCAGATGGCAGAAACAGCAAAAAAGATCAGCATGATACCTGCCAAGGTGCAGTATGACCGGAATGTGAAACTGTCAGAGAAGAAAATGAAGGTCGCTGCCTACTGCCGTGTCAGTACGGAACTGGAAGAGCAGGACAGCAGCTATGAGGCACAGGTGGAGTATTATACCAGCAAGATATCCGAAAATGAAAACTGGAAAAATGCCGGCATCTATGCGGATGACGGAAAGAGCGGAACAAACACCAAAAAGAGGGCAGACTTTAATGCCATGATACAGGATGCCCTTGCAGGAAAGATCGACATGATCCTTACAAAGTCGGTCAGCAGGTTTGCGAGGAACACGGTAGACTCGCTGGTGACCATCCGAAAACTGAAGGAAAAGAACGTGGCGGTGGTGTTCGAGAAAGAGGGGATCAATACACTGGAGGGAACCGGCGAAATCCTTATCACCATCTTGAGCAGTCTGGCACAGGAGGAGAGCCGCAACATCAGCGAGAACATCCGCTGGGGAGTCGTGAGGAAATTTGAAAAAGGCAAGGTCATCGTAAACTGCACAAAGTTCATGGGATACACCAAAAACGAGGACGGGGACTTGGTCATCGTACCCGAAGAGGCAGAGATCGTAAAGCTGATTTTCCGGCTTTATCTGGAGGGCTACAGTACCGGGAAGATCGCAAAGCATCTGGAAGAGCAGGGAATCAAGACCGCCACAGGGCAGGACAAATGGCATTCCACGGTAATAGACAAAATGCTCCGCAATGAAAAATACATGGGAGATGCCTTGCTGCAGAAAACCTATACGGTGGATTTCATGACAAAAAAGAAAGTCAAGAACACTGGAATCGTACCGCAGTATTATGTGGAAGATGACCATGAGGCGATTATCCCGAAGGAGCTGTTCTACAGGGTACAGGAAGAAATGATGCGGAGGGCATCCTTATGCAAGGCGGCTGTCACCCGGAAGAAGAACCAGAGGAGCAGGTATTCCTCCACCTATGCACTGACCGGCATGCTGATCTGCGGAAAATGCGGGCAGGAGTACCGGAGGGTCACCTGGGCGAGAAACGGGAAAAAGAAAGTTGTCTGGAGATGCAGCAACCGGCTGACCAACGGAGTGAAGAAATGCGGGGAATCCGAAACACTGGAAGAGAACGCATTAAACAGGGCGGTGATGGAAGCCATCCACAGGATCACGAGTGATGATATGGAATTTATGGAAAACTTCCGGCAGAACATCATCCATGTCATCGGGAACTACAGCACCGCAAAAGAGTCCGGGGAATACGAAGAAAAGATAAAAGAAAAGATAAAAGAAAAGCAGGAAGAGATGGTGGCACTGATTGCGGAGAATGCAAAGACCGGCTCCTACACACCGAAGTTTGATGAACGCTACCGCACCATAGCAGAGGAAATCAATGCCCTAAAAGAGGCACAGAAAACAGCCAGAAACGAGAAACGGATGGCTGACAGCTATGAACAGAGAATCCAAGATATCGACCATTACTTAAGCACAAGCACCTGCCAGATACCGGAGTTCGACAATGACCTTGTCAGACGGCTGATCTCGACCATCAAAGTGGAATCCAGCGAGAAGCTGCTGATACAGTTCCAGTCAGGTATTGTCATGGAACAGGAGATTCGATATGAGTAAGGCTGCGGCAGGAATGGCAGCAAGTAAATAGGAAACGTTGTTCCTGCCAGTTTATGGTAAGAATAAAATGCCCGATGATCCGGGCGTTTTATTGTTGGCACAAAAATAGGAAAGAACAGCAGGAGCGATATATAGCGGAAAATGAGTAAAGGGAAGTGGATATAGAAAAAGCACATGAAGTAAGTGTGCGACAGGAGGAGAAAAGCGTATGAATTATGAGCAACTGATAGAAGAACTGAGGGAGGAAATGTTACAACTTGTAAACACGAAATGTGATGCACTGCTCCAGATGTACCGGAGTGGGGAGATGCATACAGATAAGAGAGATACGATCCGGGAAAGCAGCCTTATCACAGTATCCCCGGCGGAACTGAAAGGGAAAAGACCACTGGCAGTCCAGTTTGCGCCGGGAGAATGGATAGAGACACCTACATGGAGAAAGGTGGCACAAAAGATTTTGCAGACCTGTAATGAACAGCCGGATATCCATGAGCGGTTTATGGAAATGTGTGGAAAAGTAGCCGGACGCTGGAGGACGATCCTTGGCAGTTCACCGGAAGAAATGGATGTACCGATAAAGGTGGATGAGGAACTTTATTTTGAGGGGAAATTTGACACCGAGGCGATGTTAAACATGTTAGAGAAAAAAGTGCTGGAACCGGCAGGGGTTGATTATAGCAGCATTAAAATCCGGTATATGGCAAAAGTGCAGGAAGCAGCGAAAAATATAGACCATGTACCGGAACAGGATGTTTTGGAACATGAGGAGCAGGAACAACATGTTCCAGTGCAGACAATGTAAAAATGGATGGAATCAAGACTCCGAGTCTATGGCAGGTTTGGAGTTTTTCTTATGTTCATTTTCCAAATGTAAAAATTGATTGTATAAAAGAAATGGGTAAGTTATAATATAGGTGTGGTCAGATGCCTTTTTGGGGATGACTATATCTGTTACAAAAAGGAGGAAGGCCAGTGAATACAGAATTGAAAAATGCAGTGAAAGCAACAGATTCAAAAGCACAGTATGATACGAGTGCAAAGCGTCTGTTAGGACAGAAAAGCATACTGGCACATATACTGGTAAAAACAGTTGATGAGTTTAAGGGCATGAATCCCAAGGATGTGGTCGACTGCATTGAGGGAACACCACATATCAGTACGGTACCGGTAGAGCCTGGACTCACAAATGCAGCCAGCGAAAAAAATGGTGAGAGACTGGTCGGTTTCAACACAGAAAATGAAGAGATCAATGAAGGTCTGGTAAGATTTGATATCGTTTTTTATGTGCGTATGAGAGACGGATTGTCACAGATCATCATAAATGTGGAAGCACAGAAAGATGAGCCGAAGGGATACGAAATCTTAAACCGGGCAATCTTTTATGTGAGCAGACTGATCTCATCACAAAAAGAACGTGATTTTGAGAATTCCAGCTACGATGACATTAAGCGTGTATATTCGATCTGGGTATGTATGAACATGGAAGAGAGCAGCATGAGCCATGTGCATCTCACAAAAGAAGATTTGATCGGTTCCTATCAATGGAAGGGAAATCTTGATCTGCTGAATATCATAATGCTTGGACTGGCAAAGAATCTGCCGGAACATGATGAGACATATGAACTGCACCGTCTGTTAGGAGCGTTGCTGTCACAGGAACTTACAATAGATGAAAAACTAAACATAATTGGAAATGAATACGATATTCCTATTGAGGAGAACTTCAGGAAGGATGTGAGCGTTATGTGTAACTTGAGTCAGGGAATTGAAGAAAAGGGTATTGCGATTGGACGTGCGGAAGGTGAAGCAGGACTTATTATAAAAATGTATAAGAATGGTTTTACAGCAGAGCAGATAGCCTCAGCCACAGATAAGGATATAGAAGAAGTGAAAGCGATTATTGCAGGGAAGGAACCTGCACTTGCATAAAGTTATGTAAGAAAAAGAGAGCCTTTGAGTTTAAATAACTTGGAGGCTCCTGTTATATTAGGAATATTGAAATTAGATGGATATTTGGAATTAGGTAATAACTAATAGAGAGTGATTAAGATGATAGAAAAAGTACAGGAAAGCCATTTATATATGTGGTTAAAGGAAAAAGATAGTAAATTTTTAAGTAAGTTAGATGAAACTATAGAATATGCTAATACGATATTACCGCAAATTAATAATGTTTTTGCAAGTTATACAGTTCATGGTGTAAGACATTCTATAAATGTGATGGAATATATGTATGCACTTGTTGTGGATATAAATAAATTAAGTGAATTAGAAGTAGCATTACTTATATATAGTGCATTGTTGCATGATATTGGAATGATTGCAAATGTGGACGAAATTAAGGAAATCAAAGCAGACCATGCGATATTGGGTGAAAGAAAATATAGTAAAGTACTTGAGAAATATGGGGATGAAATGACCGCTTTGCAAGAGTGCGTAAGGCCGGTACATGGTAAACGTGCGAGAGATTATATTGAGACAAAGATGGATGAAAGGTTATTTTTGATTCCAGAATCAACAAATATTTCATTTAAATCTGAACTTGCACAAATATGCATGTCGCATAATGAAGATTTTGAATGGATAAAAAAGAACTTGCATAATGATGAAAAAAAGGGACATTTTGATCTTAATGCACAGTATATCTCTGTGCTACTTAGAATATCTGACTATTTGGATATTGATGAGCAAAGAGCACCATTATATTTATATAAATATTTGAACCCAAAGGAATTTAGTGATTTAGAATGGAAACAACATTTTGTGATAGAGAACTATGATAAAATAAGAAGAAACCCTAAAACAAATGAATTAGAAATTTTCTTTCAGGGTACAAGTCAGGACCCATCTGTTCATAGAAAACTTTTAAAATACTTTGATGCTATTAATGGAGAATTAAAAAATGCTGTAGATTTATGTGAAAGTTTTGTAGACGAGAAATATCTATTACCATTAAAAACAAATGTAGTAAACCAAATTCAATCGAAGGGTTTTAGTTTTTCTGATTTAAGACTTTCTTTGGATTATAATGCAGTGACCAATTTATTGATGGGAGAGCATATTTATGGTGATAGAAAATATGGGTTAAGAGAATTAATACAAAATTCAATTGATGCATGTAAGACTATGGAAGAATCGGCCACTAAAATGGAAAAATTTAGATATCAAAATTATCAGCCATATATTTCAGTGATTTTGGACAAAGATCGAAAAAAAGTTATGGTTATGGACAATGGTAGTGGTATGTCTATAGATATTTTGAAAAAGTATTTTCTGAATGTTGGTGTATCTTATTATGCGTCAGATGATTATAGGCTACAAGATAGAGAATATTCGCCAATAGGGCATTATGGAATAGGTTTTTTGGCATGTTTTATGCTATCCGATAAAGTGGAGGTTAATACAGTTTATTATAATGAACAGAAAATGAATCGAATTTCATTTGAAAGAAACAGTGAGTACATATGCCTTACTTATGAAGATACTGTAAGACAGCAGGGAACAGAAATAATTTTAGATTATGACCAATGTTTAAGTGTGTTCAATAATAATATAGAAAGATTGGTATCTTTTATAGAAAATAATTTTTTGGATTGTGGAATACCGATTAAAATATCAACAATGGAAAAAGGTGTATCAATGCCATTGGAATGTAATATTAAGAGGATTGAAACAATAATTGCAGAAAACATATGTCTTTCAGAATACTTAAGTGGTATAGAGGCATTCATTGATTGTAGCTATAAACAAATAAATTTTGCAAAATATTTAAGTGACATGAATGGGTACGAGAGTTATTGCTATAATGAAGAGGAGTATTCGGTGGATGAAGAAAATATATCCATTAAAAACTTTGTTAAAGATGGGAAAATTACATTCTTGAAAATTCCGATTATTACAGAAGATGAAGAAAGTGAATTCCTTAAAGCCTATGATGTTTTAGAAGATTACCAAGAAGCACTTGATAAGATAGGAAATTATGAAGCTATAAATATATGGGGAGATGAAGATGAGTTTGAAGATTACGATTTTATAATAGAAGAGTCAAGTGAGAGCATTATTGGTGGATATACATTAGGCGGATTTAGAAATCAGTTTCATCATGGCTCTTTAACACCAGTAAAGCCAGAAATTATAAAAAAAGGGGTTGTCACAGGAGAATCAAATGCTGTTTTGCCTTATAATGAGGAAAATACATTTAAAGGAAGATTTAGTTGGGAAAATACTGATACATGCTATGTTAAGAATGTTTTACTATCAGGATTAAGGATTAAGATACCATATCTTGTTGATGGAGTAATATTAAAGGGAGCCGTTATTAATATTTTTAATCGAGAATTTATCCCGAATGTTTCTAGAAATAATATAAGTGCATCGCAACAGGAAAAATTATCTTATGCAATAGGAAAAGCAATTCATTTATGGATTAGAGATCATGCTGAATTATCTACAGAGCAAAAAGCTTTGTTAGATGTTTTTATTGAGACAAAATATAAAGAGACAAATTATTGTTTAAGATAGTAAATGGTTGGAATAATGCCTCCAAGTCCACAACAGATTTGGAGGTTTTCTTCTGCCCATTTTTATCGGGAAGTAATTTCCCCAATAAACAATTTATGGTACAATATCTTAGAAGTTATCATCAAGGGATGAGTAGTGGACCATAGAGAAAGAGCAGAGTAATCGTAAGCTGGTCTGGCTTACATCTAAAATACAATGCAATCTTTTGCTATGCAGGGGCATAAGAGAGAGCATCATGTCAATTTTTTGCAGCCTCGTCACAGAGGATTGCAACATTTTTCGCTCCCAGAGTAAAGTGAAAACTCTGGAAAGTGCATCTCAATTACCCTATCGACACATGTGGAGACTGTGGTAGCACTACACAGAAAGGATATGTAGAAATCCTTGAATTTACGCACTTTGTAGAGTTTTTCAGCTTCAACAGGATTGCTGAAAATCACAAGGAAAAAGAGCTTGTGAGGAAGGTGACTGTTGTTGTGGCATTAGACCTCGGTTGTGGGAACACAAAGAATTCTGAATATGAAAGTAAATAGAGAACTATCAGATATGTTGATAGAACGTAGGGATACTTGAAAGAGTGTCCCTATTTTTTATATTAGGGCATTCCATTAGGAGTGCCTTTTTCAATTCAATTTAAAAGGAGGTTCACTATGAACAACACAGCGTTAGGAGCAGAAAACAAAAAGGAACAGACAATCAATTTTATCAGCGAAGCACATGAAAAATTCTACTATGAAAAATTAAAAGAGGTACGCTATCAGGATGTGTACCACAAGGCACTTTGCTATTGCCTTGGTATCAGCGATGATACGAGAAGAAATGTTGATAGCATCTATGATTTTAAGACGGGATGTGTAAAAACTGAGTGTTTGCATGAAGGCTGGCAGACCAGTGGCAGTATGAAGGTGGTGCGAATGGCATTTAACCTGTATTGCAATGGCACACCGAGTATAGATGATTACACAAAAACAGAGGAACAGGTAAACGAGTGCAGGCAGTATACAGTGGAGGACTTGTTCTGCTGTGCCTATGCACCTTTCTTTTGGCAGGCGATACAGATCCGCTATCCGGAGTATGCGACTTATAACCGGGAACTGTATGCCTTATTTGGAGGAGCAGACTAATGTTAAAAGTCAGATTGATGGGAACGAAGAATGACATTGTGTGGTTTCAGAAAATCTTACAGCGTCATCCAAAAGTAGAAGTTCTGGAGATATCAGAGCTTTATAGCAATAAAGGGACAAACAAATATTACAGAGCTTATGCGGAAGTGCAGAAAAGCAATGTAAAGAGCAGCAGATAAAAGCAAAATAGTAGAGAATAGGAGAATTTATCATGTGTAAAGTAATAGCAATCGCAAATCAGAAGGGTGGAGTTGGAAAGACCACCACAACAAGCAATTTAGGAATCGGACTGGCAAAACAGGGAAAGAAAGTTTTACTGATAGATGCAGATGCACAGGGCAGTCTTACGGCAAGTCTTGGTATTCGGGAGCCGGACAGACTGGAAATTACACTTGCAACCATTATGGCATCCATTATCAATGATGAGGAAATAAAACTGGAGTACGGCATTTTAAGACATGAGGAGGGGGTGGATTTCATGCCGGGAAATATCGAGCTTTCCGGTTTGGAAACCTCACTTGTGAATGTTATGAGCAGGGAGACGGTGCTTCGTACCTACATAGAACAGCAGAAAGACCGCTATGATTACATTCTGATTGACTGTATGCCATCACTCGGCATGATTACGATAAATGCTTTTACCAGTGCGGACAGTATCTTGATTCCAGTACAAGCAGCGTATCTGCCGGTAAAAGGTCTGGAACAGCTGATTAAAACTATTGGAAAAGTAAAGAGACAGATCAATCCGAAACTGGAGATTGAGGGAATTTTGCTTACAATGGTTGATAATCGTACTAATTATGCTAGGGACATCAGCAATCTGCTGATTGAAAATTATGGAAGCAGAGTGCGGATATTTGAAAACAGTATTCCAATGTCGGTAAGAGCTGCGGAGATTTCTGCGGAAGGTGTGAGCATTTATAAGCACGATCCGAATGGCAAGGTAGCAAGTGCCTACCAATCACTGACGGAGGAGGTGCTTTGCAATGAGTAAGACTGGAAGTGCCGCAAAGGTGAAGTTGAACAGCTTTGATGATTTATTTGGAACGGAGCAGCCACAGACAGGAACAGAGCAGGTACAGGAAATCGCATTGTCAGAACTGCATGAGTTCAAAGGACACCCGTTTAAGGTACTGGATGATGAAAAGATGCAGGAAACGATGGAAAGCATCAGGGAGCATGGAGTATTGATGCCAGGCATTGCCAGACCAATGAAAGATGGCGGCTATGAGATTATTGCCGGACATCGCAGGAGACACGCCTGTGAGCTTGTCGGACTTACTACAATGCCGATGTTCATCCGTGATTATACGGATGATGAAGCTACAATTATCATGGTGGACAGCAATATTCAGAGGGAAGATATTCTTCCGAGTGAAAAGGCAAAAGCTTATTTTATGAAATATGAAGCTGTAAAACATCAGGGTAAAAAAGGAAAAGGCAACAGTCTGGATGAGGTTGGGGAAACTGCAGGAGAGAGTGCAAAAACAGTACAAAGATATATTTACCTTGCCCACTTATCGGATGCACTTTTAGATATGGTCGATAAAAAGAAAATTGGAATCGTGCAGGGTGTAGAGCTGTCATTTCTGACAGAACAGCAACAGGAGTGGGTGCAAGTTGTTCTTGAAGAAACAGGGGTGATCATTTCAACAGTACAGGCATCAAGGCTGAAGGAGTATGGAAAAAGTGATGAACTGACATTACCGATGGTAAGGCTGATCCTGACAGAACCGAAACCGATAGAGCGAAAAGTAACCATCAAGGCAGACAAAATCAGCAGATATTTTCCAGAAGATTATTCCAATGAGCAGATTGAAAATGTTATCTATCAGCTATTGGATGAGTGGAATAGTTCAAACAGTGAGAAATAAGCAGCAAAGGAGGCATGAAAAAGTGGACGAGAATACAAAATTTGATTACTACTATGGAATTGAAGCAGACCAGTTCTCTTTTTATCGTGTCCCCCGGTTGCTGATTAAGGATGAGCGGTTCAAGGGGCTTAGCAGCGATGCCAAGCTCCTGTATGGCTTGATGCTCGATCGGATGTCACTGTCTATGAAAAATGGATGGCTAGACGAGGAAAACAGGGCGTATATCATCTATACGGTGGATGCGATTATGGAAGATTTGGGATGTGCGAAAGCAACCTGTGTCAAGATTATGAAAGAGCTGGATTCCGAAAAAGGGATTGGGTTGATTGAAAAAAAGCGCAGAGGTCTTGGCAAACCGGATATTATCTATGTGAAAAACTTTGCCACAATGTCAGCGGAACAGGAGGAAAAAGAGCCTGAGAATACTGGAAAATCCACAGAAGTTCAAAATTTGAACTTCAAGAAGTCTAATATTGATACTCCAAGAAGTTCAGAAATTGAACTTCAGGAGGTACAGAATCTGAACCACCAGAAGTATAAAAAGCAGACTTCAAGAGGTTCAGAAACTGAACTTGCAGAGGTTCAGGATTTAGCCCCTATTTATACTAACTATAATAAGACTGATATAAATTATACTGATATGAGTTATACCAATCCAATCTATCCATCCGGTGAAGGAAATCAGACCGATGATAGGATGGATGGAGCAGATGCATACATAGAGATTATCAAAGAAAATATTGAGTACGATCATCACATGAAATATGATGAAATAAATGACAGGGAACTGTATGATGAATTATTTGAATTGATCTGTGAGGTTGTATGTGTAAAGCGGACTACGATACGGATTGCGGGGGAGGAGTATCCATATGAGCTTGTAAAGTCAAAATTCTTAAAGCTGAGGAGCAGTCATCTGGAGTATGTGATGGGGTGTATGAAAGACACGACAACAAAAATTTCAAACATTAAGGCATATATGGTTACAGCACTGTATAATGCACCATCAACAATAAATCATTATTATCAGCAGGAAGTGCAGCATGATATGTATGGAGGAGGCTGGCATGAAAAAGGTATTGTTTAGAATTATTATTCCGATACTGATATTAGCTGCCTGGATGATCATGTGCTATCCGGTATGTGCAAGGGCAGATGGGTTTGATTATTTTCTATACTGGATTATGGTAGGATGTCCATATGGAATGCGGAAAATGAGCATGTTTCTTGTTCCGAAGAATTTTGGTATTGCAGGGAGCATTGGCATATTGGCACTAGATTGTATCATTGGTGGGTTGATCGGTGGTATGATTGTTATAATCAGAATTATCAATACAGTTATGGAAATAATAAAATTGATATCAGGAACTTTTGGAGATAATGTCCAGAAGTGTGAGTGAGAAAACAAAAAAGGCGTTGTCAATCGAGTTTAACATTTGAAAATTTGTGGCAGGAATGGTTAGATACGAAATTATTCATCACAGGCAAGAGCAGGAAAATGGAAGGCATGGGGGATGAGGAAATATTTAAGAGTCTGCCAGCAGATGAACGAAAAGCACTTTTAGTAAAGAAAGATGATTTTGCAGCAAAGGCAGGAATAGAAAACAGCGTCAGAGCAGTTATGAGTCGAGAGATTTGTAGCTGTTCTTTTTATTACTTTTTGACATAATGTCCAGGAGTGGAAAGGAAAATGTATGGAATCAATGAGAGATGTGAACAGGGTAATGGAACGGGAGATTAAAAAGGGAAGTAGTCCTTTGAAACTGGACCATATTGAATTTGGAGATTATTCGTATCAGGAGATAATGTCACAGGAGAAATTGTTTGAGGTATTAACATATTTGTTGCGGATAGGTGACTTCAAACAGTATGCCGGAAAGACTATTCTTAATAATGTTTATATGGATCTGCGATGGAAAAAGCCAGCATTTAAGAGAACCAAGACTATTATGGAAAGAAATAATATATTTGCGACCATTAGAAGGTATGTAAAAAAGCTGAAACCGCAGTATAATGGAGATGTATATTTGGAAACGGTCAGATGTTATTTTGATATATCACAGGAAAATCTGGAAAAGTGCCGATATACATATCAAGGGAATGAAACATACGCCTTCCTTATGTCGGACAAGTATATTAGGGCATTGTATACGCATTGTTTGGTGGCAAGAAAAGAATATGCTTTTGACAGTGTAAAATCGAATGGACTTTCGGATATGGAGCTTTCTATGGTAAAATTAGAGGGTGTTAGAGAAGTATTATTTCAGGCATTGTTACTTGATGATGTGAAGTTTGAAGATGACAAGATGTATACGGAGTTAAGCAGTATATATTTATTGTGTTAAAAGGAGAAAGGGGAACTGAGAGAAATGAAGTGTACCATTTTTTATTCTTGGCAATCAGACTTGCCCAACAAAGATAACAGATCATTTATTGAAAATTGTATAGAAAAGGCAATTAGGAAAGAAAAATTGGGATTTGAAGCTGGTTTGACGGTAGCTGTTGATAGAGATACAAAGAAAACGGTTGGTACACCAGATATAGCTGGAACAATTTTTGATAAAATTGCCAAAACCGATATTTTTATTTGTGATATATCTATTATTAATGGAAACGATAAAGGGCGCAAGTGTCCCAATCCTAACGTATTGTTGGAGTTGGGATATGCGGTAAGAACTCTTGGATGGGATAGGATTATTTGCTTCTATAATCTGAAATATGGAGAGTTAAAAAGTGTTCCATTTGATTTGAGTCACCGTCGTATATTTTTCTATAATTCCGATAATGAGAATGAAAAAGAAGAGGTATCTAAGGCATTATCGGTGGGGATAAAAGAGATGATAGCGAAAGGTTTAATTAGTAACCCTTTACGTGATCATATGAAAGGACGAATTGATTATTGTGTATTAGAAATTTTAAAACAAATAAGTTGTGTTTTGGTTAATACAATCACAATGTCTGATGCTTTAGCGAAAGTTCCTGAGGTCTTGAATTTTACAGAAGAGAAAATTATAGATATATTATCCGATAATCATAAGGTATTGGGATTCTTTGCAAATAATGATTTAGAAGAAGTGAAAAGAAAGGGCGAAGCCATTTTTTCTGCAATTACTACATCAAATGTATATCAAGTTGAATGGGCTGTTTTAGTATTGGAATTGATTGATTGGGTAAGAAGATATCAATATCTTATATCTGATAGGGCAAAAAATATATTGTATAGCACTGTTTTAGAACCTGTTCCATATTTGAATGTAGTGGCAGGAAGAGAGCTGCATCCAGATAATCCTAATAATTCCTGTTTGTTATTAAAAAAGATGGGAACTGATTCGGGAAAAGTACTATATGCGGGCACAATGGTGAAGATTGATAAAAGATCCTTAGTATCCCTTTGGTATATAAACGATGCGGCAATAGAAAAATTTGCAAAATGTTTAGTTGATGCTATTAATATGGCAAAAAAGTGGCTTGATAAAACAGAAGGAGAATTTATTTTAGATCCAGATTATTATGGAATTATTTGATAATAAGTTGTTATGAAAAAGTTTTTTGTATGGAAGCATAGAGGAAAGGATATGAACTTGGACAACGCAAAGTAGAGAAATTATAAACATCTTGATACTTGATAAATGATATGATAATTTACAACAGCGTAAGGGCAGTTATAGACCGTAAAGGTTTGTAGTTGCCCTTTTTTGTGTTTATAAAACTTTTGGACAAAATGTCCAGAAGTGGAAAGGAGAACTTATGAAATATTTATTACACAGGCTGTTGGTTCCACCCTGAATCAAATCGGTGCAGATAAGGAAGGAGGTACACCGTGCAGGAGGAAACAACACAGAAAACCATTGCTCTTGCAATCAAGACTTCCAAACTGACCGCAAGCGTGTTACAGAAGGCGATGAAGATGTATCTGGAACACCAGAAGCATAAGGAGCCTTCCCATGGGAAAATCCCGGTAAAAAAGCTGGTCGGTCAGGGAGAGGGTGCAAAGTCCATTGAGGTTACGGATAGCAATATTAAATCCTTTGAGCGTGTTGCAAGGAAATACAATGTCGATTTCGCAGTAAAGAAGGATAAGACCACGGAACCACCCAAGTATCTTGTATTTTTCAAGGGCAAGGATGCTGATGTGATAGCACAGGCATTCAAGGAATTTGTAAAAGTTAATGAGAAAAAGCAACAGCGTCCGTCACTCAGACAGAAATTGAAAGGACTTCAGAAGATTGTTGCACAGAATAAGAATAGGGAGCGAAGCAGAGAGAAAAATAAGGACAGAGGACAGAGCTTATAAGCAAGGTCATTGACGGAATTAAAAAGGATTTACAGTCAATTCCGAAAACTCTCAAAGAAAAAACAAAAGGGGTAAATAAGAAACAGCTTGCCCTGAAGTGCGCTCCCTATGTGATTTTCGGATATGTTCTGAATAAGGTTTCATGGCTGTATGGACAGCAGGCAGGTGACAATACATTACAGAAGGTGTTGGACACAATCAATGGGATTGGAGGTGCGTTCCATAATCCGCTTCCAAGTTTTCTGCCGAGAGATTTACTGGTAGGAGTGGGATGCGGAATAGGATTTCGTATGGTAGTTTATTATAAAGCGAAAAATGCAAAGAAATTCCGGCAGGGAGTGGAGTACGGTTCGGCAAGGTGGGGAACAGCCAAAGATATTGAACCGTATGTTGATCCTGTATTTGAAAATAACGTGCTTTTAACAGCAACGGAACGGCTTATGATGTCGGGCAGACCAAAGCAGCCGAAGTATGCGAGAAACAAAAACATACTTGTAATCGGTGGTTCCGGTTCCGGCAAGACCAGATTTTTTGTAAAGCCGAACCTCATGCAGATGCACAGTTCCTACGTTGTGACCGATCCCAAAGGCACAGTCCTCGTGGAATGTGGCAAAATGCTGTCTAAGAATAATTACCGGATCAAGGTGCTGAATACCATTAACTTTGCAAAATCAATGCATTACAATCCTTTCGCTTATATCCGTAGCGAAAAGGATATTCTGAAACTCGTAAACACAATCATTGTAAATACCAAAGGGGAAGGACAGCAAGCCTCTGAGGATTTCTGGGTGAAAGCGGAAAAGCTCTATTATACAGCCCTGATCGCATATATCTGGTACGAAGCACCGGAGGAGGAACAGAATTTTTCCATGCTGATTGATCTGGTGGATGCCAGTGAAGCAAGGGAAGATGATGAGAATTTCAAAAATGCGGTTGACCTGCTGTTTGAGGAGCTGGAAAAGGAGAACCCGAACCACTTTGCGGTCAGACAGTATAAAAAATACAAGCTGGCGGCGGGTGTTGTATGCTCTAAAAGACTTCTTAATCAAGCGGTTGGGAAGTCTCTTAGAACACACAACCTAAAACCGAAGAAAGGAGCGCAAGTTATGAGAAAAAACGAGAAAATCACAGCTCTGTACGAACGACTGAGCCGTGATGACTTTGGCAAAGATGATGACCAACAGCGTGAGAGCAATTCCATTTCCAATCAAAAGGCTATGTTGGAGGAGTTCGCCGCACGGCAGGGCTTTACGAACATTGTCCATTTCACGGACGATGGCATTAGTGGTACTTGCTTTGACCGTCCCGGATTTTTGGCAATGATGAAAGAGGTTGAAGCCGGGAATGTGGAGTATCTGTGCATCAAGGACATGAGTCGCATGGGTCGTGACTATCTGAAAGTCGGTCAGATTATGGAAATCCTGCGTCAGCGTGGCGTTCGCCTTATCGCCATCAATGACGGCGTGGACAGTGCCAGAGGGGACGATGATTTTACCCCTTTCCGCAACATTATGAACGAGTATTACGCCAGAGACACCAGCCGTAAAATCCGTTCCACTTTCCAGTCCAAAGGCAAGTCCGGCAAGCACCTCACAGGCACAGTCATTTACGGCTATCTCTGGAACGAAGCCAGAGACCAATGGTTGGTTGACCCCGAAGCCGCAGAGGTGGTCAAGCGTATCTTTGCCATGACGATTGAGGGCTACGGTCCGTATCAGATCGCCAGCAAGCTGAAAGAAGAAAAAATTCTCATTCCGTCCGCTTACCTTGCCCAGCACGGCGAGGGCGTGAACAAGAATAAGACTTTCAAAGATGTGTACGGCTGGGGTTCTTCCACCATCTGCAACCTTCTTGAAAAGCGTGAATATCTGGGACACACCATCAATTTCAAGACCCGAAAGCACTTCAAGGACAAGAAAAGCCATTATGTCCCGGAGGACGAATGGACGATTTTTGAGAATACGCACGAAGCCATTATTGACCAGCAGACCTTTGACCTTGTGCAGAAAATCCGTGGGAATGTCAGACGCTACCCGGACGGCTGGGGCGAAGCAGCTCCCCTCACAGGCTTGCTTTATTGTGCCGATTGCGGCGGCAAGATGTATGTCCACCGTACCAACAACGGCAAGCGTATTTCTCAATATACCTGTTCCCAATACAGCAAAGTCCCAGTTGGAAAGCTCTGCACGACACAGCACCGTATCAATGAAGATGTGGTACTGTCCCTTGTTTCCGAAATGCTCAAAGCTATTGCCGAATATGCCAAGCATGACAGAGCCGAGTTTGTCCGTGTGGTGCAGGAAGCACAGTCCAGCCAGCAGACGGCAGAGGTCAGGAAACAGCGGACACGCCTTGCCACAGCAAAGCAGAGAGTTTCCGAGCTGGAAGTCCTGCTCTGCAAAATCTATGAGGACAACATTTTAGGCAAGCTGTCCGACAGCAGATACGCCACTCTGGACGCTCAATACGAAAAGGAACAGTCCGAGCTTACCGCTGAAATCTCTGTTCTGGAAAAGGCTGTCAAGAGCTATGAGAAGCACGAAAAGGACGCTGACCGTTTTATCGCTCTGATTGGTAAGTATGAGAACTTCGACAAGCTGACCATTGCCATGCTCAACGAGTTTATCGAGAAAATTCTTGTGCATGAGCGTGACCGCAAAGGAAGTATACAGACCACACAGGAGGTTGAGATTTACTTCAATTTTGTTGGGCGTTTCGTTCCCCCGGCGTTTGGAGAAGTGGAGCTGACCCCGGAGGAATTAGAAGAAATCCGCAAGCGAGAGGAACGCAAGGACAGACTTCATCAGAACTACTTGAAGCGTAAAGCCAGCGGAGCGCAGAAGCGATACGAGGATAAAATCAAGGAGCGGAAAAAGGCAGAAATCGAAGCCAAGAAAGCCGCCATTCGTGCAGAGGACATTGCAAAGGGCGTGTTCGTCCCTGTCAGCAGCTTACCGCAGAGAGAGCCAATGAAAGGAGTACAATCAGCATGAATATCACTTACACACAGAACGGCGATTATCTTATCCCGAACATCGTTATCCGCAAGACCAAGCCCATCGGACACTACGGCAGACTTCGCAAGGCGTATCTGGAAATGCACCGCCCGATACTGTTCAATGAACTGGTGCTATCCGACAAGCTCTTTGAACATTGTGCCGAGATTGACGAAGCGGCACGAAACCGCATGGAGCTGATCGTGCGGTCACTGGCAGAGCAAAACGGTGTGACTGAGCAACTGAAAGCCGATAATCAAATGGAATGGGTGCGGCAGATGAACGCTTGCAAGGCACAGGCAGAGGAGATTGTGAAAGCAGAATTGATTTATGATTGAGTGAGGAAGTCCGGGCAGAAAACTGTTCGGACTTTTCTCATATATTCCAAAGTTGCGATAGAATTGTTCACGAGTTTTATGGTATAATTTGAATGCGAAAAATCGTAGAATTGGAAGTTGGTAGGAGGTTGCTTTATGAGCCTTGATAGGAAAATAAATCGCATTCAATTTCTCTCAGGAAATTCGCTAAAGGTTATTGCTGTACTGACAATGCTTATTGACCATCTATGTAAAATTGTGCTGCAATGGCTGCTATCAAACTACTGGGGGGCTATGGCAGATAACGGGCAAATGTCGTGGGAGAGATTCCGAGAGATAGATTATTTCATACGGTTTGATTTGCAAAGCATTGGGACGATTGCTTTTCCGCTATTCTGTTTTTTGCTGGCAGAAGGATTCCAACACACAAGAAGTAAAAAACGCTATATTGGGTTGATGCTTGCATTTGCCCTTATTTCGGAAGTTCCATTTGACATAGGTTTCTTTAGTGCGTATTCACGAATGGAAGATACATTTCCGTTTTACTTGAAGTATCAAAATGTATTTTTCACCTTGTTTTTAGGCTTATTGACATTGGTATGCCTTGAAAGATTTTCGTGTAAATCAGACCTACCGGTGGATAGAATAAAATCAGCAGTCCTGCAAGTTCTCAGTGTAGTGCTTTTTTCCGGCATTGCGGAAGGAATCCATTGTGACTACGGTATGCAGGGGATCTTATTCATATCAGCATTTTATATTTGCCGTAATCACCGAATCTATCAAGTGTTGCTGTTCCTTTTGGCTTACATGGGGACAACGGGGAATCAACCGCCTTTATGTACGCTTCTTGCCTGCTTGCTTATTCTGCTATACAACGGAAAGCGTGGTAAACTGAAGCTAAAATACTTCTTCTATGTTTTTTATCCAGCACATATCCTTGTCCTATATTTGATTCAGATAGGACTCGGAAAATACTTACTGAAATGACTAATTGCAGTTTGTCGAGAAATTAAGCCGGAGCAAACCCCTTTAGGAACTAAAGGGCGCACTTCTATACTCTCCTATCGAGAGTAGTGCGTCCTGCGGAGCTTCATTCCCGGTCAGCAGAAGAAAACTGCATGACCGAGAATGTTGCGTCACTTCGTTCCGTCAAGGTGGCTACACCCCCTTGCGCCGCTAATGCGGCTATCCCCTGTGGACTTGCCGTCCGCAAACAGCATAAAATGCTGTTCGCCGCCAGCAAGTTTGAAAGCGACTAAAATGAATCTTATGGAACAAACAAATCGGGACTTACGGGAGGAAAATCGATGGAGCATCATGATATAACGATTTAACATATTTTGGAGGCGTAATGATGACAAGAAAAGAAGTAGAAAGAATTGTTGGGATTTTTAAAAATCATGGTATAGACAAAGAAACAGGGAAAAGAGTGAAAGAAAATGTTATACATGATTTTTTTGACGAAATAGACGATTTGATGGGATATGAAGGAGCTTCTGAAGTTATATTTGTACCGGAAGAGTATGGTCTTGACAAAGAAGCAACAATTCAAGAAATTGTAGATTATATATTGGAAAATCAAAACATCGGGTGAAAAGAAAAATATTGTGGTCAAATATGGATATGATTTCAAACATTGGGACTGACACAAATACATATTTATCGAGTTGCCTTTATAAAGAACTGTAAAGGAGAGATATTGTGGCTGTTGATAACGCAAGTCAGATTGACGCAATTGCAAACGATAAAGAAAATGCTTGTTTGGTACTCCTTATTACCGACCATTTGAATTGGGACAATGAGTTTGAACACTTGAAGATTTTACAAGATAAAATCAATGCGTATGTGGCTTTTATCGAAAGCAAACAGTACGATGAAATATACCCCAATGCTGATTTTAAGATGGCTATGATAGAAATCCATTTCAAGTATGACATAACAGATAGCTGCCAGAAATTTTTGCAAGTAGCTCAAGATCAATTAGGTCAGATAGGGATAAAAATCAAGGCACAGATTAGTTAACATTTTCCAGTTTGCCGAACTGAACACAAAAACCGAATACCAAAAATCAGACCGTTGACTGGTCGCACTATGCGAAAAGTTGACGGTCTTTTTTTATCCCCATTTTTCAAAAAAGGAGGTCAATCACAATGACAAAACCGAAAACCCTCGACCAGCTCCAAGCCGAAAAGGAGCAAGCCGAGACGCAGCTTGCACAGGAACAGCACAAGCTGGAGCGTCTGGAGAACAGAAAGAAGTATCTGGAGAAAGGCGAAAGGCAGAAACGCACCCATCGTCTTTGCAATCTGGGCGGCACGATTGAGAGCCTTGCCCCGGTGGTCAAAGATCTCACACGCACCGAAATGACAGAGCTGATGGAACACATCTTTTCCCTGTCCGAAGTCCAGCGAGCCGTCCGTCACATGGCGATTACCCATATCAGCCAAGCGAACAGAGAAAAGGAGTTGAAAGCCGATGGCACTATTTCATCTGAGCGTCACGCAGACTAAGCGAAGCGCAGGACAGTCCGCTATTGCTTCTGCCGCCTACCGTGCCGGGGAGCGATTGTATAGCGAGTATTACGGCGAATACAGCGACTACACCCGCAAGGGCGGCGTGATCTGCTCCGATATTATCCTGCCGTCCCATGCTCCCCCGGAATTTGCAGACCGTCAGACCTTGTGGAATGCCGTGGAAAAAGCCGAGCGTGGAAAGAACGCCCAGCTTGCATACAGCTTTGACATTGCCTTGCAGAATGAATTTTCCCTTGAGGAAAACATCGCTCTTGCAAGGCAATTTTTGTTGGAGAACTTTGTGAGCCGGGGCATGGTGGTTGACTTCGCCGTACACCAGCCAGACCGTGAGGACGGCGGCATACCCAATCCGCATTTTCATGTGCTTTGCCCCATCCGTCCCATCGAGCAGAACGGCAAATGGGGACTAAAGCAACGCCGGGTGTACGAACTGGACGAGGACGGCAACCGTATCCGAGACCAGAACGGAGAGTTTGTTTTCAACGCCGTTCCCACTACCGACTGGGGCAGTCCCGAAACGCTGGAACATTGGCGTGAAGCATGGGCGGAGATGTGCAATGCCAAGTTTGCGGAAAAAGGTATTGATGTTCGTATCGACCACCGCAGCTATGAACGGCAAGGCGTGGATTTACTTCCCACTATCCATGAAGGCGCAACCGTCCGGGCAATGGAGAAGAAAGGCATACGCACCGAAAAGGGCGAGTTCAACCGCTGGATCAAGGCAACCAATGCCGTTATCCGGGACATCAAGAAGAAAATCGCTCTCCTGTTCGATTGGATTGCCGAAGCAAAAGCGGAGATTGCCAAGCCGCAGGCACCCGACCTTGTTTCTCTGCTGAACGCCTATTACACCAGCCGCAGAGCCGGGGCATATTCGCAGAAAGGTAAGGTCAGCAACCTAAAGGAGATGAACGAGACTTTCAATTATCTCCGGGCAAACGGCATTTACTCCCTTGAAGATTTGGAACACCGTGTCAGCGAACACAGTGCTGCCACAGAGAGCTTGAAGAAAACGCTGGACGAACAGACCGCCCGAATGAAAGCAATTAAGCAGCTCTATGACAGCTCCGCTGCTTTCCAGAACTTGAAGCCTGTCTATGACGGCTTGCAGAAAATCAAGTTTGAGAAGCCCAGAGCCAAGTACAAGGCAGAGCATGAAGCGGAGCTGATACAGTTCTACGCCGCCAGACGAAAGCTGACCGGGGAGTTCCCGGACGGCAAGGTGGATATGAAAAAGCTGTCCGACGAGTATGACGAGCTGGAACAGGCGCACGAAACCACCTATGGCGAGTTTAAGGCTGTCAGAGACGATTTACACCGCCTTTGGAAGGTCAAGTCATGCGTAGATACTGCCGCCCGATTTAACGAGCGTACAGAGGAACAAAAGCTCCAAAATCGACCCCAAACACGACAGAAAAAGGA
This sequence comes from Suilimivivens aceti, assembly GCF_025567405.1. Classification (NCBI taxonomy): domain Bacteria; kingdom Bacillati; phylum Bacillota; class Clostridia; order Lachnospirales; family Lachnospiraceae; genus Suilimivivens; species Suilimivivens aceti. The sequence continues at coordinate 132,232 of NZ_JAOQKJ010000009.1, read as the reverse complement.
GGAACTATCCCGATGAATTACACCCAAGCACAGATTGACCGGGCAAATGCCGTCAGTCTGGAAGATTTTCTCCGCACACAGGGAGAGACACTGATAAAAAGCGGACGAGAATACCGCTGGAAAGAACATGACAGTCTGACCGTCCGGGGAAACAAGTGGTTTCGCCACAGCCAGAGCAAGGGCGGCTATCCCATTGATTTCGTCATGGAGTTTTACGGCAAGTCCTTTCCCGAAGCTGTCCAGATGTTGACAGGCGAAAACGGCGAGGGACAGACCGAAGCCACCACAGCACCGCCCACAGCGTTCCACTTGCCCTTGCACAACAGAACAGCCGACAGAGCAATTCAATATCTTTGCGAAAGCCGAGGTCTCAACAAAACGCTTGTTGAGACTTTTCTTCTTTCCGGGGATATTTACGAGGACGCAAAGCGGCACAATGTTGTGTTTGTCGGCAGAGACCGAAGTGGTACGCCGAGATACGCCCATGTGCGAGGAACGGCAGACCCATTCAGACAGGACATTGCCGGGGCTGACAAGTCCTATCCGTTCCGCTATGAGGGAAACGGCAATCAGCTCTTTGTCTTTGAAGCACCGATTGACCTGTTATCATTCATCTGCCTTTATCCGCAGGACTGGCAGACAAGAAGCTATCTTGCCCTGGGCGGCGTTTCTGGCAAAGCCCTTGACCGTTTTCTTTCTGAGCGCAAGGACACCCAAAAAGTGTTCCTCTGCCTTGACAGCGACACCGCAGGAAGCGAAGCCTGTACCCGACTGGCACAGTCCATTCCCAGCGAGATCGCCGTCATTCGCCTTGTCCCGGCAAGGAAAGACTGGAACGATGTTCTCCGTCAGCAAGGGGACATTCCGAGCCGCAAATTCATAGCCGAGACAATCACGCTGCGAGAGCTGCCCACCGCCCAGCCTGTTCCCATGCTCCGCATGGCAGATGTGGAGCTGACGAGCGTGAAATGGCTATGGTTTCCCTATATCCCCTTTGGAAAGCTGACGATCATACAGGGCAACCCCGGCGAGGGCAAGACCTACTTTGCCATGCGTCTTGCGGCGGCTTGCACCAACCGAAAGCCCTTGCCCGGTATGGAAACCCTTGAACCGTTCAATATCATTTACCAGACTGCCGAGGACGGTCTGGGTGATACGGTCAAGCCCCGACTGATGGAAGCAGACGCAGACCTTGAAAAAGTGCTTGTCATTGACGATAGAGACACACCACTGACCCTTGCCGATGAACGCATCGCAAGGGCAATCCGGGAAAACAACGCAAAGCTGGTTATCATTGACCCGGTACAGGCGTTTCTGGGCGCAGATGTGGACATGAACCGGGCAAACGAGGTGCGCCCGATATTCCGCAGTCTGGGAGACATTGCACAGGCTACCGGGTGCGCTATCGTGCTGATCGGACACCTCAACAAAGCCGCAGGAACGCAAAGCACCTACCGGGGATTAGGGTCTATCGACATTACGGCGGCAGTCCGCAGCCTACTCTTTATCGGCAAGCTGAAGGACAGTCCCACAACAAGGGTACTGATCCATGAGAAAAGCTCTCTTGCGCCGCCCGGACAGTCCCTTGCCTTTTCTCTGGGAGACGAGAAAGGCTTTGAATGGAAAGGAGTTTATGACATTACCGCTGATGAGCTTCTTGCCGGGACGGACACCGCCAAGACCGAGAGTAAGACCGCACAGGCAGAAATGCTCATTCTGGAACTGCTTGCAGACGGAAAGAAAATGCCAAGTGCAGAGCTGGAAAAGACGGTCAATGAGCGTGGGATTTCCTCACGCACCATGCGAACGGCGAAAAGCCGTATCGGGGACAGACTTGTGACCGAGAAAGACGGCACAGCATGGGTCTGCTATCTCCGAAACTGACAACAGGAACACGGCAAGCGTGGCAAAGACGGCAAGGTTTTTATAGATACCTTAATGTTGCCGCCTTGCCTTGTTCCATCATACCGACACCGCCCGATGATGAACAGTCACCGGGCATTTTTCATTTACAGGAGGATTTTGAATGAACAATACCGCAACTAACACCGCCACTTGCCCGACTGTCAGAAAGCAGATCGGCAAGACAACCTATATCGTGCGTGTGCATTTCAGCCAGACCGCCAAGGAGACGATGGAGGACAAAATCAAGCGTATGCTTCGTGAAGAAGTCCGCAAAATGTGACTTCTTCTTGAATTTGATGAAAAAGTCCTTGACTTTTCGTCTCTGGAAAGACAGCAAAATCAATTCTGATTAGCTGTGGTGCGAGGTTGGCACCATTTGATATTAAGGAGCTGCGTGACCTGACTTCTTATGATGAACTGGAGCTTGATACGTTGGGAGAGAAAAAGACAGCATTGTTTGTCATTATCTCGGATACCGATGCAACATTCAATTTCATTGTAAGTATCATGTATTCGCAGTTATTCAATCTGCTTTGTGACAAGGCAGATGATGTATATAATGGGAGACTGCCGATTCACGTCCGGTGTTTACTGGACGAGTTTGCGAACATTGGGCAGATTCCGCAGTTTGAGAAGCTGATTGCTACCATTCGTAGCCGGGAAATATCAGCTTCTATTATTTTGCAGTCAAAGTCACAGCTAAAGGCTCTGTACCGGGACAACGCTTCCACGATTGAAGGAAACTGCGACACTACCCTGTTTCTGGGAGGAAAAGAGAAAGATACTCTGAAAGATCTGGCAGAAATCCTTGGAAAAGAAACGATTGACCTTTACAATATCTCGGATACAAGAGGTACGAGCCAGTCCTACGGTCTGAATTATCAAAAGACTGGAAAGGAGTTAATGAGTCAGGACGAGATTGCAGTCATGGATGGCAGCAAATGTATCATGCAGCTTAGAGGTGTGAGACCATTTTTCTCAGATAAGTTTGATATAACGAAGCATAAGCAATACCCGATGTTATCCGATTATGACAAAAAGAATGAATTTGACATTGAAAAATACGTTAAAAACCTTAACAAGCTGCGGTTCAAGCAGAATGATGTGGTGGACGAGGTATGCGATGTCGGAGAGATCACGGCTTAACTTCTGGTCACAATGTCCAGAAGTGACTTTACAACTAAATATTGGAACTATTGTTATGGGAGTTTTTCTGAAAAATCACAAATCAGAACAGCTCCCTTTTTTATTTCATTTTTCAAGAAAAAGGAGACAAACAAATGGGCTTTTTTACAACATCAGTAACAGGACTTAAAACAGTAGTAACCGCAATCGGAGCAGGTGTCGGCGTGTGGGGAGTTATCAATCTTCTCGAAGGATATGGAAACGATAATCCCGGTGCAAATGCTCATGTACGGTAGAGAAGCACAAAGCAAAACAAGGATAGCCAGCCCTGCCACTATTCCGAAGTCAGGGGAACGCAATAGAAAAATTCATAGCTGTATGCTATACTTAATTAGCATTTGAACATATCAAGCTGACACAGCAATCTCTTTACTTGCCGTTAATGCGCGTCTACCAATAGTCCGCACAAAGCAAGAGTAGCGTAAAGGTATAAAAATTTCAAACTTCTTTGTAACGAAATTCCGATTTCTCCGTCTAACCTATGAAGCTGAAGGAGGTGATGACAAGTATGGACTATGAAAAACTCTATAAAGCCTACTATTTACAGGTATACTCGTATACTATTTCTCTTGCCAAAAATCGTGAGATAGCAGAGGAAATCACGCAGAACACATTCTATAAGGCTGTTTCTACAACATCACAATTCAAAGGTAAGTCAGATGAATTGACATGGCTCTGCTCCATAGCAAAAAATCTTTACCATGATGAAATGCGAAGCCGTCAGCGAGTAGCTGATGTGAGTGAAATCAATGACTTGCCATCAAATGAAAATGTTGAGAACTCAGTTGCAGATTCTGACATGGCGTTCCGCATACACCTCGTTCTTCACCGTTTGGAAGAACCATACAAAGAAGTCTTTCAGCTTCGCGTATTCGGGGAACTATCTTTTTCACAAATCGCTGCAATTTTTGGAAAAACAGAATCATGGGCGAGAGTTACTTATCATCGTGCAAAGCTAAAAATTCAAGAAAGGATGGATGAAAAGCATGAGTAAACAATGCGATATTGTTCGAGATATTCTTCCGCTGTATGTTGACGATGCTTGCAGCGAAGCAAGCGCAGAGATGGTAAAAGAGCATTTGAACGCCTGTGCTGACTGTAACGCAATTTATCAGAAATTGCTTTCTCACACGAGCGAAGATGTTCTTCACGAAGAAAGCGAAAGCGTTATTATGCGCCATGAGGCAAAAGAAAAGCAGAGAGGCAGAAAAAAGATAACGATTGCTGTTCTCGTTTCCATCGCTCTTTGTATCATTGCAATTTTTACAGCTCTCTTTCTGTTACCTATAAACATTGCTTATGAGCCTGTCAAAATCGACTTCCCATTTGAGGTTGAAGATGTCGAAAACGTTGAAATGTACCACTATGACGGAGTGCCTGCATCAGCAGAAAAGAAAGTAGTTGTTGCTGAAAATGATATAAAGACCCTGTATGATAAGTTCAAGGGCTTATCCCTAAAAGACAAAACGACTGAGGAAACTGCCGGAGCAGATGTGACCAGCTTTAGATTTAACCTCTCAGATGGAACAAGCTACGATTTGATTTACGCCTGCTATGGGGTTAAAAACGGCGAATTGAAGTCAGCAGCAGGCGGTTTTAAGTATTTCACAAGTGCGGATATCGGCTCTTATTGGAACAATTTGAATACGGAACTTGAGGCAATTCCTATCAATGAGAGTGAATTGCCGTGAGCAGATAGCAAACCCAGCCGAGCCTGTCAACGGTCAAGATGAACGGCGCAAATGCGCCGCCGTTGACAGCCCCGCCCGTCTTTGCTGTTCGGTAATCAAGAGGGCGACAGCACAAGATGCTGCCGCCCTCTGCCATTATTCAGAAAGGGGGATTTTCCATGACCGAACACGAAAAGTATCAAGAACATATCCGGCATACACACGATGCCTTTTGCAAGACTGTTATTCGCCACGCTGCCATAGACGCAGCCCGGAGCATACGGAGCCGCCGCAAGCGGGAAATCTCGCTTGAATATCTGATAGAAGAAAAACACTATCCATTCAGTACCACAGATAAATACTTTGCGGAGCAATCCGGCATGACCAGCTATCCGCTTTTCGTCTGTGGTCAGATGGTGCTTTTGGAAAGTCCAGAGCTTGCCGCAGCCCTGTCCGCACTATCACAGATGGAACAGGAAATCATTTTCTTGTACTACTTCCAACGATTGACGCATAGGGAGATTGGACGGAGATATGGACGGGCTGGCAACACAACCGGGCGGCGTATTCAGATGATTTTACGGCGGCTACGGGCAGAGTTGGAGGGTTTGTCCTATGAGCCAGCTACTTCCCTATGAGACAATCGTTAAGGCAAGCGAGGGCGACCCGGAAGCTGTTGCCGCCGTCCTATCCCATTATGCGGGATATGTCCGCTCTTGTGCGAAAATGGACGGACAGATTAACACGGATATGCAGGAGCATATCGTCAGGCAACTGATAGAAAGCCTGTTGAAGTTCCGCTTTGACCGCTAAACAGAAAAGTTGTATAATTAGAGCCTGACAAATTAAACTTCAATGAGGGTAGAGCAAATGGAACAGATTATCAATTATAGAGACATACCCACAGATAAAAGGATTGACATATTAAATGCTCTTGAGCGAATAGGTTTTTTTCCGGCATACGGCGGCGTGAGAACAATGCAGCAAATTATGGAAAAGTCAGTTCCAGGTTCAGGCCCACAATTCTATTTCGTTTTCCGTGAAAATGAGTTGATAGGGTACAATTTTCTCATTGGGGACACTAAGAAATATAAAGCGTTCCCATGGCTTGCTATTAGCAATATGGATGAGCAGAAGTTGACTGTTTGTGAAGAACTGATGAAAATACAAATTGCCTTTTTTGAAGAACTCGGAATGCAAAAGATAGCAGATCATTGCGTTAGGATTATGGAAGATTACAGAAAAGGAATTGGAAAGCGGAAAGAAAGCGATTGCAGATAAATTCCATTTGAAAAACGGCTGACAATTTAATACCGCCGCCCATCACAGCGGCAGATAAGCAGTAAATCTTGAAAAGGTTTACTGCTTTTTTTGCGCCCATTTTCAAAAATCTTTGGCAAACCACACCGCCGGATTGTTGTAGGGAGCAGACAGGGAAAATAAAAAAATTTTCGCTGCGTTTGCCAAAACGCCCCCTTTTCACCGTTGTAGTGGTGAACAGCGGGCAGAACACGCCGCCGCAATCGCTATATTGGTGGAGCAAGCCAGTATATCCGCAAACCAGAGCCGCCGAGGAAAGCGGTAGTTTTTTAGAGCAAGATTCTACCACGGTGCCAAAATCCGCATATCTGCGGTTTTGCCCCTTTGGTAAATCTTGTTGGGGAGTGCCTTCCCCAAACCCTGCTCATGCGCCCTGTCGGGCGAGAAAGGAGGTCAACGCTTGAAGAAAAAATACAACACACCCCACCGCTGCCATGTGGTCAAAACCCGCATGACCGAGGAAGAATACGCCGACTTTACCGAGCGGCTGAAACACTATGACATGAGCCAAGCCGAATTTATCCGGCAAGCCATTACACGGGCGACCATTCGCCCCATCGTTACCGTTTCCCCGGTCAATGATGAACTGTTGTCCGCCGTTGGCAGGCTGACCGCCGAATACGGAAAAATCGGTGGCAACCTCAATCAGATTGCCCGCGCCCTCAACGAGTACGGCACACCATACAACGCCCTGTCCGTTGAAGTCCGCGCCGCCATTTCTGACCTTGCTGCCTTGAAGTTTGAAGTCCTGCGAAAGGTAGGTGACGCTGTTGGCAACATTCAAACATATCAGCTCTAAAAATGCGGATTATGGCGCAGCCGAGCAGTACCTCACCTTTGAACATGACGAGTTTACCATGAAGCCCACCCTTGATGAAAACGGGCGGCTCATGCTCAGGGAGGACTATCGAATAGCCACGCTGAACTGCGGCGACGAGGATTTTGCCGTTGCCTGTATGCGCTCCAATCTCCGCTATGGGAAGAACCAGAAGCGGGAAGATGTAAAAAGCCACCACTACATTATCAGCTTTGACCCACGGGACGCGGTGGACAACGGTTTGACCGTAGACCGGGCGCAGGCGTTGGGCGAGGAATTTTGCCGGAAGCAGTTTCCCGGACACCAAGCCATTGTCTGCACCCACCCGGACGGACACAACCACAGCGGCAATATCCATGTGCATATCGTTATCAATTCTCTGCGGATAGAGGAAGTTCCGTTCCTGCCTTACATGGACAGACCGGCAGACACCCGCACCGGGTGCAAACACCGCTGCACAGACGCGGCGATGGAATACTTCAAAGCCGAAGTCATGGAGCTGTGCCACCGGGAAAATCTCTATCAAATCGACCTTTTGCATGGCAGCAAAAACCGCATTACCGAGCGTGAGTATTGGGCGCAGCGGAAAGGGCAGGCAAAGCTGGACAAGGAAGCTGCTGCCTTGCCAGCCGAGGAGCAGCCAGCCAAGCCCACGAAGTTTGAAACAGACAAGGAAAAATTGCGGCAGACCATACGCACCGCGCTGTCCTCTGCCGCAAGCTATGGCGAGTTCGCCGCCGTTCTCTTGCAACAGGGCGTGACTGTCAAGGAGAGCCGAGGGCGGCTATCTTACCTCACGCCGGACAGGACAAAGCCCATTACCGCCCGCAAGCTGGGAGATGATTTTGACCGCGCTGCCGTTCTTGCCCTTTTGGAACAGAACGCCCACAGAGCCGCCGAGCAGACCGCAACCGTACCCGAATACCCCCGCAACATAAGGGAGCGTTTGCAGGGCAAAAAAGCTGTCCAAACCACCCCGGAAAAGGACGGTATTCAGCGCATGGTTGACCGGGCAGCGAAGCGAGCGGAGGGAAAGGGCGCGGGCTATGATTGCTGGGCGGCAGTCCACAATCTGAAACAAATGGCGGCTACCGTTGCCGCCTACGGGCAGTACGGCTATTCGCCGGAGGAGCTGGACGCAGCCCTTGTATCCGCCAATGCGGATTTACAGGACAGCACCGCCAAGCTGAAAGCCCTGGACGCTGCTATCCGGGAGAAAAAGGAGCTTCAGACACAGGTGCTTGCCTATGCCAAGACCAAGCCTGCCCGTGACGGTCTGAAAGCGCAGAAAACGGAAAAAGCCCGCAGCGCCTACCGGGAACGGCACGAAAGCGATTTTATCATAGCGGACGCAGCCACCCGTTATTTTCGGGCGCATGGCGTTTCCAAGCTGCCAAGCCATAAAGCCCTGCAAGCGGAAATCGAGCGGCTTACCGCCGAAAAGAACGCCCATTACAACGAATACCGGGAGAAAAGAGCCCGTGTCAAGGAGCTGCATACCGTGAAAAGCAATCTTTCTCAAATCCTGCAAGGCGAGAAAGACAGAGAGAAAAAGCACGAACATGAGCGTTAAAAACCGCCCCGAAACGATACCAAAACGGGGATATGCCCTGCACCCTATCCGCAATACTGCCCACCTTTGAAACGGGGTGCACAGCGCAGGAAATCCCCGAAAATGACACCGAGAAACTACATTTTTACCGACCTATCCGCTTATACCAGCGGAAACGGCAGAAAGGAGCGAGAAATGCCACGCATGAGCAAAAAGCGGCGGTTGGAATGGAGCTTTTTCCTCAACCACCGAAACCGTATTACCTACAATGACCTTTGCCGGGGCTGCACACACGGCTGCAAGCAGAGCTTCCGGGCGATTATCGTCCTCTGCCCCCGGTATTTCTCTAAGAGATGGAAACACAGGGAGGACACCGCCAATGGCAGATAACCGCAAATATTACTACCTCAAACTGAAAGAAAACTTCTTCGACAGCGATTCCATTGTGCTGTTGGAGGACATGAAAGACGGGATTTTGTATTCCAATATCCTCTTGAAGCTGTACTTAAAATCGCTGAAAAATGGCGGCAGATTGCAGCTTGACGAGCATATCCCCTATACCGCCCAGATGATAGCCACGCTGACCCGTCACCAAATCGGGACGGTGGAACGGGCATTAGCCATCTTCCAGCAGTTAGGGCTTGTGGAGCAGCTTGACTGCGGGCTGCTTTATATGACCGACATCGAGCTGATGATCGGTCAATCCTCTACCGAAGCGGAACGGAAACGCGCCGCAAGGCTTGAAAATAAGGCACTTTTGCCGCCGCGGACAAATGGCGGACATTTGTCCGACATTCGTCCACCAGAGATAGAGATAAAGAAAGAGATAGATATAGAGTTAGAAAAAGAGGGAGAGTTAAAGGGACAAGCCATCGCCCGCAGCTATGGCAGATATGAGAATGTATTTCTGACTGATACGGAGCTTTCCGAACTGCAAGCGGAGCTGCCCGAAAAATGGGCGTACTACATTGAGCGGCTTTCCGGCTATATCGCGTCCACGGGCAAGAAATATAAAAACCACGCCGCCACTATCCGCAGATGGGCGGCAGACGATACCGCAAAGGCTGCCCCGAAACAGGGCATACCCGAATACGCCTGCAAGGAGGGCGAGAGCTTATGAGTAATCTGTTTACAGAACGAGTTTTGAATATGGCGGCTGTTACCCCACAGCCGGAGGACTACACGGGCGAGGACGGACTGCTTTACTGCGGCAAGTGTCACACTCCGAAAGAAGCCTACTTCCCGGAAAAGCAAGCCGCCCTGTTTGGGCGTGACCGCCACCCGGCAGAATGTGACTGCCAGAAAGCCCAGCGTTTGGAGCGTGAAGCCGCCGAACAGCGCAGAAAGCACCTTGACACCGTGGAGGACTTGAAACGCCGGGGATTTACCAATCCTACCATGCAGGAATGGACTTTCGCCAACGACAACGGGAAATGCCCGCAAATGGAGATTGCACACTTCTATGTGGAGCATTGGGAAATCATGCGCGAGGAAAATATCGGCTATCTGCTATGGGGCAAGGTCGGCACAGGAAAAAGCTATTTTGCCGGGTGTATCGCTAATGCCCTCATGGAGCAGGAAGTCGCTGTCCGCATGACGAACTTCTCTGCGATTTTGAATGACCTGACCGCCAGCTTTGAGGGGCGCAACGAGTATATCGAGCGTCTTTGCCGTTTTCCTCTGCTTATCATTGATGATTTTGGAATGGAGCGCGGCACAGAGTACGGTTTAGAACAGGTCTACAATGTGATTGACAGCCGCTACCGCAGCCGCAAGCCCTTAATCGTTACCACCAATCTGACATTGGACAGCCTGCAAAATCCGCTGGACACCGCCCATGCCCGGATTTATGACCGCCTTTTGGAAATGTGCGCCCCTATCCTCTTTACGGGAGAGAACTTCCGCCGTGAAACGGCGCAAGCCAAGCTGAACAGACTAAAAGAATTGATGAAATGAAAGGAGTTGCCTATGGCAGAGAACAAGCAGAACACCACCCCGGAACGCCGCCCGGACTGCGTGACAGAGATCCGCATGGGCAACACCGTCCTTGTCGTTTCCGGCTTTTTCAAAAAAGATACCACCGACACAGCAGCCGATAAGATGATGAAAGTGCTGGAGGCGGAAGCCGCCGCAGGACACAAAGCCCAGCTTTCGCCCTAACGCTACAAGCCGCACAGAAAAATCGTCATTTTACCGGGCGGTAAAGAAGCAGAAGCCGCTATACAGACAGCCGCCCCATGTGGTATAATCGAAATACGGAATAGTGGGGCTGGCTGTCGGAAACGGAGGATTTTATGTTAAGACAGACCACCCAGAAAATCACTGCCCTTTATCCAAGACTATCCCATGAGGACGAGCTGCAAGGCGAAAGTAATTCCATTTCCAACCAGAAGCGTATCCTTGAAACCTACGCAAAGCAGAACGGCTTTTCCAATCTGCGCTGGTACACGGACGATGGCTATTCTGGTGCGAACTTCCAAAGACCGGGCTTTCAATCCATGCTTGCGGACATTGAAGCCGGGAAAGTGGCTACCGTTATCGTAAAGGATATGTCACGGTTAGGGCGAAACTACCTGCAGGTGGGAATGTATACCGAGATGATTTTCCCACAAAAAGGAGTCCGCTTTATCGCCATCAACGATGGAGTAGACAGCGCACAGGGCGACAATGATTTTGCCCCTCTGCGGAACATTTTCAACGAATGGCTGGTGAGAGATACGAGTAAGAAAATCAAAGCTGTAAAACGGTCAAAAGGCATGAGCGGCAAGCCTGTTACGAGCAAACCCGTGTACGGCTACCTCATGGACGAGGACGAAAACTTCATCATTGACGAGGAAGCCGCACCCGTGGTCAAGCAGATATACCGTCTGTGCCTTGCCGGGAACGGTCCGACCAAGATAGCCCGTATGCTGACCGAGCAGGAAATCCCAACGCCGGGAACGCTGGAATACCGCAGGACGGGCAGCACACGCCGCTATCACCCCGGCTATGAGTGCAAATGGGCGACAAATACCGTGGTTCATATCCTTGAAAACCGGGAGTACATGGGCTGTTTGGTGAACTTCAAGACGGAGAAACCGTCCTACAAGACCAAGCACAGCATAGAAAATCCCATTGAGAAACAGGCAATTTTCGAGAACCACCATGAGCCTATCATCGACACCCAGACATGGGAGCGTGTGCAGGAATTACGCAAACAGCGCAAGCGTCCGAACCGCTATGATGAAGTGGGCTTGTTCTCTGGTATGCTCTTTTGCGCGGACTGCGGCAGCGTCATGTATCAGCAGCGTTACCAGACCGATAAGCGGAAACAGGACTGCTATATCTGCGGGAACTACAAAAAGCGCACCCATGACTGCACCGCACATTTTATCCGCACCGACCTTTTGACTGCGGGCGTTCTCTCCAATCTACGGAAAGTGACGAGCTATGCGGCAAAGTATGAAGCCCGGTTTATGAAGCTGCTGATCGAGCAGAACGAGGACGGCGGCAAACGCCGGAACGCCGCCAAGAAAAAGGAACTGGAAGCTGCCGAAAAGCGTATCGGTGAACTTTCCGCTATTTTCAAGCGGCTGTATGAGGACAGCGTAAGCGGTCGCATTTCTGACGAGCGTTTCACGGAGCTTTCGGCAGACTATGAAGCCGAACAGCAGGAATTGAAAGAGCGTGTTGCCAGAATACAGGCGGAGCTTTCCAAAGCACAGGAAGCTACCGTAAACGCAGAAAAGTTTATGAACATTGTCCGCAAGCACATGAACTTTGAAGAACTGACCCACACCCTCTTACGTGAGTTTGTAGAGAAAATCGTTGTGCATGAGTGCAGCTACGATGAAAATGGCACACGCAGACAGGATATTGAGATTTACTATTCTTTCGTCGGCAAGGTGGACTTGCCCGAATGACCGCCTGCCCTATCCAATACCAAAGACAAGTACCGGATAGGAAAGGCAAAATTTTTTACACTTCTATTACTTCTTTATCACACATAAGCAAAATCACAGGGCATCAAGCAGCTTATGAGTGGCGGTGGCATCATCATTGTGGCACAGACGGTAATTCCACAGCTTACCACTCTGTTTTCATAATTCATGGGTGGGATCATTGATAAGATTACTGAATTCATAAAGGAACTGTTGCAGGGGTGGGTTCTGACCAACTTTGAAACCATGTTTACCGATGTTAATGACAAGGTAGGCACGATTGCAGGGGAGGTCAGCAAAACTCCCAGCACTTGGAACTCCGGTATTTTTGACATGATAAAAACCCTGTCCGATAACGTGATGATTCCCATAGCGGGCATGATCATCAGTTTTGTACTCGTCTACGAGCTTATTTCCATGGTTATTGACAAGAATAATCTGCATGACTTCAATACGGCAATTTTTATCCGCTTTTTTATGAAAGCGTGTATTGCAGTCATGCTGTTAAGCAAGACTTTTGACATTGTCATGGCTGTCTTTGATGTGGGAAGCCACATAGTCAATTCAGCAGCGGCAACAATCAGCGGGGAAACCAGTATTGATGTTTCAAGCACGTTGCAGACGATGTTCAATGAGCAGTTCTCGGAGATGAGCATAGGCGAGCTGTTAGGACTGGGGATGGAGACCATGATCGTCAGTTTATGTATGAAAATCATGTCAGTCCTTATCACCGTCATTCTTTATGGGCGAATGATTGAAATATACCTTTATGTATCAGTAGCACCTGTTCCCTGTGCAACCGTAACCAACCGGGAATGGGGAACGATAGGAACGAATTATTTTAAGGGGCTTTGTGCCCTTGCATTTCAGGGATTTTTTATGATGGTATGCGTTGCAATCTATGCGGTGCTTGTGGCTGGTGTGGCAGTGTCCGACAACCTGCATACGGCACTCTGGTCGGTGGCAGCATATACCGTTATTTTATGCTTTTCACTCTTTAAGACTGGTTCATTATCGAAATCTATCTGGAATGCGCACTAAGGGAGGAACGATATGGCAATATCCGTGCAGGTGCCAAAGGATTTGTCCGGTATCAAGACAAAAGTGGCACTGAACTTGACAAAGAGACAGATCATTTGTTTCAGCGGTGCGGCAGTAGCCGGTATACCCTTGTATTTTTTAACCAAGGGACTGATCGGAACATCAGCCGCATCACTTCTTATGATGGGAGCAATGCTTCCGTTCTTCTTTTTTGCGATGTATGAGAAAAACGGGTTTCCGGCGGAGAAGATTTTGTATTTTATGCTCCGGCAGAAGATACTCACACCGGGCATAAGACCATACCGGTCAGAGAACTTATACAAGCAGTTGGAAGAAAAAGAAAAATTACGAAGGGAGGTTCGTTATCTTGAAGAAAAAGCAAAAGGCAGAACCGGAAAGCCGCAGAAAAAGCAGTTATAAAGGCAATAGCAGGAACAACAGTAAAAGTGGCGGTCTTACCTTTTCAGAAAAAAAGCGTCTTATACAGTTAAAGCATATTTTATCGGGAAAGAGCATTGAGAAAGAAAAGCCGACTACCGCACAAAGGACGATCACTTTTGAAAAGATGTTCCGTGACGGTATCTGTCAGGTCAGCCACCGTTATTATACAAAGATGGTGGAATTTTTTGATATAAACTATGAGCTTCTGGAAGTGGATGACCAGGCGGACATACTGGCACAGTACAGCAAGCTTATCAATTATTTTGATCCGTCTGTGAAGTTTGAACTGGTGCTTTTCAACAGGCAGGTCAACGAGCAGATGCTTACAGAACAGTTTGACATTCCGTGGCAGGAGGATGATTTTAACGACATCCGTGAGGAATACACGGAGATGTTAAAGAAGCAGGCGGCAAAGGGCAACAACGGTATCATCAAATCAAAATATCTGATTTTTGGTGTAGAAAGCAACGGCTACAAGGAAGCCAAGAGCCGCCTTAACAACATTGAAAAAGATGTCATACGGAACTTAAACAACATAGGAACCCTTGCGAGGGGACTGGACGGAAAGGAAAGACTGCGCATCCTGCATGAATATTTTAATCAGGATACGATGGAGCCTTTCCGTTTTTCATTTAAGGATTTGGCAGAATCCGGTAAGTCGGTCAAGGACTATATTGCACCGCCGGGATTTGATTTCCGCTATCCGAACCGCTTTAAGTCGGGGAATATGTATGGCTGTGTGTCCTATCTGGATATTATCGCACCGAAGTTTACGGACGAGCTGATCAAGCATCTTCTGGATATTGATGCTAATCTTACGATTTCCATGCACATGCAGACGGAAGATCCGGTAAAGGCAATCAAGAAGTTAAAAGCGGTTATTTCCAATATCCAGAAAATGAAGATTGAAGAGCAGAAAAAGGCAGTCCGAAGCGGCTATGATATGGATATTCTTCCAACAGACATCGTGACTTATGAAAAGGACACGCTGGAATTTCTCGATGATTTGAATACGAGCAACCAGAAGATGATCAACATGACATTCCTTATTACCTGTTATGGCAGAACCAAGCGGGAACTGGAGAGCTTAATGCAGAGGGTGTCCGGTATCATTCAGCAGGCAAACTGTGACCTCAGATGTTTACAGTATTTGCAGGAACAGGGACTTATGGCATCCGCACCGATTGGATGCAATGAGACAGGCATTGAGCGTACTCTTTCCACAAAAAGCACCGCAATCTTAGTACCATTCTGCACACAGGAGTTATTTATGCCTGCACCGGCAATCTATTACGGATTAAATGCACTTAGCAACAACATGATTATGGCAGACAGAAAAAGGCTCCGTACACCAAACGGAGTTATCTTAGGTACTCCCGGAAGTGGTAAGAGTTTTAGTGCAAAGCGTGAGATTTTAAGCTGTTTTCTTATCACAAAGGACGATATTATCATCTGCGATCCGGAGGGAGAGTATTTTGCTCTTGTGGCAGCACTACATGGACAGGTGGTAAAACTTGCCACCAATTCCAAAGACTATCTGAACCCTATGGATATTCAATTGAGCCATAAGGGGGATAAGGAAGCATTAAAACTGAAATCTGATTTTATCATAACATTATGTGACCTGATCGCAGGTGGCAAGGACGGTCTGGAGAACGATGAGAAAGGTATCATCGACGAATGTATCCGTCATATTTATGACAAGTATTTTGAAAATCCGGTGCCGGAAAATATGCCGCTGCTGGAAGATTTATATGATGCCCTGTTAGCACACAAAAATCCAAAGGCGGAGCGTATCGCAAACAGCCTTGTGCTGTATGTGCATGGTTCCCAGAATTACTTCAACCACCATACCAACGTAGACAGCGGCAATCGTATCATGTGCTTTGACATCAGAGATTTGGGAAACCAGTTGAAAGAGCTGGGTATGTTAATCGTGCAGGATGCGGTTTGGAACAGGGTATCGCAGAACAGGGAGCGAAAGATTGCTACCCGTTATTACTGTGATGAGTTCCACCTTCTTCTGAAGGAGAAGCAGACAGCTATTTATTCCGTGGAAATCTGGAAGCGTTTCAGAAAATGGGGCGGTATTCCGACAGGTTTGACGCAGAACGTGGGCGATTTTCTTCGTTCTGAGGAGATTGAAGGTATTTTGGGTAACAGCGATTTTGTGTATCTGTTAAATCAGAATGCCAAAGATCAGGCAATTCTCGCTGATAAGCTGGGACTTTCTGATAAGCAGCTTTCCTATGTCACCAACTCCGAGCCGGGAAGTGGTCTGATACTGTTTGACAATGTGGTAATTCCATTTGTAGACAAATATCCGACAGACACCAAGACTTACAGAATTATGAATACCAAGCCGGAGGAATCGGTGCAGAAGGAGGACGCAGTGTAAATGGCAGAAAAAAGACAGAAGAAGCAGGCGGCAAAGGCATTTGAAAAAGAGACATTTTCCAAAGATAAGGAAGTGACTGGAGTAAAACATATAGAACACAGGCAGGACAACACCTTTTCTGTGGAAAACCAGTTTAGTGCCAGCGAGAAGCCTGTGAGCAATCTGCCAAGGGATGCGAACCATGGCAGTCGTACAGGAAAAGCAACTTCTGGTCACAGCGTCCAGAAGTCAGAGTTTAATACTGGGACAGAATACAGGAAAAATAATAAGAAAAAATATTACCGACAGCAACAACAGGACACTTCTGGTCACAATGCCCAGAAGTCGGAAGCCGAAGAGGAAAAGACATTCTTAAAGGAAAACAGCTTTATCAATGAGGAAAACGGTAATGCTACAAATTTCCATACAGAGGACGCAGACAGTTTTCAGGACAATTACCACGTTAGAAATACCTACCAACGGTCTGAGGAAAAAGGAAAATATCACAAAAGGCGTGTGCAGAGAGAACATGCACACAGAGAGCGTGCAAAGTCAGAAAATGCAAAGCAGTCCGATTATGGAGATCTTCAGACAAAGGACGCCACATTTTCGCAGGGGCAGGCGGACGAATTTACAGACCAAAAAGTACAGAAGGCTTTTGATAAGTCGGAAAAGAACCGCCGAAAGTTGCAGAAAGCAAAGGACAAGATGCCGACAAAGCGGCAGTATGAGATGAAGCGTGTCTTTGATGAACAGACCGGAAAAGCAAAGTATGTTGTGGTTCCGGTGGATGTGGAGAAGCCATTTAAACCGGATGGACTGGGAAAAACTGCGGTTCACAAGCTCCAGACCGAAAATATGTATTTTGTGCATCGCAAGATTGCAGAGACAGAAAAGGATAATTCTGCTGTGGAGGGCGCACACAAGACGGAACAGCGAGCCGAGGATATTTACCACTATATGAAGTATCACCGCAAGAGCAAGGCACAGAGAAAGCGTGACCGCTTAGAGCGATTGCACAAAAAACAGGTTACAGCGGATATGAAGCTGGAGTATGAGAAATTCATCAGTGAAAATCCACATCTAAAGGGCAACAGTCCAAAGAAGCAGTTGCAAAGGCAGCTACAGAAACAGCGCATCAAGCGTGAGTATGCCAAGGCAAGGCGGGTAGGAGCAGAAGCCAAGACTGCAAAGGAAACATTTACAAAGACAGCCAATGCTGCAACCGGGATTGCAAAGAAGTTACAGGAAATTGCCACGAAAAATAAAACACTGATTATCACAGTGGGTATTTTTGCACTTCTGCTCATTATGATCATGTCGGCACTATCAAGCTGCGGTTCCATGTTTACCGGAACTGTGACAACAACGATGGCAAGCACATATCTTAGCCTTCCGGCAGAGATTGATGCAGCAGATTTATCTTTTACAGAAAAGGAAATGGAACTGCAAAATAAGATTGACCGGATTGAAACTGATTATCCGGGATATGATGAATACGATTATAACCTTGGTGCAATCGGGCATGATCCGTACACACTGATCAGTTATCTTTCCGCAGTCCATACGGAATTTACTGCCGCAGGAATAGAGAGTGAGATTCAGGAATTATTTGATGCCATGTATTCACTCACTACCGAGGAAGTAGAGGAAACACGGACAAGGACAGTCACAAAGACCGGAACCAGAATAGTAACAAATCCGGACGGGACTACCCATACCGAGGAATATGAGTACGAGGAGGAAGAAGAATATACCGTAACAATTCTTCGTGTCACACTTACGGTCACACCGCTTGAGAGCATTGTAGCCGGACGCATGGACAGCGAACAGACGGAAATTTTTGGAGCCTATACGGAGACAAAAGGCGGCTTACAGGTCTTTGCTTCTCCGGTTGATTATTACTGGTATTACTATATCAGCAGTTATTATGGCTACCGGAAAAATCCAAACACCGGAGCCGAGGAGCTTCACAGGGGTGTGGATATAGCGGTGCCGACAGGAA
The DNA here is from genome assembly GCF_025567405.1 of Suilimivivens aceti. Classification (NCBI taxonomy): domain Bacteria; kingdom Bacillati; phylum Bacillota; class Clostridia; order Lachnospirales; family Lachnospiraceae; genus Suilimivivens; species Suilimivivens aceti. The sequence continues at coordinate 113,999 of NZ_JAOQKJ010000009.1, read as the reverse complement.
CGTTTGTATATGCGGCACATGATGGAACGGTAACAGAAGCAACTTACGATTCCTATTATGGAAATTATGTGGTGATTACGGACAGTAAGGGATATACCACAAAATATGCCCACATGGACAGCTTAAATGTGTCCGCAGGGCAGAGTGTAAAAAAAGGTGACAATATAGGCAAAAGCGGAAATACAGGAAGCAGTACCGGAAGCCACCTTCATATCGAATGTCTGTATAACGGGGAATATTATAACCCGTTATTTTATTTTGAAGCAGGAGAACAGACCATTTATGGAGAAACAACGGGCGGCACCGGAGGAGGAACCAGCAATGTGATACCGCCGGAATCCTATGATGATGCAACCGTACAGACGCTTATGCGTGAAGCAAACAGGTATCTGGGAATGCCATATACTTTTGGCGGCACAGCTCCGGCTAGTTTTGACTGTTCCGGTTTTGTATGCTGGGTATTTTCAAACAGTGGCGTACATAACCTGCCAAGAACCACAGCACAGGGCATTTATGACCAGTGTACTCCGGTATCAGCGGCAGATGCAAAGGCAGGGGACATTATATTTTTTACAGGAACCTATAATGCAGGACGTCCGGTTACACACGTTGGTATCTACTGTGGAAACGGTACGATGGTGCATTGCGGTGATCCAATTCAGTACACATCAATCAATACTTCTTACTGGCAGAGCCATTTCTATGGTTTTGGAAGATTGAATTAGCGAAGGGAGGAATTATTTTTGTCAGTAGAACGAATCAATTCACAGCTTAAAAAGGTCAGAGAGCAGATAGCACAGCTACAGGCAAAGGAAAAAGACCTTGCAGAACAGAAACAGATGGCGGAGGATGCCGAAGCCATGAAGATCATACGAAAATATAAAATCTCATCGGAGCGTTTGCAGATGTTAAACAAGCTCAGTGAGGATGAAGTCAGAAATTTATTACAGAAACGGGAACAGGAAAAGGAGGTTTCAATCAATGAAAAACAGGAAATTATCGGCTAGGGCGGTAGTGTCCCTTATGCTGTCGGCAATACTTTTTTGTATGCCGATGGGGGCATTTTTTGCCAACAGGACAAATACGATAGAGGTTCATGCGGAGGATACTGCCGAGCAGAAAACGGAAAGTGCAAGTGACGCAGAAAATACAGTTACACCCGGCAATGGCAGGGAAGAAAATTCAGGAACAGATACCGGAGAGGGAAAGACGGAAAATTCCACAGAAGGCACAACAGAAGATTCGCCTGAAGAAACACAGCCTGCCGCAAAATGCACCTGCAAAGAAAAGTGCAGCCAGTATGCGGTGGATGAAGATTGTGAGGTGTGTGCAAAGAACTATAAGGAATGTACCTATATCAATCCGAGCGTAAAAATCACAATCAATACACCTTCTGGGTGGCATAACGATACCACTAAGGTGATAGTCAAAGTAGAAGATACGATAGTTTCCGGTAATTTTACCGTTCAGACAGTAAAGGCGAAAGTCGGGCAGAATGGAAGCTGGACAGATATTACCGAGGATATGTACATAGAGATTTCCGAAAACAGCACTATTTATGTGCAGGTCACAGACCAGAAGGGCAAGACCTATGAGAAAAATCGCTATATCAAGTGCTTTGATTTTACGAAGCCTACCTTAAATGCGGCAGTCAGCGATGGTCTATTGAGTATTCAGGCACATGATACGGATTCCGGTATCAAGGCAATCTATGTCAATGGCTATGAGTTTACCGACCATACGAATGGTGCTTTGAATATCCGTCTGCAACAGTTTGATGCAGGATATCAGTATTTCACGATTTCAGCCATGGATAATGCAGGAAATACCTCAGAAATCTATAAAACAGCCAATCCGTATTACACCGATCCGGAAAACAAGGACAGCAATGAAAAAGATCCGGCACAGCAGCTCCCGGTGGATGCGTCGGCAACCAAACCTAGCTCTGCAACCGCACAGGTCACAGAACATACAAAAACGGATGTGAATGGAAATACAGTTTCCCAGACAGGCAGTGGAACAAATTCAAGCAGTTCCGCAATAGCAAAGCAATCTCCAAGTATGGGAGATACTTCTAAGGATACCGACCAGAGCAGTGACAGCCAGACTTCTGAAAAAGGCAAGGAATTTTATACAATCCAGACTGCATCAGAAAAGGTATTTTATCTGGTGATTGATCGTGACGGGGTAGATGAAAAGGTATATTTCCTTACCGAAGTCAGTGAAAATGACCTGTTAAATACCACAACGGATAACAGCGAGACACTTCCGAAAAATTCAGCAGCATTGGAATCTGCAATTCCTACCAAAGACAGTGCATTGTCAAATAATAATGCAGATACCACAGGAGATAAAACACAGGGAGCAGAAAGTGTTGAGGACAGCACCGAAGATAGCACGGAAGATACAAGTGAGCCGAAAGAGGATACCGCAAAAGCAGATGGTTCCGGCTTTACATATATTTTAATAGGCATTGCTGCGGTAGCTGTGATCGGAGTGGTATATGTTGTGAAGTCTAAGAAGAAAAAGGAAAACTTCATTGATGAGGATGAAGATGAGGACGAGCTTGACGAGGACTATGATTATGAGGACGAGGACGAAGCCGAGCAGGATTCAGACGAAGCATTCTTAAATGGTGGCGATGATACAGAATCAGAGGACACAGGCGAGAATGACAGTGAAGATAACAGTGACAACGATAATGATGAAGAAAACGGGGAGGAATAGAGATGGAGCTTGTAATTGCAGAGAAGCCGAGCGTGGCACAGAGCATTGCGGCAGTTCTTGGTGCCACACAGCGTAAGGACGGTTATTTGGAAGGCAATGACTATCTGGTATCATGGTGTGTGGGACATCTGGTAGAACTGGTACAGCCGGAAAGCTATGAGGAAGCATGGAAGAAATGGAGTTATGACAATCTTCCGATCATCCCACAGGAATGGCAGCATGAAGTGAAAAGTGATACGAAAGCACAGTATCAGATTTTGAAAAAACTTATGCATGATGACAGGGTGGATGCAGTCGTGTGTGCTACCGATGCCGGAAGGGAGGGAGAGTTGATCTTCCGCCTGACCTACAACATGGCAGGGTGCAGAAAACCGATGAAACGATTATGGATTTCTTCCATGGAGGAGAGTGCTATCCGTGACGGCTTCCATAATCTTCGTCCAGGCAGTGATTATGACAATCTGTACAAGTCAGCACTATGCAGGCAGGAAGCAGACTGGCTTGTGGGTATCAATGGCACTAGGCTTTTTACGGTATTGTATGGTGGCAAGGCATTAAAGGTCGGCAGAGTGCAGACACCGACACTTGCCATGCTGGTAGACCGTGAAAGTAAAATCATGAATTTCAAGAAAGAAGCCTATTATATGGCTCATATCATGGAAAATGGTCTGGATGCTGTATCGGAGCATATCAGTGATAAAACGGAAGCAGAGAGGATTGCAGGAGCCTGTGAAAACGGACAGGCTCTTGTCACTTCTGTGATAAAGGAAGAAAAGTGGGTGGCACCACCGAAACTCTATGACCTTACCACACTCCAGAGGGATGCAAACCGTCTGTTTGGCTTTACTGCCAAGCAGACATTGGAATATACGCAGAGCCTTTATGAGAAAAAGTTAGTAACATATCCGAGAACAGACAGCCAGTACCTTTCCGATGACATGGAGGGAACAGCGAAAAATGTGATTGAAGCAATTTTCAATTCGCTGTTATTTGAGCAGAATATCATGTTCAATCCAGATATTAAAAGAATTTTGAATAGCAAGAAAGTGACAGACCACCATGCAATCATTCCGACCATGGAGATCATCAAACAGGACTTAAAGGTGATTCCTGAGAGTGAAATGAAGATCCTTTCATTATGTGCGAACCGTCTGCTGTGTGCAACCGGGGAGAAGCACATTTATAATTCCACAAAGGCAGAGCTTACCTGCAACGAGATTGTGTTTAAGGTATCCGGTAAGGAAGTATGGAAAAATGGATGGAAGGAATTTGATGATTTCTTCAAAAATTCCTATAAGACCACAGAGGATAAATCGGATGCCGAGGAAGAAAAGAAGCTGCCGGAGCTTCGTGAGGGCATGATGATTGCAGTGGAGCAGACAAAGGTTTCCGAGCATTTCACACAGCCACCGAAACATTATACTGATGTGATATTTTGTGAGCGTAAGGAGTGGATAGGAATTGAAGAAAGGAGTTCAGCATGAGAAGAAAAAAAGATAGAAGCAATGGCATTACTGCTTTGTATGAAAGACTGTCTCGTGATGACGATAATGCTGGCGAGAGTAATAGTATCGTTCATCAAAAGCAAATGCTTGAAGATTATGCTATAAAACATGGCTTTACGAATCTTGTTCATTTTACCGATGATGGTTGGAGTGGAGCAACTTTTGACAGACCTTCATGGAACAGACTTGTTGAAGGTGTTAAAAACGGAGAAATCACTGCCTGTATCTGCAAGGATATGTCCAGAATTGGCAGAGATCATCTGCAAGTAGGTTTTTTCACTGACATTCTGTTTAGAGAAAAGGAAGTTCGATTTATAGCAATCAATAATGGTATTGACAGTGACCGTCAAGAAACCAGTGAGTTTGCCCCTTTTCTGAATATCATGAATGAGTGGTTTGTCAGGGATACAAGTAAGAAAATTAAAGCTGTACTGAAATCCAGAGGTTCTTCCGGCAACGCTCATACAAGTAATATCCCACCATACGGCTATTTGAAAGACCCAGAAAACCCCGACCATTGGATTATTGATGAAGAAGCTGCTGAAGTAGTCCGCAGAATTTATCGTATGACTATTGAGGGAAAAGGACCTTATCAGATAGCAAGAGAACTTTCAGAAGAAAAAATTGAAAGACCATCTTATTATCTTGGCAAAAAGGGACTTGGAAATCATGCAAGCAACTATGACAAAGAAAATCCGTATATGTGGCGAGGAAATCAGGTTACTACTCTGATTGCCCGACCAGAGTATATCGGAAAGACTGTCAACTTCAGGACATTCAAAAATTCCTATAAGGACAAAAAGACGAAAAGGGCAGATAAGGAAGATTGGGTGGTTTTTGATGATACACAAGAGCCTATTGTCGATGAAGAAACATGGATGCTTGCTCAAAAGTTAAGACAGAATGTAAGAAAAGCAGACCCTATGGGTGAGCCTAATGTTCTAACCGGAAAGATTTACTGTGCTGACTGTGGTGCGCCGATGTATAATCACAGGCAACGAAAAGGGCGTGAAAGAATATACTATACTACCAAAGGCGAAAAGCGGATAAGCCATTCAAATCCGGCAGATTGTTATGAATGTTCCACTTATAATCTTGCTTATCAGAAGTATGACCGGCATTGTACTTGCCACCATATTTCAACAAAAGCACTTAAAAGCATCATTCTGAAAACCATACAAGAGACTTGCCATTATGTTTCTTTGAATGAGCAGGAGTTTGTCTATTCTCTGCAAGAAGAATCGGCGATGAAAGATATTGCTGTTTCTGAAACTGTAAAAAACCGCATTGAAAGAAATCAGAAGCGAGTTCACGAACTGGATATGCTTATCAGGAAAATCTATGAAGATAATGTGATTGGAAGATTGCCGGACAGACTTTTTCAGAGTATGCTTACTGATTATGAAAATGAGCAGAACGAGCTGAACAAGATTATTGAGACTGACACCGCTGATATGCAACGGATTATAGGCGGTCAAAATAATGTGGAGCGTTTTCTAAAGCTGGTTAAAAAGTATGAGAACATTACAGAACTTACTCCTGCCATGATAAATGAATTTATCGACAAAATTCTGGTTCACGAGCCACAAGGAAAAGGTGCAGACCGCACCACAGAGGTGGAGATATATCTTAACTATGTCGGGCAATTTCAAGTACCTGTGGAGCAGCATGAACCAACAGAGGAAGAAAGGATTGCTGCTGAAAAAGAGGCGGAACGACTTCGCAGAAAACGAGAATCCAATCGTAAGTATATGAAAAAGATTCGTGAGAAATCAAAAGAATTTGCGGAGCATGAGCGTATAGCAGAAGAAAAAAGTTCTGATAGCAATGTGTGTGTTGAACAGAACGCCACAAGCAAATCAAATCGGCAAAAAGTGAAAGGAGAAAAAATAGCATGACAGAATTGAAATCACGAATCCATGACAAAAGCAACGGTCTGGACTATGTTCTTGTGGGCGATTACTATGTGCCGGACTTGAAGCTACCGGAGGAACACCGCCCTATCGGTATGTGGGGCAGACTGCACAGGACATATTTGGAGCAGTACCGCCCTACAAGGTTCTCTGCCCTCTGTTTATCCGGCGAACTGCATACTTACCTTGCTGACCTGGACGAACAGGCAACGGAAAGATGCAGCCTTATCATTGAGCAGATGAAACAAGCCGAGGGTGTGACCGAAACCATGAAAGCAGACAATCAGATGTTGTGGGTACAGTCCATGAACTCTATTCGTAACCGAGCCGAAGAAATCATCAGACAGGAAATGATTTACTGCTGATTTTATCAAGTCCAAAACCAACAAATTTATATCGTAAACGAAGCGACAGGTATTTCCTTATGAAGTGTCTGTCGCTTTTCATTTATCAAACTTTAAGGAGGAAAACACAATGAAGATGAACCGGAATGAAATGGAAGCCCTTTATGCCTTTGGCTGTCCGAACCTGAAAGCAACTGTCGAGCGTTTGCGTATGGTAGCTGCCCTTGCACCCGATCCAGTGGCGAAGAAGCTGTTTTATATGCTTTCCGTTAAGCTGAGTGCTGAAGGTGTTGAAAGGTGGTATCGCTGCTTTTACTGCAAGCTGCGTGTGTTGAAAAACCATAGGGAGGGCTGCTATGACAAGACTGACAAAGATTGAGAAAGAAACAATCGTTCTCTTTAATGAGGGCGAGGATAAGGCAAATATCTACACCCACAATGCCGGATTGAAAAAGAGGTTGGCTGCTTTTGCTAAGAAGTACCCTGACCTTTGCAGACTGGAAAAATCCAATGCTCAAGGCGGTGTTTCTTATGAGCTGGCAAAATCCCGTCTGTCTATCCGCTTCCTGCCGCCTTACAGTGAGGAACGCAGACAGAAAGCCAGCGAATATGCGAAAAAGCATGGGCTGAACAGTCAGCAGGGATAATGTGATAATCAGGGCTGATATGCGGTTAAAATGTCAGGTGCAGACCTGATGTTTTGACCGTTGCCTATCGTCTGCAAGGAAAGTATCGGGGACTATGGATTTTGCGGAAATGTGCGTTACAGGGCTTGAACAGGAACTCTGCACACAAAATTTTTTCTTCCATTCTTTAAGTTGATGAAGTATAATGAGATATGAAAAATTGAGGTTTTTAATACTCGATTTCAAACAATCATTTTTATATAGCTGGAACTATGGAGGGCAAAAATGAATAATTTTTTACGAATGTGTTTGAATATAATTACACAAATAGGTCCCTATTTAGTTGTACTTCTTCTTTTGAAATATCTTGTAAATCTTCAACAAAAGAGAGCTAAAGAACGAGAGGAAGAACAGAAAAAGGGAATAATTAGGACGCATTATATAATAAAAACCGAAAAAGTACTTACTATGTTTTTTGTATTGGCGGTGTTTCTTTTTGGGGGAGCTACGGTAGCCAGTGCTATTCAACAAGATGATTTATTGCCACCAATTGGTTTTAGTATTTTCTTTATTGTTTCTTTAATCGGCTCATTGAACATGATTATGTGGAAACTGGAAGTGAACGGAGATGAAATCACATGGCGTTCAACTTTTGGAAGAAAGAGAACTTTTCGCTTTGAAGATATTACATATTGTGAGAGAAAGAAAGGTTCTATGCGTGTATATGTAAATGGAGAAAAATTATTTACCATTGATAGTAATATTGACAAAGAAGAATTTATGGAGGACATAAAAAGGAGAAGAATCCCTATAAAATCTTACTGGGCAAATCAGCATAAGAAAAATCGTAAATGACATAGATTTTATAACAGTACAATATTAGATAACTGAATATGACCGTTAAGGTCAGATGAAGAAACCGATGTATTGAGCGTAAAGCGATCATGCGTCGGTTTTTCTTTTTGCAAAATAGTCCGGTGGACTGTTTTGTAAAACCGAAGGAACTGACAGAGCTTGGGACGGGGCGAAGTCAGTTTGTTCGGGCGGGAGTACAGAGGGTGCAACCCTTTGTGCATGGGTACAGGGAATGCAATATCCCTGTGCAGGTCAAGGGCGGCAGCCTTGCCCAGTTAAGTGGCGTTTCGCCACTTAGTACTGGGTATTACTTGACGCAGAAAGCCGCAAGGAATCAGCTTCGCTGCCCTTCTCCCCTGTCGGGGAAATCAAAAAGAAAAGGAGGAACTCATGTGAAATTAACAAGGCACAATGGACGAGCTGGAAAGAATGGCGTTTATAATCCGAAGCACAATGACCGCAGTTTTGACATTGCCAACAGCGAACACATTGACGAAGAACGAGCCAAACAAAATCTCTATTGGGACTGTTACAATGGCTTCCGCAATTTCAAAAATCCCGATAAGGAAAATGAGCTGTCTGCCACTTTTGAAGATGTGGAACAGCTTTTTTATCGTCAGCGGTATCGTGATTTTGTAACCGGACAAAACGAAAGAAATGTGAAGAACCGACACCCTGAAAGGAATAAGGAAACCGGTGATTTACTCAAAAGCAAAAAGACCTGTCCAGAGGAAACGGTCTATCAGATTGGAACACTTGATAATCATGTTCCACCGGAACTGCTCATTGAGATTGTCACAGAATTTATGGAAATCGTAAATGAGCGTTTCGGCTCTCATGTCCATATCCTGAATTGGGCGCTGCACTTGGATGAAAGCACCCCTCATATTCACGAGCGTCATGTGTTCGACTGTGAAAATCAATATGGAGAGATTGCCCCACAACAGGAAAAGGCTTTGGAAGCATTGGGGTTTGAACTGCCGGAACCGGAGAAGCCAGTCGGAAGAAAAAACAACCGCAAGATGACTTTCGATTCAGCTTGCCGAGTGCTGCTGTTTGATGTGGCGAAAAAGCATGGCTTACAACTGGAAGAAGAACCGGAATATGGTGGTCGTGCATATCTGGAAAAACAGGACTATATTCTTTTCAAGCAAAAGGAGCAACTGGCAGCACAGGAGCAAAAGTTGGAAGAACTCACGATGAAGATTGAAGATGTGGAAGCTTTGGTGGACGAGGTTGCCGATATTGCCTATGACAAGGCGGTTGAGGTCGTTGCTGATACTGTAAAACTGGAAACGCACAAGGAGGATATTAAGCTGGTGGAGCAGTCTAAGGCGTGGGTTCTCTCCCCTGAGCGTAAGGCTTCAAAGAAAGAAGTTGAGTATGCAGTGAAACGATTGGATGGCGTGATTGCCAGAATCACAAATGCTATGAAATCAACTATTCAGAAAATCCAAACTACGCTGATGAAACCGGAGGTCAAAAAAGCCGGAACGGAGCAAATCAAGAAGAAAGCCAAAAGTTCCATTATAGAGCAGTTGAGCCGCAAGAAGAAGGAAATGGCAGAGCGTGAAGTCAGCCGGACAATTCCGGCGAAAAGCAAAAAACAGGATATGGAACTTTAAGGCACTTGCTATTTTCGTTTTGAAAATGACAGGTGCTTTTGCTTTAGGGAGCAGGAAAATATCTTCCATTCTTTAGGTTGATGAAGTATAATGATAGTAAGAAATTTTTTGTAATGACCTTAATCCAATAAGTGATTTTGCAATTATCAAGTAAAGGATGTAATTATATGAAAAAGGTATTGTTGTTTTCCAGTGTGATTATGATACTCGGTTTAACAGGCTGCTCTAACAAGTATTTCAATGACTGGTTTAGCTCTGAACAAAATGAAACGGATAAAATATGTCAACAAGTTATTGAGGCATATAAGCAACAGGATTCAGAGAAACTCAAATCTCTATTTTCCGAAGAAAGCAAAAAGAACATTGAGAATTTAGACACTGAAATCTCTGCTTTTTTCGATTATATTGAGGGCAGTATCCAAAGTTTTGAGGGCGATTGTGCATCATCAAGTGAAAGCAACTATGGTAAAAGGAAAACGGAATTGGATGGTATGTATCTCATATTGACAGAGAAGGAAAGGTATTGTATGAATTTTTATATGTATAGTGAGGATGATGAAAATGCCCAAAATGTGGGGATATATAAAATTGAAATTGCATTGGAGAGCGAAGTGGCTGAGGATAATTTTATATGGGATAATCCCCCAAACGGTATTTTTGTTGGAGGACAAAATTGATTTTTGTTATGAGAGAACATTAAAGTATAAATTTCGGATGGTATAAGAAAAACTGACTACAATTAAATCTTCACAGCTTTACTAAGCAGGAGATCCGAAAAGGTCTCCTGCTTTTTTGCATCCAAAATTAAATATGGAACTTTAAGGCACTTGCTATTTTCGTTTTGAAAATGACAGGTGCTTTTTTCGTTTCAGGAAAGGAGTCACATGAATGTATTTGAAATTGTAAAAGAAAATGTTACTGCCCGACAAGCCGCAGAAGCCTATGGCTTGAAAGTGGGTCGCACAGGTATGGCGTGTTGTCCGTTTCACTCGGATAAGTCCCCCAGTATGAAGCTGGATGAACGCTATTACTGTTTTGGCTGCGGAGCAACCGGAGATGCTGTTGATCTGACAGCGAAGCTATTCGGTATCGGGCTGAGGGAAGCTGCTGTCAAACTTGCTGAAGATTTTGGTCTTAACTATGACAGCCGACAAAAGCCCAGTGTCCGCCCTCGTATTCGTGAGCCGACACCGGAGCAGAAATATCAAAAAGAAGAAAATCATTGCTACAAGGTGCTGACAGATTATTTTCATCTTCTTAGAGAATGGGAAAAGAAATACGCTCCTAAACAGCCGGATGAGGAATGGAATCCCCTGTTTGCAGAAGCACTGCATAGGAAGAACTATATCGAATATCTGCTTGATATTCTTCTGTATGGTTCATTGGAGGAACGAAAAGCACTTGTGGCAGAACAGAGAAAGGAGGCGTTGAAACTTGAACAGCGAATTGCAGAACTGTCAGCAGACAGAACCATGTACAGTAGAAGAAATCCGAAACAGCTTAGAGCAGAGCGAGAAAGGTAAGGTTTATAATACTGCCGCAAATTATAAGCGTGTTCTGCAATATGACCCACTTTTGAAAGGGGCTATCCGAAAAAATCTTCTGACCGAAAGAATCGACATTGTGAAGTCCCTCGGCTGGTATCGTGACAGCCCGACATTGACAGATGTGGATGTGAAATATCTGCTCCTATATTTTGAAGAAAACTATGGATTGACCGTAGAGAAGAAAATCATAGACGCAGTTGCGGTTATTGCTAATGAAAACCGTTACCACCCTGTCTGTGATTTTCTCAATGCCCTGCAATGGGACGGAACGGAACGCATACGCTTCTGTCTGCACCGTTTTCTCGGTTCTGATACAGATGATTACACCTATGAAGCATTGAAGTTGTTTCTGCTGGGAGCTATCTCACGAGCCTTTAAGCCGGGGTGCAAATTTGAGGTAATGCTCTGCCTTGTGGGCGGTCAGGGAGCCGGAAAGTCCTCTTTCTTCCGTTTGCTTGCGGTCAATGATGATTGGTTCTCTGATGACTTGAAAAAGCTGGATGATGAAAATGTGTACCGCAAAATGCAGGGGCATTGGATTATTGAAATGTCGGAAATGATTGCAACCGCCAACGCTAAGAGCATTGAAGAAATCAAGTCCTTTCTGAGCCGCCAAAAGGAAACCTATAAGATACCCTATGAAACACATCCGGCAGACAGAAAACGACAATGTGTGTTTGGAGGTTCTTCTAATACCCTTGACTTTCTTCCCCTTGACAGAACAGGCAACCGCCGCTTCGTTCCGGTTATGGTCTATCCTGAAAGGGCTGAGGTTCATATTTTGGCAGATGAACAGGCTTCCAGAGAGTATATCAATCAGATGTGGGCAGAAGCTATGGAGATTTACAGAAGCGGCAATTTCCGTCTGAGATTCAGTCCGGCTATGAACGATTATCTGAAAGCCCACCAAAAGGATTTTATGCCGGAGGACACAAAGGCAGGACAGATTTTAGACTATCTGGAACGCTATTCCGGCAGCATAGTCTGCTCTAAGCAGCTTTACAAGGAAGCACTGGGGCATGATTATGACGAACCGAAACAATGGGAGCTGCGAGAGATCAACGACATTATGAATAACGCTGTCACAGGCTGGAGGGCGTTCAGCAATCCGAGATATTTTCCAGAGCCTTACCGCAGACAAAAGGGCTGGGAGCGTATCAGGAACGACAACGAGCCTGACAACAGCATGGATGGTTTTCAGGAAATCCCGACAGAGGAAATGGAACAGTTAGGGCTTCCGGAAGAATGGTTAAAGCAAAAATAAAAGTCCGTTGTCGCTTCGGTTGTCGAGCCGGTTGTCGGTCTGGTTGTCGGGCAAAAATCCCGAAAGCCTTGATATTGCGGCACTTTTCCCTCTCTGACAACCATGACAACCAATATTATAGAGAAAAAGAAAATAGTAAAAAGATAGTATCGCCCGATAAAGAAAAAAGGTTTTTTGATGTCCGTTGTCGGAACTTCGTTGTCAGACCTTTCCTTGTCGGGCTTTTTTCATTTAAGGAGGAATATCGTATGACAAATATTGTGAACAGTACACTACCCATCCCAAATAACCATTCGGAGAAAAACAAACCGGATGGAGTTTTTGTGATTAAGCAAGGCAAAACAAATTATAAAGTCAAAGTGTTTTTTGACCATAGTAGCGGTTTGACTGCGGAGGACAGGTTGAAACGCATTATTCAGGCAGAAGCAGAGAGAGAATCTGCGTAAGTAATATGAAAAATATCCACGCACCCCCTTGACAAAAGCTTTCAGAAGATTCCCTTTTGTCGGCAATGGAGCGAGCCGGAGCAGAGGATATGGGTGATGAGGTGGAGAGAAAAGGACTTGGCACACCTGCCACCAGAGCCGATATCATAGAAAAGTTGGTAAAAGACGGATTTGTGAAACGTGAGAAAAAGCAGATGATCCCGACAGAGGACGGAATGAAGCTGATCACGATACTTCCGGATGTAGTAAAATCTCCGAAACTGACCGCTGACTGGGAGAATGAGCTTACTCTTGTATCCAAAGGAGAAGTTGCTGCAGAACAGTTTATGTCAGGTATTGAAGCAATGGTAACTGATCTTGTAAAGACCTATCACAGCGTTAGTGATGAACATAAAGCCATGTTTGGCACAGGTAAGGGTGGACAGGAAGTGCTAGGCAAATGCCCGAAGTGTGGTGCTGATGTAGTCAAGGGAAAATTCGGAGCGTACTGTACCGGGAAGTGCGGTATGAATGTCGGCAAGGCACTTGGGGTAACACTTTCCGATACACAGGTCAAGAGCCTGCTTCAAGGGAAAAAGATACTTGTAAAAGGATTAAAAGGCAAGAAGGGTAGCTATGATGCGTACCTGATTCCAGAGAGTGTACAGGAATTTTCCTATACGAAAGATGGTAAAGAAATCAAGGGATTCCAGTATAAGTTTAAGATGGAATTTTCTCAAAAGGCAGGAAAGCGAGGGTAGAAATGTAGCTGTGATTGTGGTATAGTTGGGAAAATATCGGAATTTGTAAAGTTAAGGAGAAATACTTAATGTGGTTAGACAGAAATGAACTTGTATCACTTGATTTGAAGTTGACATCGGACTATGGTGATATCATACCAAAAATACAAATAGGTTATGATCTATTTAACCTTATTGAACATAATACCAGTATAGATACAGAAACTAAAATCAATTTAAAAGAGAAAGCAGTAATATGTCATCAGAAAATCAAAATGATGTTGTTTGCAGAAAAATGTGCTATTGAAAATTTAAATGAATTTGAAGTCTCACAGAACATGGAAATGCCTTGCCTTTTTGGAGATGATGAAACAACATTGCTTTATCATACTGAAAGTACAATCCTTTTTGCAAGAAATGCATTAGATGTAGTAGCTACTATTTTTCATTGTATGGCTTTTCATGAAAGAAATGATAGTTTCAATAAATTCACAAAGAAAATATTGAAGGATGAAAATGATAAATTTATTTATTTAAAATCATATCTTTGTGAAATAGATAAACTTGATACACATGCTTTTCGTTTACTCTGTGGTAGCGAGAGAGGAAGATCATTAAGAGATCAAATCGTACATCAAACTAATATTAAACTTGAGTATGATGAGTATAAAGAAGGTAGCAATAAAGAGAAGTTATTCATAGTGTTATATAAGGGTGAAATTGTGATTTGTTATAGAGAATTTATGAGGAACTTTGTTATGGAAGTTGTAGAAATGATTTCATCTATTTCACAAAAATTCATTCTCGACGAATTAGAAAATCAACTATAATGGGAAATGTAATAGACAATTCTCTATTTGTGGATGTCGAGAAATTTAATTTAGCGGTACGACATTATACCACATACAATTTAATAACAACACAGCGTTAGAGCGTAAGGGAAAACCTGTACGCTCTAATTTTTTATCAAAAACGGAGGAAAACACATGGAAGAAACAAATGTAACAATGACTACAGAGGAAATGCAGGGTGAGCCTGCGGCAAAGGAAAATGAGACAAAGGCGGAGAAGTTTATCCGTATTGGCGAGTACCGCATGAATAAGGCGGTTGATGCTATTGGCAGACTGGAGAATCTTGCAAATCGAGGTTCCTACGAATATACACAGGAACAGGTAGATGCTATGTTTCAGGCATTAGAGGGGAGGGTTGCGGAAGTTAAGGCGAGATTTACGCCTAAGAAAGCGGTTGAGAGTAAGACTTTCAGCTTTGGTACAACAGAATAGGAATGTAACGGGAAGTAAGGGAAAGGCAGTCATGTAGTGTATGTGGCTGCCTTTTTGTCGTATCTATGACAGGAAGGAGAACTGCGTGAGAAAATATGATTTTATATCGGCTCTGGCAAAAGAGACAGCAGCCGAGGTTGTCAAAAATCGTGAGGAATGGATGAAATACCTTACCACAGCGGCAAGGCTGTATAAGTATCCGTTCCGGGAACAGCTTTTGATCTATGCACAAAGACCGGACGCAACAGCGTGTGCTTCCATAGAGCTGTGGAATGAGCGTATGCACTGCTGGGTAAACAAAGGGGCAAAAGGTATCGCACTTTTGGACGAGGATGATGCACATGGAAAGCGTCTGAAATATGTATTTGATGTTTCAGATGTCCATGCGGCAAGGAGAATCGGACGGTATCCGGAACTCTGGGAATTACATGAGGAACATAAGGAAGATGTAATTAAGCGTCTGGAGCAGACTTATGGTGCTACCGATGATAAGAAGCTGTTTGAAGAAAGACTTATAGAGATAGCTGAGAGGATTGCGGCAGATTATTATGAGGAATTGTTGCCGGATTTGCAGTACATGATCGAGGGCAGTTTTTTAGAAGGACTGGACGAGCAGAATGTCGGTATCCGCTTGAGGGAGACATTATCGGACAGCATTTCCTTTACACTTTTATCTGCCTGTGGTGCAGATATGCAGGAGTATGGTTCGGAATTTTCTTTCGATTTTATCCATGAATTTAATTCCATGGACACCCTTGCAGTACTTGGAGATGCAGCCAATGAGCTTGCAAAACCGGTACTTTTAGAGATTGGAAGAACCATAAGGGCATATAACAGAAGCCACGAACAGGAACAAACAGAAAATTTAACGCAGAAAGGACTTGCAAATACTTCTGAAATAGACTACAATGCGTTAAAGCGTGAAAGCGAGAGCGGACATGAGGAATATATTGACAACAATCAAAACAGCGTAGAAAGGGGCAATAGCAATGAATCTGACATACGAGAAGAATGGGGATTATCTGATCCCGACATTACAGGCGGACAGTCAGCCGGAGGGAACCGTAACGAAGTACGGAATGATGAGGGAGACTTATCTGAAGGAGAACCACAGGGGCGTGTACTCAGCGTTTCTTCTGAAAGGGACATTGAAAGAACACCTGCTGACCATTCAGAAGCAGGCAGAGGAGAGAATGGAGAAGCTGATAAGCCAGATGGCGGCAACAGAGGGAGTGACAGAACAGCTCAAGGAAACCGATCAGATGCTTTGGGTAGCGAAGATGAACAGCATTCGGAACCGAGCAGAGGAAGTGGTTCTGGGAGAACTGGTTTACAGTCTGTAACAGACACAGATGATCTTCTCCGGGGAGAAGCACCGGAACCCACCTTTACACAACTCAGCCTGTTTCCTTCTTTTGAGGAGCAGGTCGGAACAGTCGCAGCAGCGGAAGCAAGTATGAAATATACCATGCCCGCTGCTTTTTCTTTGCCACAGAATGAGCTTGAAACCATTCTTCGCAGTGGTGGAGGAAAACAGCACAGCAGAAAGCGTATCTTTGCAAAGTACACAGAGGGCAGAAATGCCGAGCAGATGGTGGATTTTCTGAAAAATGAGTACGGACAGACCGGAAAAGGTTTTGAAATCAATGGAAATCCAGTATCAGTGTGGTTCGATGAGCATGGTATGAGCGTCGGCTATGGAACACAGGCAAGGGAAACACCGATTGTCACGATGGATTGGGAAGATGTGGAGAGCCATATCCGTTCCATGATCGAAAATGGTACTTATATGAGTGCCAGTGAAGCATTTCTTGTAGATACACAGGAGAGAAATCGTGTTGCCAATCAGATCTATTTCTTCCTGCGAGATGGAATGGATGAAATGCCGGAGGAGCTTGGCTTAAAAGCAGGAAATTATCCGGAAAGTGAAGCAAAACTCATGGAGCTTCTTTCCACCCATGAGGGCAGGGAACAGCTTAAAAATATCTTGGAAGATGCGGCAGAGCGACTTGCATCGGGTGAAGCCGAATTAAAATGGCGGCATGTGAAATCACCGGAATATCTGTTATCGGAGATAGCAGACTTTGACAGGGAGAGACTGGAATTTCCATTGCCGGATGCGGTGGAGGTAGCACAGGAAGATTTTATCACACAGGATGAAATCGACTATGCACTTGGCAGAGGAAGCGGCTATGAGCATGGAGCTTTCCGCATTTATGAGTATTTCATGGAAGGACATGACCAGAAAGAAACAGTTGCTTTTCTGAAAAATGAATATGGTATTGGCGGCGGTTCCGGTGGACTTCCAGGCAACGATGATTCCCATAATGAACATGATGGAAAAGGTATCCGTCTGGAGAAGGGCAGCTATGGAAATCCGTATGCAAAAGTGCTTCTGAACTGGAATGTAGTCGAGAAAAGGCTACGTGAGCTGATCCATGAGGATAAATATTTATCTCCACAGGGGAAAGAAAACTACAAGGCATACAAGGAAGAACAGGCAGAGAAAGCAAGACAGCGAGAGCTTTCCCGTCTGGAGCATGGACAGCGACTTGAATGTAAGAAGGACATCGAAGCCTTGATTGCCGAGAAATTCAATGGTTTTGTGCTTCCGAGGAATACCGCAGATGAAATCATAGATAAATATGGCATTGACTGTGTGGAATTTGTTCTTGCAAATACCGTCACGCATTTTGATTATGATGGGCGGTTTTCGCAGAACAATAAGGAATGGGCAAAAGGCATTGTTGCGGAAAATGAGTGGCAGAATAATGATCTGATTTTAAGTTCACATCCGGCAGTATTGGACGGATTTACCAATCAGGCAAGAAGATATATCAATGTATTGTGGGAAAAAGAAAAGGAAGCACAGGAAAAGGTCACGATTGATGGATATGAGTGTGCTCTGGTTGATCAGTGGGGCAGTGAGGAAGAAAAATATCTGCTTGGAAATAACATTGCGGATAACAGCTTTTATTATGCACAGGTCAATGGGAAAACCTTTGAATATGACCATAAGCCGGAGCGTAGCGAGGTAGAGGACGATTATATCAATGCCATTGCAGAGGAAGATATTGACCGACACGAAGCAGAGGTGTTTTCAAGGTTTGAGGGGACGGATGGTATCGCAGGGCCGGATGAAACTGAGCCACAACAAGAATTTTCACAAGAGGAATCGCAGAAATTATCATGGCATGTGGTACATGATGCAGATGATGAATATGGCAATCCGACACAGTGGAGTGCAACCTTATCAGAGGGAATATTCCTTTGGATTGATAAGGAAGTGGACGGATATGCTATTTATGATACGGCAGACACCACCCGTCCGGCATTGGAGACATTTTCGACTTTGCAGGAAGCAATGGATTGGGGGAATGAGCTTGCAGAAAGTGGCAGGGAAGCAGAGACGGAGTTCTCTGATGAAAGGGAGCAGACCGAAGATGAACTGGACAACATAGACACGCAGGCTGCCCGTGAGCGTCTGGAGAATGGAGAATCAGAGCAAGAGACTGAAGATATGCTGTCGCAGGTGCTTACCGGAGAATGGGAGCCGCTTACACCTTCGTCAGAGGAAAAACAGCCTGCATCAGAAAGGCAATCAGCACAAGAAAGGGCGGTATCAGCACCAGATAAAAGTAACGCTGTCAATTTCCATATCAGCGATGACCGATTGGGTGAAGGCTCTCCAAAAGAAAAATTCCAGACAAATATTGCAGCAATCAAGATGTTGGAGCAGATCGAGGGCGAAAACCGTTATGCTACACCGCAGGAACAGCAGATTTTATCCCAGTATGTCGGCTGGGGTGGTCTTGCCGATGCGTTTGACGAGAGCAAATCAAACTGGTCAGCAGAATATCACCAGTTAAAGGAACTGCTATCACCGGAGGAGTACCGCATGGCAAGGGAGAGTACCTTGAATGCCCATTATACAAGTCCGGTCATTATCCGCCAGATGTACGAAACATTGGAGAAAATGGGATTTTCCAAAGGAAATGTACTGGAGCCTTCCATGGGTATCGGCAACTTTTTCGGTATGATGCCGGATTCCATGAAAGAAAGCAGGCTTTACGGAGTAGAGCTGGACAGCATTACCGGACGCATTGCAAAGCAGCTTTATCCGCAAGCAGATGTGCAGATCAAAGGCTTTGAAAAGACCGATTATCCGAATGATTTCTTTGATGTGGCAATCGGAAATGTGCCTTTTGGTCAGTATAAAGTGGCAGATAAGCAGTATGATAAAAATAATTTCCTGATCCATGATTATTTCTTTGCAAAGACGTTGGATAAGGTGCGTTCCGGTGGTGTGGTTGCTTTTATCACAAGTAAGGGAACTATGGACAAAGCAAGTCCGGAGGTCAGAAGATACCTTGCACAGCGTGCAGACCTGCTAGGTGCGGTGAGACTTCCGAATACCGCATTTAAGGCAAATGCAGGAACAGAAGTGACTTCGGATATATTATTTTTCCAGAAGCGTGACCGCATGGTAGAGCGTGAGCCGGACTGGGTACATCTGGGAGAGGATGCAGATGGCATTGCAATGAACGCTTACTTTGCACAGCATCCGGAGCAGATCGTAGGAAAGATGGAAATGGTATCCGGTCCTTATGGCATGGAAAGCACCTGTAAGGCAGATGACAGCAGACCATTTGCGGAGCAGTTAGCGAAAGCACTTCAAAACATTACGGGACAGATTGATACGATTGATCTGGATGAGGAGCTTGCGGATGATATGAGCAGGCAGAGTATTCCGGCTGATCCGTCCGTTAAAAATTTCAGCTATACCGTAGTTGAGAATGAAGTGTATTACCGTGAAAATTCTGTCATGAAGCCTGTAGAAGTATCAGACACCGCAAAAGAACGTATCAAGGGAATGGTGGCAATCCGTAACTGTACGCAGGAGCTGATTGATATGCAGCTTGAGGAATATTCCGATGCGGCAATCAAGGGAAAACAGGCGGAATTAAACACATTATACGATTCTTTCTCGAAAAAATATGGTCTGATCAATTCGCAGACGAATAAGAGAGCCTTTAATCAGGACAGCAGTTATTGCCTGTTGTGTTCTTTGGAAAAACTTGATGATGAGGGCAATTTCAAGGGCAAAGCGGATATGTTCACGAAGCGTACCATTAAAAGGGCAGAGGTGGTCACAAGTGTGGATACTGCAAGTGAAGCATTGGCAGTATCTTTAGCAGAGAAAGCTAAAATCGACCTTGATTATATGGCAGAGCTGACTGAAAAGGACAAGGATACGCTGATTGAGGAGCTTCGTGGTGTTATTTTCCAGAACCCGCTTACCGATGTCTGGGAGACAGCAGACCAGTATCTCAGCGGAAATGTGCGTGAGAAACTTGCCATTGCAGCAACCTATGCAGAAAATCATCCGGAATATGCTCCAAATGTGCAGGCTCTTACGCAGGTACAGCCGAGGGAGCTGGACGCATCGGAGATTGAGGTGCGTATTGGTGCCACATGGATTGATCCAAAATATATCAATGATTTCATGCGTGATACGTTCCAGACACCGGAGCATTTATTCCGCAGAGATACGATTGGGGTGCAGTTTTCGGGTGTGACCGGAGAGTGGAACATTAAAGGGAAAAACGCTGATTTTGGAAATACGCTTGTCAACATGACCTATGGTACAAGCCGGGTAAATGCCTATAAGATACTGGAAGATTCCTTAAATCTGAAAGACACAAGAGTTTATGATACCATTGAGGAAGATGGAAAGGAAAAAAGAGTTCTTAATAAAAAGGAAACCATGATTGCAAGCCAGAAGCAGGAAGCGATAAGGGAAGCATTTAAGGACTGGGTATTCCGTGATCCGGAGCGCAGGCAGACACTTGTGGCAAAATATAATGAGCTTTTCAATTCCACCAGACCAAGAGAATATGACGGTTCACATCTGAAATTTCCGGGTATGACACCGGATATTGAATTAAAGCCGCATCAGAAAAATGCGGTTGCCCATGTGCTGTATGGGGATAATACCCTGCTTGCACACTGCGTTGGTGCCGGAAAGACCTTTGAAATGACAGCGGCGGCAATGGAAAGCAAGCGTCTGGGACTATGCCAAAAGTCATTATTCGTGGTGCCGAACCA
The DNA here is from genome assembly GCF_025567405.1 of Suilimivivens aceti. Taxonomy (NCBI): domain Bacteria; kingdom Bacillati; phylum Bacillota; class Clostridia; order Lachnospirales; family Lachnospiraceae; genus Suilimivivens; species Suilimivivens aceti. The sequence goes on along the minus strand of NZ_JAOQKJ010000009.1, from coordinate 93,037 downwards.
CCTGACTGAACAATGGGCAAGTGATTTCTTACGGTTATATCCAGGAGCAAATATCCTTGCGGCAACGAAAAAGGATTTTGAACCCGCCAACCGTAAGAAATTTTGTTCCCGTATTGCAACAGGTGATTATGATGCCGTTATTATCGGGCATAGTCAGTTTGAAAAAATCCCGTTATCACAGGAAAGACAGGCAGCCACAATCGAAAAACAGATTGATGAGATTGAGCTTGCTATTGATCAGGCAAAAAGAGACAACGGGGAGCGTTATACCATTAAGCAGATGGAAAAATCGAGGAAAGCATTGCAGGTGCGGCTTGACAAGTTAAATGACCAGAGCCGTAAGGATAATGTCGTGACTTTTGAGCAGTTGGGTGTAGACAGGCTGTTTGTGGATGAGAGCCACAATTACAAGAACCTGTTCCTTTATACGAAAATGAGGAATGTGGCAGGCATCGCACAGACAGAAGCACAGAAGTCATCTGATATGTTTGCCAAGTGCCAGTATCTTGATGAAATCACAGGCGGCAAGGGTGTAACTTTTGCGACCGGAACGCCAATTTCCAACAGCATGACGGAGCTTTATACGAATATGCGTTATCTCCAGTATGGTACGCTTCAGAAGCTGGGACTGGGACATTTCGATGCGTGGGCGGCTTCTTTTGGGGAAACACAGACCGCCATAGAACTTGCACCGGAGGGAACCGGATACCGGGCAAAGACAAGATTTGCGAAGTTTTTCAATCTTCCGGAGCTGATTGCACTTTTCAAGGAGAGTGCGGACATTCAGACACCGGATATGTTAAAACTTCCTGTGCCGGAAGCAGAGTATGAAAATGTGGTATTAAAGCCGAGTGAATTTCAGAAAGAAATGGTGGCGTCTCTTGCGGAACGTGCTGAAGCAGTCCGGGACAGACAGGTGCAGCCTTACGAGGACAATATGCTAAAGATTACCAATGACGGAAGAAAGCTGGCACTTGACCAGAGGCTGCTCAATGATATGCTTCCGGATGAGGAAAATTCCAAAGCGGCAACCTGTGTGGAGAAAGCCTATGAGATATGGGAGAACACCAAAGAGCAGAAGTCAGCACAGTTGATTTTCTGTGATCTTTCTACACCGAAAGGCGATGGCACTTTCAATGTGTATGAGGATATAAAAAACAAGCTCATGGAAAAGGGAGTGCCGGAGCAGGAGATCGCATTTATCCATGATGCCAATACAGAACTTAGAAAAGCGGAGCTGTTTGCAAAAGTAAGAAGCGGACAGGTTCGTTTTTTATTAGGTTCCACAGCAAAAATGGGAGCCGGTACGAATGTGCAGGACAGATTGATTGCACTGCATCATCTGGATGTGCCTTGGCGTCCTTCTGATATTGAACAGCAGGAAGGTCGTATTTTACGACAGGGCAACCAGAATGATAAGGTCAAGATATTTCGTTATGTTACGGAAGGTACGTTTGACAGTTATTCGTGGCAGCTCATCGAGAATAAACAGAAATTCATCGGACAGATCATGACCAGCAAATCCCCGGTGCGAAGCTGTGAGGATGTGGACGAAGCGGCACTTTCCTATGCAGAAGTCAAGGCACTTGCCACAGGTAATCCCTACATAAAAGAAAAAATGGATCTCGATATTCAGGTATCGAAGCTGAAACTGATGAAGGCAAACCATACCAGTCAGAAGTACAGGCTGGAGGATAACATCACACAACATTATCCGCATCAGATCGCCATTTTCAAGGAGCGTATCGAAGGCTTTACCGCTGATATGAATAAATATGCGAAAAATAAGCCGGAGGATAAGGAGCAGTTCTTTATGCAGGTGGGTGGAAAATCATACACCGACAAAAAGGAAGCTGGAACTGCAATCATAGCCATGTGTAAGGAGATTAAAGGCATCAATGCCAGTGCGGATGTAGGTGAATATCTTGGATTTAAGCTGAATGTAACCTTTGATTCTTTTAACAATAAATTTGTGATGAATGTCAAAGGTGCAATGAGCCACCCGATGGAAGTCGGCTCTGATCCGCTTGGAAATATCACAAGAATCAACAATGTACTGGAAGCCATGCCTTCACAGCTTGAGGAAGCACAGATGAAGCTATCCAATGTGAAACATCAGCTTGAAACAGCAAAAGCGGAGGTAGATAAGCCATTTCCACAGGAAGCGGAGCTATCTGAAAAGCTGGAACGTCTTGCAGAGCTTAATGCCCTGCTTAACATGGACGAAAAAGGAGATGATGCGATTGGCATGGATGACGATGCTGCAGAACCGGAAAAACCACAGGAAGATGTGAAATCGGTGGATAAAAAAGGTGATGAGGTTGCGGATATGCCGGCAAAGCAGAGTAATCTTGGAAAAACAGTTACGGATAGTAAGCTGTCAGACCGACCGGCAGAACGGACTTCATTGCAAGAGAAGCTCGCAGCAATGAAGGCAAGGGTGTCCGGGACACCTGCAGGAAGGGATGCAGCAGATAAGGCAAAGAAAAAAGAAAAAATTTTATAGGAAAATCTATTTTATTCCCAAGTTTATTCCCAACCTGTCAGCGCTATTTGGGTTGGGAATATTGAAAAGTGTTATAGCAGTTTATGTAAGGGCAGTCCGTAGTGGCTGCCCTTTATCGTGCAAAGATGGAGATCATTTATGGCAGACAATTGTTATTGGTAGGAGCATGTGGCAATGAGGATTGGCAGATGTTACCGTTTTGCTTGGATGCGCAATCAGAAATTGTATCAGATTGTGAAAATGCAAAGGAGTATCGAAAACTTATAGGGTTACAGATATAGTAAGAGGCACGCCCAAATTTCAGGTTTCGTTCCATTCTGTAAAGAAAAATGAATAAATGTCGATAAATATTATGAGCTAAGGATGGCGTCTGTTTTCAAGGGATTGAATGTGAAAATAGACGCTGTTTCTGTTTGGATTGGAGGTTATATTATGAGAATACAAGCGGCAAATACATTTTATATAGGTACTTACTCTGTTTTGAATACGAAGTCATCATTTCCATATGCTGTGAAAGTTGAAGGTTACGGAAATACAAGAAACCAAAGGAGTTTATTTCAGTTTGCACATGTGACAATAACAGAACATATGGTAAATGCAAAATATGGTACAAAGATTACAAACGGTCCGAGAGTGCAGATGCAGACCGCAGGTAGTAAGAAAAAAGAAGATTGGACTGAGGTTTCCAAAGAACAGTTGGCAGAAGTAAAACTACCGGCATCATTTGATAAATTGAAAGAACAAAATTCTTATTTTTATCATGGAGAAAACATATCGGATTATGAACTAGTGCAAACTGCAGTAGCATTGGGGAAAATGGAATTACCAACAGATGAGAAAAAGTGTATCCTAGACAGAGTTGCAATGGATGCATTTGAAGTGCTTGTCAGAGACCAGGCGGCTCCAAAAAACTCATGGTCAAATACATTGTATTCGGAAGATGGAAAATATACCTTTACAAAGACTGAAAGCGGAAGATGGCAGATGCATTTGATTGATGATGCTGCCATAGGTGCATCTTTGGAAGATATAGCAAATTGGATGATGAGCGGCACGCCCAATAGAAATATTGAGACACGCTACCTAAATTATCTTCATACTGTTGATCCGGATTTATATAATGTGGCGATGCGAATAGGTTCCGAGGTTCGTTCTTATGGTTTTATGGAGGATTTACATCAGCAGGGAGTATTAAGTGATAGTCAAAATCAGTATGATATGAGTCTGTTGGGTATGTTATTCGGTAAAGATGCGGATAGTATGCGTATGATATTGAATGGGTGTAAGGAGTCTGGTAATTTTTTGGAATTATTGGATTTGTATAGCCCAGATGGAGCAAAATCGTTGGATAAGCTTCGGGAACAGCAATATAAGCACGGTGGAATTGTTTAATATAGCGAGTTTTATGACAGGATATGAAAAAGCAATTAATTCTCGAAGTATAAGAGTGTGAAACACTAATGTAGCAACGGAGGTAAAGACAAACAGCAAGGACAAAGTGCAGGAATATTATGAGAAACTGTGTAAAAAGTTCCCGGAGATTACTTTTAATACGGGTAGCAGTCTTATGAGTGGAAATGAAAATAAAGTGGTAATAAATCTTTCTAGCGAATGTCTAAAGAAAATGGCAAATGATCCGGAATTTGCCAAGAAAGTAGAGTTTAATTTAACTGGTGCAGTACCGGGACAGAATAGAATGTTTGCACAAGCCAAAGCTGATAATGCAGTGATACATGGTGTTACAACTGTAATAGATGCCGATGGGAATGCTTCTGTTACTTGCGGAGGTATGACAAGAACCAGTGGTTCAAAACAAAATTCAACTATATTGAATGCGGAAAAGAAACAAAAAGAAAGATTATTGAAAAAGCGTGAGGAAAGAAAAATCTCAGAAGAAAAGGCAGCTAAGAGACGGGCAGAGAAAAAAGCGCAGTTGGAGAAGCTGACAGAAGATGAAACGTTTACAATATCGGCTACTGGCACTGATGTAAAAAGTGTTACGCAGAACCTCTTAGCTGCGGTTTCTGGTACATCTGCGCCGACAGGGGCAAGTTTTGATATAAAGGCATAAGGAGAAATTGTTCATATTCCGCAAGGCGCATAAACCTTTGCTTTTGCGGACTGCCCGGACTTATTGCAAGGGGGCAGGGGCGGCAATATAAAAAATTGATGACAATGGAGGATTAGGAAATGGCTATTAATGGAGTCGGACATAATTATGATTATTTCGGAACGACTACAAATTATATACGGGGAAAAGCAACTGTTAGGGAAGCAATCTCAAAGACGGTGGAGCAGTCGGCAAATCTTTCTATTTCTGATGCAGGAAGAAATATGCTGCGGGAAATGGCAAGCAAATTTGAACCCGATTCGGATTATACCAATGTCAGGGAACTGACAATACAAAATACAAATGAGGTTGCTTGGGAACACTATACCGCAATGCGGGATATTAGCAGCCTAACATTAAAAGACGGGAATTATAATGTTGAAGATGTGATGAAATCTATAATGGATACATATGAAACCCGTTATAATGAAATCGTAAAAGAACATGAAAATGGAGATCGTGAAGTTTCCTACGAACTTACGGGGAAAAGGTCATTGACACTTGACGAAGATTTAGCCGGATTGGACGAAGCCTTTAAAATGCGTCTGGCAAATTTAGAAGGATATATTACCTGTCAACAAACCAATAAAGCATTTGAAAACGCGGACAGTTCATGGTATTTCCGTAGAAATAGCCCTCAAAATGAAGTAAAAACACAAGATAAGGCTCAAATGTTTGATACAAAATATCAGAAAACCGCAGTATCAATAATGGAGCAGGCTAAAGAGAAGTTTTTGGTAGCCTTTAAAAGTATAAATTACAAACAAGGAACAGCAACAAGCATACTATCGGATATTATGAAAAAGTGCTGATAAAGGAGGATTAAAAATGGCTATTAGTGGAGTAGGACAGAGTTATTATCAGAACAATGTTGCAATAACGAAAAGTACAAAGAGCGTAAACAGCACGGGAGAAACGGGCAATACAAAGGAATTATCAGAAGCGGAAGAAATGGCGATTGTCAAAAAGGAATTTTATGCTGAAATTGATAAGATACCCAGAAATAGAACTATAACCAATGTGGCTATCAACATATCAGAGGAAGCATTTAAGAATATGAAAGATGATCCGGAGTACAGGGAAAAGATATTATCAGCACTTAAACGTGACTTAACTTCGTCCTTTGCACCGTTGGAAGCTTCTATGGTGCTCACTGTAGGAGCTACTGCTAAAGATTATAGGGGCGATTCATGGTCTGGTGTTAATAATCAATCGGAATTTTTTGCTCGTTCACAAAACAGTTTTTATAAAAAGACAAGCAACAAGAAAGATAGACAAAAAGAGCTTTTGGAAGAATATCTGGAAAAACGGGCGCAGGTTAAAAAACAGCAGCAGGAAATGTTGAATGAAAAGATTGCAAAGCAGGAACAGGAAAGAAGCCGATTATTACGGTCGTGGAACAATGAAAGGCTGTTGTCAAAAGCGTCTAATGCTTATGAAGCAAATGCTATGACGGAAGCGGTTACGGATAGTGCTTTTTCGCTTGGATAGTGATTTTAAGTAAGGAGAAAGAGATATGTCAATTACATTTTTAAGTAATCCTATTCATCTGCCGGATTTTTTCAAGTTTGATAGGGAATATTTGGGAAAACAGGAAAGCCAAAATGAAGACCAGAAAGTGTTTCATAAGGATATTTTAGAGGTTTCTCAATTATCGAAAAACAGGGAAAATTTAATGGATAAAATTAAGCATACAGTTGTGCATTCGGTTACATCGTTCAGCGATATGAGAGCCGGAATATTAAAAGAAATTAGGGAAGAAAAAGGGCAGTATGACTATACTGATGTTGTAAATGCCTGCGGATTGAGTTATGCAAGGCTGTATTCTGAAATTGAACAGCGCTATGAAAATGAACAGTATTATAAGGTAGATGGGACGCCGCTGACAAAAGAAGATGAGATAGAGTGGCTGGATATACAATTTGAGCAGGAAGCGGCATGGCAGAAATCCTGTGCAAGAATAGCAGCCCAGGGGCAGGTCATTCAGGGGAAAATTTTTGAAATGCCAACAAAAGAGATGGAAGAATTGGAAGACAGCTTTTATCAAGCGAAGGATGCTTATATGAAGCTGTACCGGGAAAGCAGGCAGGTGGGGAAGCCGCTTGTTTTGCAAAATTATATATTTGGCAATGGCCGGATGTATGAAGTGCTGAACAGATTAGGTAATTTACAGGAGAGGGTGGAATAATGCGGGTTAATTTATCCAACAGTTCATTGCAGAACAGATATTTTTCAGGAACAGGAAGAAGTCATTCAGATGTCAGGTATGAACGAGCATCTGTTGAATTTCAAAGGTCTTATGATAGATGAGGTTCAACGGGTAATCATTCGGGAAAATCAGGAGATAGAGCTTACATATACCGAGTTTGAAATCTTGAAGCTTTTTGCAAAGCATCCGGGAATAGTGTTCAGTAAGGAATAGATTTATGACATTGTGTGGAAAGAATCCTATTCCGGCGATTACAACATCGTCATGAGCCATATCCGGAATATTCGGGAGAAGATAGAGGATAATCCTAGCAAGCCAAGCTATATACAGACTGTTTGGGGAGTTGGTTATCGGTTCAATAAAAATTTAATAGCATAGAAACAGGCAATTAAGAAACAAAATCTTGGTTGTCTTTTTTATTTGTAAAAACATTTACAGTGACAGGTGCAGAAAGGAGACAGGAGTACATTGCAGAAATCAAAACGAATACGGGCAGTAATGATAAAGGTTTATAAGTGAATATCGTAGTTATGCAAAGGCAGTCAATAATGGCTGCCTTTTGTCATGCAAAAAATAAGCAGATGGAGGAAATACTATGGCAGAATCTAAAACAGAAAAACAGAAAGTACAGGAAATAACGGAGAAGCTAGAGCAGGGTATCAAGGAGCTTTTTGAAAGCGAGAAGTACAAGACTTATCTGAATACCATGTCAAAATTCCATAATTACAGCTTTAACAATACTATGTTAATTGCGATGCAAAAGCCAGACGCTACGTTAGTGGCCGGATTCAAGGCTTGGCAGAAGAATTTTGACAGGCACGTTAAGAAGGGGGAAAAGGGTATTCGTATCCTTGCCCCGGCACCCTATAAAATCAAAGAGGAGAGGGACAAGATTGATCCGGTCACACAAGAACTTTTACTTGATAAGGACGGAAATCCGCAGAAAGAAGAAGTCGAGATAACAATTCCGGCATTCCGGGCAGTATCCGTTTTTGATGTGGCGCAGACAGACGGAAAGCCGATACCGGAACTTGCGGCAAAGGAGCTTCTTTCAGATGTGGAAGGGTATCAGGATATGATTCGTGCAGTAGAAGCCATTTCACCAGTACCGATTGAACTGGAGGAGATAGCCGGAGATTCCAAAGGCTACTATGACAGGGAAGCAAAGCGGATTGCGGTGCAGGAAAACATGAGCGAGGGCCAGACCTTAAAGACCATGATCCATGAGGTGGCTCACTCCAATCTGCATAGCAAGGAAGTGGAGCAGGATGAGCAGATGAAAAAAGACCGCAATACCAAAGAAGTGGAAGCTGAGAGTATAGCTTATACAGTATGTCAGCATTTTGGAGTGGACACTTCCGATTATTCCTTTGGATATATTGCCGGATGGAGCAGTGGCAGAGATACCAAGGAACTGAGAGCTTCCATGGATACGATACGCAGGACAGCTTCGGAGTTGATTACCGGGATAGAGGAACAATTACAGGAATTACAAAGGAACAGGGAAGTATCACAGGAACAGACAAAGGAAAGTATTCTCCTCATACAGAATACTGACCTTTCAGAGTTCAGTCTGCTTGATGTATATGGCATGGACAGACCGGAACTGATGCAGGCATTGTCAGAAATGACAGACGATGACAAGTTGAGCATACAGGCATATTTGGAAAGCAGGGGTGCATGGACAACGGAAATCGGCAATCAGGATTCCAGAGAGTACGGAGAGTATCATCTGGATGTGCGTTATAACACAGATACAGATGAGCTGATTGATATGAAGGAGAGAAAGGCGGTCTATGATAAGGCAATGGAGCCGATCAATGCCGATGATGTGGTTGTTAAGTTCGCTTCCATTTTTGAAAGCGAATGGGAGGTTTTGAAAATCACAAATATGTTGAGGGATGATGTCAGAAAAATGCTCAAAGATATGGCTTCTCTTGATGAAAAAGAATGGGATGGCAATTACCTTTCATATATGGAAAAACAGGGAGCGGAAATCACGTTACTTGCGTCCAGTAGTAAGGAATTAAATGGAAATATGCCGGACTTTTGGGATTATGAATACGATTTTGATGCAGGTCTGACGGATGCGGAGGAATTGTCTGTCATGCAACAGGCAGAGCATATCATTAACCGGTTGGAGCATGGACAGCCTGCCTTTTCCGATGATGAAAGAAATCTGATTGTGAATTATGCGTATAAGCTTGGGGATATGGAGAAAACAAGGGAGCTTGCAGAACATATCTATGCACAGGAAGTGGATGGAAATCAGGATGTCGCATTAGCAATGATTGATGCACAGGCAGAAATCGACGCACTTCCGGATAGCATGGTCAGCATATCCGAAATGCAGGAATATGGCTATACGTGGAATGAAATGCTTCCGTTGACGCAGGAGAGAGCATTGGAACTGTTCGATGGTGACTTGCCTGTGTATCTTTTGCATACGGATGGTTCAGAGAGTACTGTAGCTGATAGAAAACAGATTTTAGAGCATGATGGAATGTGTGGAATAGAAAAAGGGGACTGGCAGAATGAACGGAAACTTCGCATGATGCAGGAAGAATTATCAGAGAGTGATTCCAACAGGGAAGCACAGCTTTTGTATGGAAATACCGATAAATATGGAATTTTCCAGTTAAAGGATGATCCGGAACTGGATAAGTTCCGTTTTGAGGGAACGGAAAGCCTGAAGCGTATGGGAATAACCAAGGATAATTTTGATGCAGTATTGCCGGAAAATTATAAGCTCGTGTATATGGGAGAACTGGCAGAATTGCAGGGGCAGACACAATCGGAAACATTGGAAGCAATCTATACAAAGTTCAATATTGACCATCCGGCGGATTACAAGGCACATTCCCTGTCGGTCAGCGATATTGTGGTATTACATGAGAACGGGGAAAACACTGCACACTTTGTAGATTCTTTTGGATTTACAGAACTGCCGAAGTTCATGCTGACACTGGAGGGCAAAGAGAATGAGATAGAGACGGAGCTTGCGGTTCATATCGCAGACCGTTATATCCTCATGCATGAATGTGATGAGGGATACGATTACTCCATTCTGAATGAGCAGTATCATTTACTGGATGGCGGTGTCTACGATAACCCGGATATTACGATTCAGCGTGCAATGGATATGGTGATTGCGGATTTGAAAGAACCGAGGTTTTCAGCGGTCACAGAGCAGTATTATCGTGATGAATTTTTGCAGGGCGAGGTGTATGCAGGTTCCGAAGCAGAGATTGTTGATTTTGAGGAACTTTCGGAGAAAGCCGAGGAAGTGGAACAGGCAGATTTGGAAGCAAAGCAGGCAGAATTTAGAGAGAACAATCCGGATGTGGTTGCAGATTTCCGGGCAAGGACGGAAGAACTGTTTCACAGTCTGGACGGACAGAGTGCGGAAGATATTGAAAAAACAGTGTATGCTTATGTGCAATCGCAGATTGATGAATACGGTCTGGATGCAGAAATTGTGGATGTGGTGGTATCCGGGAGCCGTTGCAGGGGCATAGAAAAGGAAAATTCAGATTTGGATGTAGTAGTAGAATACACAGGTTCCACCAGAGAAGATGACCTTTTCAATATGCTGCATGAGGACAGCATTTATATCGCAGGCATTCAGGTGGATATTAACCCGATCACAGAGGGCAGAACCGGAACACTGGAGACATATCTGCCGGAGGTGGAAACCTACCTGCAGGAGAAGGCACAGCAGGAGCAGACCAACAATCAGCTTGTCACGCAGGGCAGAGAAAACGCACTGGAACAGCAACCGGAAAAAGAAAAAATGATAGAAGAAAAGACACTTTCAGAATTGGAAAAAGAGCCAGTGGTTGAACCGGAGACAGTCCATATCACATTTACGGTTGCAGAATGTGGCGAATTTCACACTATGGGAGAGTTCCATGAGGGTATTGAAACGATAGAGGAAGCTATGCAACTCTACAATGTCATTGATCCGTCCCGTATGCACGGAATCCCTTCGCTTGGTGTAAATATGCACATTGACGGTACAGAAGAATGGGAAGATGAGGAAGCGGATATTGTCAGAGGAAATTGCATAGATGTGGATTTTCTGAATTACACACCAGAGCTTCGGGATACCCCCACAGTGCAGGATGCCCTTAAAAAACTGATTGCAGCATATCCGGATAAAGAGGTTAATGACAGGGAGACAAAGGAAGCAAAGATACAGACGATTGCGACAGAACTTGACCAGTTATCCTATGATATTGACACTTTTGAATATAGAGACTCGGTACCGGACAGGGAAGCACAGGTTCAAATGATTGCAAATGATATAAGAAGCGGTAATGTGAAGCCATTACAGATTTTTTTGCAGACATCTATTGATGAGGGAATTGACGAGGACAGCGAAAGACAGGCAAAAGAGCTGATTGCTAAGCTGGCAGAATATAAACCGCTTGCCAAAATCGAGGAGCTGGAGGAACAGAATTATAACATGATTGATGACAGGCTTAATAATGGTGTGGAGAAATTCTATCGTGAGGAAGAAAAGAAAGAACAGGCGGAAAAACCGCAGGCTCGTTCTTCCTTAAAGGAGCGTCTGGTAGCTAAGCAGAAGGAAGTGGCACAGGGCAAGAAAGATTCCAAAGAGCAGGAAAAATCAAAGAATACACACAGGGAGATGTAAGAATATGAATAATCCATTTACAGTTGAAGAAACAAATTTGATATGTATTTTCCAGAGTGACAGCAGAACAAAAGTTATAGAGGATATTCATAAGGCTATGAAGCATATCGACGATGATGAGCTTGTGGAATTGTCGGTGCGTGTGGCAGGAAAACTGGAAAGCATAGGTGATGAAGAATATGCCAGATTAGTGTTGGAAGCGGCAGAATAAAAATATGGTAGTCATTAGGTGCCCCTTTTGACTACCGTTTTTTTGTTAAAAATTAAAGAGGAGCCGGATCACTCCGACTCCTCCAAGTATGTGTCCGCAAACACATACCCCAATTGCTATCTATAATATACTATAGGCAGGTAAAATATGCAAGCATTATATGGAATTTTTTAAGATGTTTAAGCGAGAGAACAAATCAGGATGAATCGAAATAGCTGAAACATTCGGGTTTACAGAAGATTCGTATTCTCTTGTAATCTTTTCAAATTCACGGATGAATGATTTGATCTCTGTTTTAGAGACTTTCAGTAATTTTAAGTAGTAACAGATAAGGATGATGTAATCGCCGATTGTTTTGAAATTTATGTATGGCATCCCCATTTCTAAAATCAGGCATTGTTTCATTGGTCTTGAAGGGTCCATTTTTTTGAAACGGGTATCATATACCACATCGTTGTGAGCAATGGCATTTCTTAAATCTTTTAAGGCATATACATATTTATAAAGTAATTCCCGGTAAGTATCACTTGATAGATTGATGCCGATTGCACGGGATACTTTTTCACGCATATCAATGGTCAGGCATGAAAGCAAATATCCAAAATCGCCCATAGTGAGAATTTCAAATATTGCCCATAAAGGAACTTCATTGTAATTGACATTATTGTAAAAATGAGTGATTTTCGGATTCTCTTTTCGGTATGCAGCAGCAATGGCATTTTGTATGGAGCCTTGAAGATTTAGTTTGTTGTTCTGGTATTTCTTTTTTATATCTTCACGGGTTCCGGCTGGTGCATTTTTGTAGCTGCTGATTGCTTTATCGTACATATCATAGATACTGCTGGAATCAATTTCTGACATAATGGTGTTCAAAGCAATATTTTTAAGCGCAGTTTCTATAAACATCATTTTTCCATATAAAAGAGATTTTAATTTTGTATCATATTGAATGGTTGCGTTAATCTCATTATATGAAGTGAATGGAAGTCTGTTAGAGGAAGATACAAAAAAACGGTATCCTTTATATCCATGAAAATATCCGGTATTGATGAGCTGTTGTTTTTGTGAACTTCCTGAGATGGAAATTCCATTATCCCTAAGATGCCGCATTAAAGCATCGGGTGATTTATAATCTGTATTTGCCATAGTCTCTCCTAAACATTTGTAATAATAAATTAAGTATAATACATGCGTTAAACATTAACAAGCTACAAGATGGGATTATTCTTTTTCCTGGACTGCTCGGAGGTAAAATCGGGCTGTGTCTGACCGAGGTATTGATTCAGATTTTCCAGTTTTCGGTTTAATGATTGAACCTCTTTTTCACAGTTCTTGTAGGTGGAAGTCAGTTCATTTTTCTGTTTCATTAGTTCCTGATATTCCGCTTTTAGCTTATCAACATTCAATCCTTTTAAGTTTATCCCAGTCTGCTCAAGTACACGTCGTGCACCGCCATATAGAATGAGCTGGCTTTCGTATCGGCGGAAATATGCGTCTGGATTCTTTGACTTTTTGTAGGCGATGTGATAGGAGCGGTTGGTTTTGTACTGCTCGGCATATTTGATGATTTCTGCAAGGTCTTTCATGTGGTGTTCCAGTTTCACAACGCTCTGTTTGGCAGATTTTCTGGCTTCGGTTTTCACAGTAATCTGATGCTTCAGATCGGAGAGAGAACCAACTTCATTATAGCTTTGTGCAGCAATCTTCAAATTCTCGATAGTTGCCCATTGCTGAAGTCCGGGACTGTTTTGAAATTTTTCATCCAAGGTATCAATGAGCCTGCGGGCAGAGTAGTCTTTTTTCGGAATGACAGATTTTCGCTCATGCTTCATTTCGATGCGTTCCCGGATACGTTCCTTTGTGTATTCCTTACCAAGCGATTTCGTACTGCCACGGACAAAACGTTCTTTATCCAGAGGACGGAAAGAGATGTATTTGGCAGCACCTTCTTCAAAAGATTCTCCTTTAATTTCATATCCTTTGGCTCTCATTAAAAGTAAGAAATCTTCGTATGTGGAAGCAGACTTGATGCAAAAATTGATGTCTCTTCTAAGCTGGGTTTTCCAAGTAGAGCCATTCTGATCAGACTGCCATTCTTTGTATTTTTTACCACGTTCACCACCCGGAATGATGATGGAAAGGTTATGCGCTTTGCATAGTTCATCACTTAGTTTCCGTATGTGGTAATACGACTGTTTGCAGTCGTGATATTTGTTATGCTCGATGTTATCAGCAGCACAAAATATGATGTGATTATGAATATGTCCTTTATCAATGTGTGTGGTGAGAACATACGAATATTTCCCTTCTAAAACCTTGTCAGCAAGTTCTTTTCCAATGCGGTGAGCTTCCTCATAACTGACTTCTCCCGGAGCAAAAGCCTGTATCAGATGATAGGCTTTGTTAGGACTGTTCTCTCTGCAATGGTCAAGGGTGTACTTAAAGTCAATCGCTGCTGTTTCTGGCGCACACGCAAAAGATGAAACATAGATTTGCTCATCTGTTTTGTCGGGATTGCAGATGTAATCTATTGCTTTATCAACGGTTGCTTTGATAGCATGGATTTTTGTGTATGCCATACTTTATTCATCAACTCCTTTACTTCATTCATATCGTCCTGATAGATGTTTCTGGTACTGTTTACTCGCTTTGCAATCTGATTCAGACTTGAGCTGATTCGTCCAAGCTCTGTATTATAATTTCGCAGATAACTGTAATCGACATCATACACATATCCATATAAAATCAGTTTGCGTAAAAAGGCTGACATGCTTTTCATGCCGGATGCTTTGAACTTGGTATTGAGAATGTATTGCTCATCATCACTGAGATAAAATTGCACCGGATTAGTGCGGTTTCGGTTTGCCATTGTGCCACGTCCTTTCTAAATTTGGGTACAAAAAAACTGCTGTAAAATGTTCGATTTTTACAACAGTCTGTTTCATGTTTTATTCAATTTTGGGTGTAATTACCCATAGCAAATTGTAGCAAAAACGGCAGGAAAGGTCAATGCATTTCGACGGTAAAATGAAGAGTAATCGAAGAAAAATCGAGAGAGGGTTAGGGATACTTCCCTATGGAAATTCAACTACACAGACGATAGGAAAGTGTGGGGGATTTCGCCTGTGTCATGACACAGGCAGTGCTTGCTATGTGTGTTTTCGACACTCCAAAAGGGTGTGTCGGTGTTCCGATTGCTTAGGCAATCTGATTGGAACACATATCTTGGGCTGATAGAATTACTTTAGCTATTTTTTGTCCACTTGCGCTATTAAACTGTCCATTTGCGCTATCGGCTTCAGAAATTTTTATATAATTTCCGATATAATAATCGAAAAGAAAAAAGAGGTGGAACATGATAAGAATTGCAATATGTGATGATGAAAAGAACATACGAACCTATCTTTCATCACTTGTCAGGAAACAGAACATAGAATGTGAAATCACAGAGTATGCTTCCACTGATGAATACCTGTCAGATCAAAAGGAGCATGATTTGCTGTTTCTGGATATTGAAATGAAAAGCGTTGCGTCCGGTATGGACGGTATGAGCATGGCAAAACAGATCAGGGCAACGGAGCTTACAAAGCAGCCAATTATTATATTTGTTACAGGCTATGAAAAATATGTCTATGATGCTTTTGATGTAGGAGCATTTCAATACCTGTTAAAGCCTATTGATGAACAGAGATTTGCCCAAGTTTTCCGGCGGGCAGCCGAACAGATTATATCAGAAGCGGAGCAGCAGAAGAAAACGCTGGTTATCCAATATGCCAATACGAGCAAGGCTATACCGTTAGATCATATTTACTATCTGGAAAGCCAGAGCCACAAAGTTGTAATTCATATGAATGAGGAAGAACTGGAATATTATGCAAAGCTCGGAGATTTGGAAGAAGAATTGCAGGGACAGTTTTTCCGTATTCATAAGGGATATTTAGTCAATCTTGCCTGCATAGATGAGTACAACAAGACAGAAGTAACGCTTGTCAATGGAGATAAGCTGCTGATTTCAAAATATAAATATCCGGACTTTGTAAAAGCATATCTCCGGTATATGCAGTAGGAGGACAGCGGATGAGTGAAACAGAGTTTGTGTTGTTCCAAAATATAATAGGCGGAATTGAAACTTTTTTATATGCAGTCTGTCTGACAGCTTTTTTCTATCCATTTATGACAGAAAAGAAAGAACGACAGGGAAGTAAATTAAAAAAGATACTAATAGTTTTTGGAAGTTATATAGCCATATCCCTTATTGGAAACTTTGTTCCTGCTTATGGGTGGTTAGGTTTGATGATTGTAATAATTTTATTGACGGCATCTTCTGGCTATTTAGGCATGAATAGAAATTTTACATTTTTTATGGGGATTATATTTTTCTGCATTAGAAATTTAAGTATGCTGATTGTGGAAAGTATAGATTTCTTTACAAGCAGATATTGGGTGCAGGAAAAAACATTAGTAGAGGATATTTTTCGTAATGCATCATTGAATTACATTTTTATTGCCGCATTTAGAATCTTCTTGTTTTTAATTATGCTTTTTGTTGTTGGACACCGATTAGGAAAACAAAAGATAGAACTGCAAATAAGGGAATTGTGCTATCTGATTTTGACACCGATAGTAGCAATTTTATTTGGAAATATTATTGTCCGGCTTTGGATAGTGGTGAAAGATGATTTGATTTTTCAACTTTATGAACAATATCCAATATTTCTGGGAATAGTGCCAGTAATTGCAATTTTATTCTATGCAGGAATTTTAATCACAATAGTGTCCTATCAGGAGATGGAAAAACTTCAGGAAGAAAAGAAAAAGCATTTTATTGAAGAACAACAGGTTCATTCAATACAGGAGCGAATGGAGGAAGTAGAGCAGTTTTATAACGGAATACGGCAGATGAAGCATGAAATGAGAAATCATTTGACGAATATCAAGGGACTTATGGAGAGTGGCAATTATGAGGATATGCAACAATATCTGTCAAAAATGGATGAGAGTATGAATGTGTTTGAGATAACTATTCAGACAGGCAATGCTGTTACGGATGTGATTGTAAATGATAAGCAGAAAGCAGCAAGCAAACAGGGAGTACAATTTCAATCAGAGTTCTCTTATCCGGTATCAGACAGATATGATGCGTATGATATTGGAATTATCGTCAACAATTTGTTGCAAAATGCACTTGAAGCCTGTGAAAAAATGAATACGGGGGAAAGATATATTACGCTGTCTGGAAAACAAAAAAGAAAATTTTTTCTGATAGAAGTAAGAAATTCTTTTGACGGGGAAATCAAGTTTGATAGCAATACAAATCTTCCAGTTTCCGATAAAGAAAAAGATATTTCCTTACATGGAATAGGATTATCCAATGTAAAGAGAGAAGTAGAGAAGTACATGGGAGATTTAGATATTAAGGTAAAGAAAAATGAGTTTAGTGTAACAATATTGTTACAAGAAAGGAGAACAGAAAATGAGTATTAGTGGTGTAAATGGTATTGGCGCAACTGCCTACGCTTATATGAACAGCAGTATGAAAACAACAGGGGAAGGCAATTTTGCAAGTGAAGTACAAAAGGCAGGGGAAAGTCAGAATACAACAGCAACTGCCTCTGCATGGGCGGGGGATATGGTTATTCCGTATCCGCCAAATTATAGTGGGTTTACATATGATAGCTCCATTTCCAATAAGTCGAAAGAGGAAATGACAATGGATGAATATAAGCAGTGGGTTATGAATGAAATGTCACAGATGCCTGTAAGTGCGTGGGTTCGTTCTACATATTCATCGGGAGCAACAGTGATTAAAGAAGAAGCATTTGAAAGGATGAAAAGTGATCCGGAGTATGAAAACTATGTTTTGAACCGGGTTCGTTCAGCATATTCAGTAAGCAGCCTGCCTGCCGGATCAAATAATGTCAGCTATGATGTTATCGGAGCATCGCCGGAAGAATGTTATGGATATGCAGGACCAGTAGGAAACAGTAGTTCCAATATTTCAGGTAATGAGAAATCGTGGTGGGAAAAACGACATGAAAAAATGGAAGAATTGTTAGCGGAGCAGGAAAAAGAAGCACTTAAAAGGGCACAGGCACGCAGGGCACAAGCACAGGAAAATTTTCTCCAAAGTCAGTTGGAAAGTAGGCAGAGATTGCAGAGTTTTTTCATGGAAAAAATGCAGAACGAGCAGGGCACTGTAAATATGTCGGCTTTTCAGTCAGCAAGTGTTTCTGCCTCCGCTGTATCAGCCTACGAGGATACAATAAGTACATTTAGTAAGAGCGTGATAGAAAGTCAAAAGCTTTAAACGAGGAGGTTTAAAAGTATGGATATACAGGCACTTGGAATGCTGAGTAATATAACAGCAATTGTGCAAAAACAAAATGTGAATACTATTTCAGGTGATATAAATGTAGAAAAGGATTTTTATGGGACTCTAAGGGAACAGCAGATAAACTGTGTAAAAGAAGATATATATAATAAATTTCATATTGATGTGGGAGCTGCAAATGGCTATTTTGAGTGTTATATTCCAAGTGATGTGCTATATAAAATGAATACAGATACAGCATTAAGACAAAAAGTTTATGATATGCTTGCAGATTATAGCAGCGATAAATTCAAACTAACGATGCAGACACTTAATCCGCCTGTAAAAAAATGTACACTGGTTTTTGATGATAATGGTGAGATAGTTGCCACATTAGAGCCAGATGTAGGTGGAGAGAAGGCGATTTCGGAGAGGTCAAAGAATACTGAAAAAGTAAGGATAATGAATGCGAGCGATATAAAATCCTTATTGCAAAACGATATACAGGAGATGATTGAAGAGATAGAAAGACAAGGAGTTATGGCAACGGAATATAAAAAGAAAAGTATTTTATAAATAATGTAAAAAGAGAATGCTTGGACTCAAAAAGAGAAAGCATAAGCAATTCTGACTGACAGAGGAATTGCAGAAACAGGTAGCAGCCGGAAACGGAGTTTTAAGATATTGAATTGCAAGGTGGTGAATAAATTGAAAAAAATAGTTTTAACAATTACAAGCATTTTTATAATAATAATTAGGTTTTTAATAGCAAATGATATGGGTCAAAGCGCTTTAAGGCACGATGACACATCTATAACAAATAATATATTGAATAGTAAAGAGGAAACATTTCAAGGGGTAAAAAGTAATAAAGATAGCTATGAGAGTGACATAGGATATGCAGATAATGATTTGGTGTTTCGGGAGTATTCTTGGGGGTATCGTTTAGAAAAAGGATATGAGATACTAATTGAGCAAGATAAGATTATTGGTGAAGTAGAAAACACGCAAACAATAGTTGTATTTTGGAATGATAGTGTGTATAAAGAGTTTGCTTTTGATGGCAACGATATTGAGTTTGAAATAGATAAAAGTGGCAATTACAGTTTTTATGCAATTGATTCAGATGGTAACTCCTTTGATATTATGTCGATAGTAAAAGCGTATAAATCAGCAGATGGAGGTGTAATGCCATTGTAATCAGATGTGAGTATAAGTGATTCTAGCTGACAGAGGAATTGCAGAAAGGTTGAAAAAATTATGGATATACAGGCACTTGAAATACTGAGTAATTTAGCGGCAATTACAACAAAGCAAGGTTCAGGAGATGCCGAAGTTGTTTCTGGGGACTTTAGCAGACTCTTAAATGAAATAAATACTATGCAGAGTGTTAGCGATATGCAGGAGGAAATTTGCAAAAAGTTTAATGTTACACTTCATGTTGTAGATTATGCATGTAATACGACAGACCAAACTGCCGAAAATTTTGATCTAGCGATGCTTGACAGTGGGAAATTTTATGGAGCTGGAAATGTAGTCATTTCTAAGAAATCTCTATTGAGAATGCAAACAGATAGTAGGTTTAGGCAAAAAGTATATGAGTCAATAGAAGGATTGGGCTGTACGAGTAAAATGACAGGAGGAATTGTAAAAAGTACAGGAGTATTTATTCACGAAGATGGAACAGGCGGTTACTGGACGGAATTTGACTGGGGAGACGAGGAAGATAATGGAAAAGGGAAAAAACTGTTAATTAGTAAAAAGCCTTTAAATGAATTTTTTCAAGAGCGCAGCAATATAGGTTATCAGCTGACAGAAAATGATATAGAAAATATTATGCCACTCATGATAACGGGGTATTATAAAAAACAGGAGTAATATTTTTTGAGTTAGAGTAATGCTTGAAGATGCCTGTAAAGAAATGGGATTATCTGATGAAGCTGCAGAACAGATAACAACTGCATACGGTAAACAGGCAGAGGAGAAAATCAATAAAGTGAACAGTATGGTTGAGTTTGTTGCAAAGCAGGTAAAAATTGAAAGAGAGAAATTCTATCAGGAGCATGGAGAACCTGCTTACAGAGTGGGAAGCTCTCCGGCAAGGAATACGACAGGAAAAGACAGCGTGGAAGTAAATAAGGAATCGAACAGTGATATTTACAAGATGTTTGCAAATCTTGATGTAAGCAGCAAAGAAAACTTCAAAAGCAGCTTTGAAAATGCGCTGGCAGGGTTCGGAAATTATTTTGTTTCTGATCCGATTGAAAATTATAATGGAACAAGTCGGGAGCAGATGCAGTTAGATGAACTGGTGAAACGATTTCAGAACTTCTTAGAAGTATAGGCATCAATTTGGATATAAAGATTTAAAATTAGTTGTAATGAAACGGATTTCACATTTAATTTGACAAGGAGGTTGCAATTATGCCGAGAATTACAGATTACAGTTTCTTATTTCAGAGTATGTTTGGGACATCAAGGATGAATTTAGTCAACAACATTCAGTTGTCCCAAATTAACAGTAGCTCCGTACAGGCACAACTAAAAGCAGCAGGGATTGACACAAACAGTAAACAGTACAAAGCGGCACTTAGCAAAATGATGAAAAATGGAAATGGTGCAATGTTTACGAATGTTCAGGCGATCAAGAATCTAATGAGCCAGTATGATAAAAATGGAGATTGGGTTGATCCGAATACCGGATTAACAGGGCTTGCTGTAACTGATGAGAACAGAAATAGTTATAAACATATCATCTCTATTCCGGAGAGCAGCCGGGAAGAAATGTTTGAACTGGCAAAGAAGGAATTTTTAAGGGATAATGGCACTCTGAATGGTGATACCACAAAGAGGGAAGATGTATATGTTAACTTATATAGAAAAATGAACAAAGATGACCGTTTGTCAGCGGGATGGACAATGGAGCAATATGAACATCAATACAGGCAGGCATTTGCAGCAGCGGCGAAAGCTGCTGATCCCTCATGGAAAGCGGGTGATCCGATACCGTCTGGAGCATTGGATGGCATTACAAGAGAGTCCATTGAAAGCACACTTGCAAAAAGTGGAAGCAGTTTTGTGAAGAAATCAATAGACGTCAGTATTTAAAAACTGTAGCATTAAATAATGCTTGCGGAGCTAAGGGATAGGTGGCTTACATGGGTAAATATAAAGTATTAGATATTTTTTCTTTTTTACCTGCTAATGTGATAAGTTTAGAACAATTAGAAAAAATGTTTTTAGATAGCTTATCAGAAATATCTAATAATACAAAATTGGGTAATGAAGAAATTGTTGTTACTTGTAGTTCTCAATCTCGGTTTACTGAAAACATAAAAGAATGTGCCACAGAATTAAAGAGTGAGGGAAAGCAAGTAGCATATATCGTATGCAACGAAAAAGTAATTTCCGTTATAGGATATAGGGAAAATGAATAAGAAAAAACAAACAGCAGATAACATACTGCTGGGCTGGATATGGGAATCATTCTTTTGAATTTTCCAGAACTTAGGCAGTATATAAAAGTAATAAGGCAGGTGATGTGTATGGGAAAATGTTAGTTCTGACATTCGAAGATAATGAGGATGATATGATGAGCCACATATTATCGTTGATAAATACTAGAGAGGAAATCATTCAGATGTCAGGTTTGAATAATCATCTATTGAATTTCAAAGGTCTTAAGATTGATGAAGTTCAACGGGTGATCATTCGGGAAAATCAGGAGATAGAGCTTACTTATACGGAATTTGAGATTTTCAAGCTTCTTGCAAAGCATCCGGGAATAGTGTTCAGCAAGGAACAGATTTATGACATTGTGTGGAAGGAATCCTATTCCGGCGATTACAACATTGTCATGAGCCATATACGCAACATACGAGAAAAGATAGAGGATAACCCGAGCAAGCCTGTTTACATACAGACGGTATGGGGTGTAGGCTATCGTTTCAACAAAAATTTAAGCAGCGGTCTGTAAAGAACAAATACAGATCACTGCTTATTTTTCATTTCTGACACCTAAAAGATATTCACAAGATACATGAAAAAATTCAGCAAGGGCAACCACTTCATAATCCGGTACAAAGCGTGTCCCTTGTTCTATTCGTAATACGGTCAAATCGCTAAATTCATATCCGGCAAGCTGGAGCTGTTCTGCCAGTGCTTTTTGCGATAGCTGCCTTTCAGTTCGCAATTCCTTTACTCTCTGACCTATCAGATTTTTGGAATTGCTTTCTTTATTCCAGTAAATTTTCATATCATCACAAACTTTCTAAAGATGAAGTGCCACATGATTGATTTTACGGAATAATCTTGATAATATACTTCTAAAGATGAAGTACGAAAAAATATTGTTGTAAGAAATTTTAGGATTGATAATACTGCTTGTAAAATGCAATACTTATTTAGAGAAAGGTGGACACAAAATGAATGAAGTATTTGAAAGATTATCTGATGTTTTTGAGGAGCTTCGAAGCGATGCAGGCGAACGGGAGTATTCCATACAGACAGAGGAAGCAAAGAAGGCGGATAAGGAACTGAAAAAAGAAAACCGGGAATATGAAAAATTCTTATCTGACCTTTCTACAGAGCAGAGAAATTTTTTAGAAAACTATATGGATATTGTAGACCATGCACACTTTCAGGAACAACAGAGAGCCTATTATCAGGGGATAGTAGATGCAGTACAGATACTTGCTGGACTTGGGATTGTTAAAGAGAGTGTTAAGGTAAAAGAGTTACTGAATACAATAATGAAATAAGTAAGCAGGGTGGAGCGTTTAATCATGGAATTTCCACCCTGTTTTTCTTCAGAATAATTCAGAAACAATCCAGAAAAAATCGAAATCTTTCTGCTATTCTGTCTCATGGGTTTTATATGTACGAAGATAGGCTTCCACAAGTGCAAGAATAGTGGTGATCTGATCGTCCGTACATTCTGAAAGATAAACCAGCAGCCTTTGGTAATCCAGATTATCGGTTGGAGCTGCCGGATAAAAAAACGGATCAGCAGAGATATGTAAAGCACGAATGAGTTGTCCGAGTTTTTCAAGACTTGGAACATTGCCATGATTTTCAATCTCTTTGATATATCTTGATGAGACACCGGATTTTTCGGATAACTCATCATAAGTCAGCTTTTGGTCTAATCTGGCTTTCTTCAGGCGAAAACCCATGTCTTTATCAATTTTCTTAGATTTAGCCATATCATGCACCTCCGTATATAGTGTATAGTTCACCATTTAAAAAGAAAATGAACTAATAACACACTATATAAGAGGGGAATAATGCACTTTAATAAAATAAGAAACTTTGGATATTGCATATAAAAAAACGCAGTATTCAAAGGTTTTTTCTCATGTTTTTTATCCTTTGAATGTGTTTAGGAGAGTTATGTATTCTGAACCATTGAAAGGATATTTTTGTATTTGGAAAATATTATCCTGCCCATTGCGTGGAAGGACAGGTAAATAGGTCGCATTTTAAGTAATGTGGCAAATTCTACAATTGAAAGTGTACTATATACACTCGTAAAATGTGGAGAAAATTTAATATCAGATATGAACAGCGTCCTGTGGGTGTGTGCCTGCGAGGACGTTTTTTGTATACAGAAAAATTTCTATAAAAATTTTTCAATCCACCCGAACATCTCCCCGGTTTCATTTGGGAGATACACCGGAAGGGAAAAAGGGCAAAAGCCTTGGCATTCGGAACGGGAGGAGGTGAACTCGTATGGGGCAACCTTCTTCTAAGGATGAAATGACTATCCGGCACCAGTTTGACCGGTTATGCCAGATGGCATTAAAAGGCGAAGCTGTAAATTATTACAAACACATGGACTATCGCAGGAAACACGAAGTTACATTCTCTGAACTGTCGGAAAAGGAGTTGAGCAAATTATTTACTATGGATGAGTATGGAACAGAATATCATCATTTTGAAGTGCATGGCTATGACATTGAAGTAAAAAATACTCTGATTGCTGAAGCTTTGAAGGAACTTACAGAAAGAAAAAGGAATGTTATTTTACTTTCATATTTTATGGAAATGAGCGATGCAGATATTGCAAGAGAAATGAATCTGGTTCGCAGTACCATTCATGAACACAGGACACGCTCACTTGAAATTTTGAAGAAGATCATGGAAGGAATAGCAGATGAAAAAGATGTATAAAAGCAGAAATGAGGAAAATTTGTTGCCTTTCCATATTATAAAGGCAGCATCAGAGGGCGATGTAAGTGCCATCAATACAGTGTTAAAACACTATGAGGGATACATAATCAAATTGTCTACCAGAAAGTTATATGACGAAAGCGGACAGGTGCATTACTGCATTGATGAAACGCTGCGTCGCAGATTAGAAACAAAGCTGATCACAAAGATATTGGCTTTTGAAGTTGCATAACAGGCGGTTAGCATTGTCCCTTTCCATTCGCTGATTGCTGCGTATGCACCCTGTACCTTGACAACTGAATATTTTTTGCATACAGGACGTGAGGATATGTGGAGCCACTAGGTAGATTCGCCAAGATGTACCTGCTCTTTGATAGGAGTGAATGTGAGGAAATGTTGAAACATTACATTGAAGCAAAGGTATGGAGCGAGAAGATCTGACAAAATGTGTGGCAGTAACACAGGGCGATGAAGCATATCCGTGATAATGATACTTCCGGATTGTAAGGAAATTTGCAGTCCGGTCAATTTGAATGACGGTGCAAGACCGATGTGGGCAGAGTAATGATCTGTCACCTGTATTGCATTTTTATCTGCCTATGAGAGCCAGCAAGAGAATTGTGGGTTGTCATTGGCAGATAAAATGCGTGTTAAAATATGAGGAGGTGGGTGTGATCGAAAAGAAAAGATTGCTAAGATATAGTATGCAATTATCTATGTTAAGACAGTTGCTAAATAAGAAGTTGATTAGTGAATTTGAATATAAAAAAATAAAGAAACGTTTAATGAGAGATTATAATATTGTATCTGATATTACAGCTTGACTTGTTGAGTGTGTTGCAATATAATCTATATGAACACTACGGAGGGAATACAAAAGGAGAGAGCATGGAAGTAGAAGTTATCAAGGCGAATAATCCATTTGATGAGTCAGCAAAAATAAGAAAGACTGACCGCCTGAGAGTAGCAGCATACTGTCGTGTCAGTACTGATGATGAAGATCAGATAAAAAGCTATAATTCGATGGTTAAATACTATACAGAACTTATAAAAAATAATAATCAGTGGGTATTTGCAGGAGTATATGCGGATAAAGCCATTACAGGTACAAAGGTAGATAAAAGAGAAGATTTTCAAAGATTGATACAGGATTGTATGGATGGTAAGATAGATATGGTTATTGCCAAGAGTCTTCCACGTTTTGCCAGAAATACTTTAGATACATTGAAATATGTAAGAATGTTAAAAGAAAAAGGCATAGCAGTTTATTTTGAGGTTGAAAAAATAAACACAATGAAAGACGGCGAATTTCTTATGACTATATTAAGCTCTGTTGCACAACAAGAGGTAGAGAATACTTCGGCTTATGTGAAAAAGGGCTTAAAGATGAAAATGAAGCGTGGTGAATTGGTCGGATTTCAGGGGTGCTTAGGCTATGATTATGATGTTGCAACAAAATCTCTTTCTATCAATGCAAAGGGTGCAGAAACTGTAAGATATATTTTTGACAGATATGTTGCAGGTGCAGGAAGCACAATGATTGCAAGAGAATTAAATGAACAGGGAATAACCACTATAAAAGGAAATCCATGGACAACATCAAGCGTTATGGGTATCATCAATAATGAAAAATACAAGGGCGATATTTTACTTGGAAAGACATTTACAGTTGATCCCATTTCTAAAAGACGATTGGAGAATTTAGGAGAGGAAGATAGGTTTTATATAAGAAATCATCATGAACCTATTATTTCAGAAGAAACCTTTGCTAGAGCACAGGAAATCAGAGAACGCAGAAATGGTGGAAGAAAATCCCCTACACCGGGGAAACGAGAAAAATATAGCAGACAGTATGCATTTAGCTGTATGTTGGAATGTGGTTTCTGCGGAGCAAGTCTTTCCAGACGAAGATGGCATAGCAGTTCAAAATACAAGAAAACAATATGGCAATGTGTAAAGTCAACGAAAAGTGGCAAAAGATATTGTCCGGATAGTAAAGGAATACCAGAACAGGTAATAGAAGAAGCTTTTATTGAATCCTATAAAATGCTTTGTTCTGATAATAAAGATGTATTAGAAGAATTTATTACAAGAGTTGAAAAAACTTTGAGTGAGAATACTGCAAGAGATAAACTTATGAAATATCAGAAAAGTGCAGATAATCTTCAAACGAAGCGGAAGGCACTTTTGGAGAAATACTTAGAAGGAATTGTTTCACAGGATATATACGAAGAAACAGATGTTGGATATGAGAGAAAGTTATCCGACATAAGAGCGAATATAGAAATGCTGGAACAACAAATGGAAGATGAGGTATCTCTGAAACGACGAGTGGAGGATTTTAAGAAAGCATTATCACAAAATGAAGTGCTTCAAGAGTTTGACAGAGGTATTTTTGAAAGTATTATTGAAAAAGTCATAGTCGGTGGCTATGATGAAGATGGAAACAAAGATCCCTATAAAATTACTTTTATATATAAAACAGGATTTAGAAACGAGGTTGGAAACGCAAAACAGCGTTTTGACAAGACAAAGAGCGTAGGGGATAAGGCAAAAGAATTGTGTTCCCATATCGCAGACGAGGTAAAAGATGTGTGTTCCTATGTTAGTGACAACACATGTGGAGACTGTAGTGTTACTGCAAAAGGTGAATTAGTAGAAGTCCTTGAATTTACGCACTTTTACGAGCATTTCACGTTTGAAAAGACCGATTGGTCAGAGCGTGGAAAGCATCTGAAAAAGTATATTCGGGTAATTGTAGCTGTTGAACTCGACACAGTAGGTGCGAAACGAACGCCTACGTCGACACAGTAGGTGCAAAGCCTGAACCTGTTAGATAAAACAAAATAAGAATCGTCGGAAGACGCTTAGCTTACAGCATTTCCTGTGAGTTAAGCGTCTTTTTATTTCTGCAAAACAAAAGAAAGGAGGTACGCCAATGGGTTTTGATTATTTCTACGGAAGAGGAACAGAACAGTTTGCATTCTATCAAGTGCCGAAGATGTTGATTACAGATGATAGATTCGCAGGTATCACAATGGATTCTAAGTTCCTGTACTCACTCTTGCTGGATAGATCATCCTTGTCAGCTAAGAATGGATGGCTTGATGAAGAAGGTCTATATCTACTACACCTTGGAGCAGATCATGGCTGATATGCATTGCGCAAATCAGAAGGCTACAAAGCTGCTCAAGGAGTTAGAGACAAAGGCAGGGCTTATTGAACGCCAAAAGCAAGGGCAGGGGAAGCCAACAAGAATCTATGTGAAAGATTTTGCAACAGGACTGCATGGGGATGGAGACAGAAAGAGCAAAATCGTGACTCATGAAAATCATGATTCACAGACTCATGAAAATCGTGAGTCCAGAGATGTGAAAATCACAAGTCCGGACTCATGGAAATCATTCACTAATAATACTAATACTAACCAAACTGATTTTAGTCAGACTGATCTAATCAATCTATCGGCGGAATCAGCAAATCCAGGAGTAAAGGTGGTTAGGATGGATGATCCGATGCGAATCAGAAAACAGTATGAGAATTATCTTAGGGAGAAGCTAAGCATAGACATACTTATCCAGAGCAATCCCTATGAAGTCGGACGAATCAATGAAATTTTTGATCTTATGGTTGATGTCTTATGCAGTACTGCAAAGACAATCCGTATATCAGGAGATGACAAGCCGGTAGATGTTGTAAAAGCCCAGTTTATGAAAATTGATTCAGGGCATATGGAGTACATATTGGATTGCTTTAAGAACCAAATCACAGATATCAGAAATGTGAAGCAGTATCTACTCGCAACAATCTATAACGCACCATTAACAATCGATCATTATTACACGGCCAAGGTCAGCTATGACATGGCACACTGGAAGGAGACAGTATGAAAAAGCAGTCAACAATCATTGCTGTGGTAAATCAGAAAGGCGGCACAGCTAAAACAACAACGGTAGAGAATTTAGGAATTGGACTTTCAAGACAGAATAAAAAGGTTTTGCTTATAGATACAGATCCCCAGGCATCACTGACGATCAGCCTGGGGTATCCGAGACCTGATGACCTGGAGCTGACACTCTCAGATCTTCTGAATGGAACAATAAGTGAGAATCCAGTGGCATTGGATGAGGTATTGATCCATCAGCAGGAAGGTATAGAGTTGATTCCTTCAAATATTTCACTTGCAGGACTTGAGGTGTCGCTTGTGAATACCATGAATCGAGAACGTATTCTTAAGCAGTTCTTGGAACCACTTAGAGAGCGATACGATTATATCCTTTTAGATTGTATGCCTAGTTTAGGAATGCTTACCGTAAATGCTTTGGCTGCTTCTGATGCAACATTGGTTCCTGTTCAAGCCAATTACTTATCAGCTAAGGGATTAGAGCAATTGCTCTCTACAATCAATCAGGTTAAGCGTCAGATTAATCCTAAACTGTGCATTGAAGGAATTCTAATCACTATGGTAGATGCCAGAACGAATTATGCCAAGGATATCAGCAACTTAATTAGAAATACGTACTGCAACAAAATCACTGTATTCAAGACAGAGATACCGAGATCTGTCAGAGCTGCAGAAACGAGTGCGGAGGGAAAGAGTATTTTTGCCTATGACCCTTCAGGAAAAGTAGCAGAAGCGTATGAATCATTAACACAGGAGGTGCTGAAATATGACCAGAAGAGGAACTAACATTAGCTTAAAGAGCTATGATGATATTTTTACAACCGAAGAGAATAGACAAGAGACCGGTGAACATGTAGTGAGTATTCCAGTGAATCAGATCCATGAATTCAAAAATCATCCTTTTAAGGTTTTGGATGATGAGGATATGAGAAAGACTGTAGATAGTATTCGAGAGTATGGAGTATTGGTTCCGGTTATTATTCGTCCTGATGGAAACGGAGAGTATGAAATGATATCCGGCCATAGAAGAAGGTATGCATCTATCTTAGCAGGAAAGGAAGAAATACCGGCAATAGTTAGAGAGATGGACGACGACACGGCTACAATCTTGATGGTAGATTCCAATTTGCAAAGAGAACATATTCTTCCGAGTGAAAGAGCGAAAGCTTACAAGATGAAAATGGAAGCTCTTAAGCACCAGGGCAAGAGAACAGACCTTACTTCGTGCCAAGTTGGCACGAGGTTACGTGCAGATGAAGAGTTAGCAAAGCAGACCGGTGAGAGTGCAAGAACAGTTCAGCGATTTGTACGATTGAATAATCTTATACCGGAGCTTCTTGATCTAGTGGATGAAAAGAAGATTGCCTTTAATCCTGCAGTAGAACTCTCTTATATGAAGCCTGAGGAACAGAAGGAATTCTATGAGGCTATGGAACTTGCTCAGACAACACCATCCCTGTCACAGGCCCAAAGACTTAAGAAATCGAGCCAGGAAGGAACATGTACTGCTGAATTAATAGAAAGCATTATGGATGAAGAGAAGAAGAATCCTCTTAATCGAGTGGTGTTTGATAGCAATATTCTTCAAAAGTATTTTCCTCAGAAAACCTCAGCAAGAGAAATGGAAATGCAGATCCTTCAGTTGCTTGAACAATGGTCCGGAATGAAGGCATAACATCATGAATCCAGGCTCATGATTTTCATGAGTCTGGAATTATCTGTGAATTCAATGTCAGAAATACTGACATTGATCAGCAAATGTGTTATATTGAAGATGTCAGAAAAGCTGACATGGAGGCGCAGCATGGATAAAACCATTGGTATTAGATTAAAAGAAGCAAGAAACAATGTAGGCATGTATCAAGAGGATGCTGCACGTAGTATGGAAATGTCACGCCCAACGCTTAGTGCGATTGAGGCAGGGAAAAGAGCAGTTACAGCAGAAGAAATAAAAGATTTTGCAGGCTTATATCATGTGACAACAAATTGGCTGCTCTTTGGTGCAGATCAAGAGGAGGAAAATCGTATGCAGAGGCTTGGAGCATATTATCAGCTGTTTATGAAGCTGAGTGGTCAGGAACAGAAGGAAGTAATTCAGTTTATGGAGCAGATCCTAAGTAAATAAGGAGGTGCCAACTATGATCGCATTGAGAGTATTTGGAAGTGTTCTTCATTTCTTATTGAAGGTGGTACTGTTACCGGTACAGATTGTACTTACGATTCTTATTTGCATGATTGATTTTGCAGGTGGCGTATTTGGTTTTATCTTTGGACTAGTAGGTGGATTTATTATTTTGGCCGGGCTTAGCTGCTTGTTTATGCCACCGGTAGACTGGAAGCTGTTTATCGAAGCAATGATTGCAGGAACGGTTATTGGTTCATTACCAAGAATGGTTCGCTATTTTGGTGAGTCTGTTTTGATTGGAATGAAAGGATTATTAGCAAAGATATAAAGATATTAAAGGGGGAAAATGTTTGAACGAACAAAAGGTACAGTGTAGACTGTGTGAACAGTATTTTAATGATGAAGACATGAGTGAGGAGCATTATCCAGCTCATAGTGTAGGAAATGACGATATTATTGAACTTGATTTAACAAAGTTCATGGATACTCTTATGGGAGATAATCCTGAACTAAAAGAAGCAATCAGCGCTGCAATCAAAAATGGAGAAGATCCAAAAGAGTGCGCTGATAAGTATTTTGATCAGCATTTGGCCAAAGACCTATATCCAAAGGGAAGAACTGCAAGAACTTTGTGCCGTAAATGTAATACTTTTCTTGGGAAATACGATGAAGCGTATAAGAAATTCTATTCAGAAGATGGTGATCCGAAGAAAGTAAAGGGATTTCAGAAGCAAACAAAAATACAGATTGTTAAGGCGATATTTGCTAAGTTCCTTTCAATCCCAGAAGCGCAGGATATACATTTTGATTTTCTGGATTTTATTCGTAATCCGGAGGAGATGGAGTATCACGGCGCTTGGAAATTGTATTTTATTAAGAGGGATTATTCAACAGATCTGATTGGATTAAGTGATATTCCGACAGGAAAGATTGATTGGAATGGAGACGGTAAGATGATTGTATTTGAATTATCGGATGACAAATTTATCTTCAATCTTTGTAATTTTGAGAAATTCCCTGAATTTGAAATGAACGATATTTTTGATGTTATGGAGAAAAACTACAGTCTGGTAACTGGAATACATGGTAATAAAGGTAGCTTTCACGAGAATTTTGTTATGACACGTATGTTTAAGGGAATGAAATAGGATGAATAAAAGGCAAAGGGTACTAATTGTCCACCTTTTGGGTACTAATTGTCCACTTGCCATCCATTTTCTTAAGAAAATCCCTGTGATATTATTACAATGGATCTACTGAAGTGAAGCAAACAACTTCCTCAGAGGTCCATTTTTTCTGCAGAAATTTAATAAGGTAATTGAGAGCGTCAGCTCGTGATCGTAAGGTCGCGAGTCTGGCGCTTTTCTTTTGCCCGAAATCAGGTGACGACCTGGAACACAACACTATGCAAAAGAAAGGAAATCAAACTTATGAACAGTGAAGAACTTAAGGACAGAGTTAAAGATGATCTTGGTCAGATGCTTGAAGCGCACGGAATTAAAGCGGACATCAGTGAACATCATGTTGAGAAGTTAAATGCTTCTTACGAGGCACTTAGCATTACACCTTTAATTTCTGCAGAATACAGAAGTCTTTAGCGCTCACGAAAGTGGGTGCGTAGCCTGATCGCCTTGCGGTCTGTTCTGGGGGATTGGGGGCTACCCCTCAACAAGCGTTTTGAGCTTTCCGGTACCGGAAAGCACTGCTTGCCAATAGTAATCAGCACTTTATGTAATACAAAAAGTAATTGAGTTTTTGTATTACATAAAGTATACTGTATGAGGTGCATTGTTTTTTCTTTTAGGAGGGCACTATGAAGAAAATGGGACGACCTAGGAAAGAGAACAATATGGGTAAGGTCTGTACAATAAGATTAGATGATCAAACTTTAGAACGTTTAGAGATATATTGTGAGCGGCTGAATATTGCTAAATCAGAAGCGATTCGAACAGCAATTAATGAGTTAGTGGACGAATGCAATATAAAGGATGAAACGGAATAATATATAGGAGACTAGCTATGGATTTAGGGCAAGTGTTCACTACAAAGATAATATCGAATTATATGGCATCGCTACTATCTAATGACAAAAAAAGAATATTGGAACCATGCTTTGGTGGTGGCGCATTTATAGAGGCATGTTTAGAAGCTGGATTTGAGAATATTGTAGGATGTGAACTAGATGGTGATCTATATGAGACGGCAAAAAGGAAATATCCTGAACTTGAACTGATTAAAGGTGACTTCTTAAAATACGAACCGACAAATTTATTCGATGCAATAATAATGAATCCACCTTACATTCGCCAAGAAAAGATTGATGATTTGGTGAGTTTTGGAATAACCAAAAAAGAAATACGAAAGAATCACATATATAATGGATTGCCATCTACTGCAAATATGTACATGTATTTTGTTATTAAAGCGATCAGTCTATTGAATCCAGGAGGAGAGCTAGTAATCATTTTTCCGGGAACTTGGATGGACGCAAGAAGTGGAAAATCTTTTGAGAAGCTTATAAAGCAGCAAGCAAGTATTATAGAAAAAATATATGTTTCAGGGGATGTATTTGATGAAAATGCATTGGTAGATGTCGTAATTCTAAAGATGATTAAAGATTTATCAAAAAGCATTTGCACTATTGATAAACATCTTTCTCTTGTAGAAGGCGAATTAAGAGAACAGGCAGTCGAAGCATATCAACAAGAGTTAAACTTCCCAGCACCGTTTTCAAAATATGCTAGCGTAAGGCGTGGGTTATCAACTGGATGGAATAAGATGTTTATAAATCCGGAGGGTATAGATGATGCATCTGTATTAGTTGATATTATTTCATCACCTAAGAGTATAAAGGGGTATGCTACGAAAGGTGCAGATTTCGATAAACTCTTAGTTATTTCAGATGGGAAGAAGTTGTCTGGAAAGTTACAACAATATTTAGAGGCCAATAAGCAAGAACTTTTGAATGAAAAAAAGCCCAAAACATTATATGAGAAATGTAGTGTTGATAGCAATTGGTTTAGGATAAATGAATTAAATAGTGAAGGAATACTATTTGGATATATTATTCGAAATGATATGAGATTTGTATTGAACGATGCTGGAGTGGTGGCAAGAGATAATTTTTACATTATCAAACCGAGAGAGAACATTTTTGTTACTTTATCATTGATGAATAATTGCTATACTTATTACCAGTTGGAAAAAATGGGGAAGAAGTATGGAGCTGGTGTGCTTAAGATACAAAGATATGACGTGGAAAATTTGATGTTTATCGATTTGGATTATGTATCAAAAGAAGATTTTTTCAAATTGGAAACGTTAGGAAAAAAGTTAGTAGACACAAGCGATAGGAACTTGATATTTGAGATAACAAAAGTAATTTCAAATTATGCCAGTATGTCATATGAAAAATTAATGAGTGAATTCGGGAAAATCAAAAAAAGAAGGTTGGAGGCATAATGATGAAAATTGATGTCGTAAGTTTGTTTTCTGGCGGTGGTGGCTTAGATTTGGGATTCAAAAAAGAAGGATATAATTTGGTCTGGGCCATAGATAATAATCCCAATGCCATTGCAACATATAAAAAAAATGTACATGAGAATGCAATCTGCGGAGATATCAATGAGATAAATCTAGATGATATACCTAAAGCAGATGTGATTATTGGAGGACCGCCATGTCAGTCGTTTTCATTGGCTGGTAATAGAAATGTTGAGGATGCAAGAGGCCAGCTAGTGTGGAGATATCTTGAAATAATAGAGCATGTACAGCCCAAGGCATTTGTTTTTGAAAATGTAACTGGATTACTATCAGCTAAGAATTCAAATAAAGAACATATTATTGAATTGCTCAAGCAGGCCTTTCGTGATAGAGGATATACGATAAATGCCAAAGTACTAAATGCGGTTGAATATGGCGTTCCGCAAAAGAGGAAAAGAGTTATTATTGTGGGCCTAAGAAATGGTGAGACTTTTGATTTTCCACTTCCAACTCACGGTGAGGCAGATGGGCTCCTTCCATATGTGAGTGTGGAAGAAGCATTAGGTGATCTACCAGCTGCGGTGGTTGATGAGAATGCTAGGGTTAAATATTTGACTGAAGCAAAAAATGGATATCAAAAGTTGATGAGAAAAAATGCAGGAGAGGATGTTTCAGAGCATTTTATTTCTAAACTTAGTGAACTTGATAAGTATATTATCAAGCATGTTAAGCCAGGTGGGAATTATATGGATATTCCAGCTGACGTGAAATCTGAAAGAATAAGAAGACTGCAACGAGACGGAGGACATACAACTTGCTATGGTAGACTGCGACCAGAATGTCCATCTTATACAATCAATACATATTTTAATCGACCAAATGTTGGATGCAATATTCATTATTCAGAGCAGAGATTAATTACAGTTAGAGAAGCTTTACGATTACAGTCATTTCCAGATGACTTTGAAATTGTATCAACAAGTAAGCAGGGGCGTAATTTAATTGTGGGGAATGCAGTTCCTCCAATTTTAGCAGGGGTAATAGCAAAGAAACTAAGGGAGTATTTGGAGGGAGAAAATGATTAGTTATAGCGATTCTGAAGTCGGAACATTTCATCCAATATGTGAAAATGCAATTAATCAGGCACTGGTAAATTTGGGCCTTAATACAACTTATCGTGCGGTTCATCATCGAATGACAGGTTCATTAGAGATGGATTATGTTATTGAAAATATTACGACCGGAAAGTACTTATGCGTTGTAGAAGTGAAGCGTACACCTGCGGCAGTGAATAGTACTCGATATCAATTTCAGGTAATGTCATATGTACAAAGTAATGTAGGAATAACAGAGAAGCCTTTCTATATTTTAACAAATCTAGAATGCGCATATTCTTATAGATATGATGCTAGTAGACCCAGTGCTTATCAACAGGTTTTAGAACCAGGATTTGAGAAAATAGCTTCGTTCAGTGTAGATGATGAAATAGCTGTTAAGAATAAAATGGCTTTATATTTCGAAAGCAAAATTCAAGATTTTGTAGCGGATATTTATACTTATCAATTAAACTTGGCAGAGTTTGTGGTTCATATGGAGCCATTAATAAGCGATGATAAGAAATGGAAAACACACCTGGCTGTATTACTGTATGAGTATATTCGAGGATCATTTACACACCTGCATCGTACAGATTTGAGGGATATAAGATTATTTGGAAGTAATGTTCAACAAATCTGTCGAGAAGGTGGTCGAGTTGATTTCAAAGGTATCTTTGATTACACAGTGACATCATATTTACCTACATTATCTGTTCCAAATAAAGAATTGATAGATCTATATGATTTGGGAGATCAAAATATTTCAGGAGATTCCGTTGCTGATGTACTTCATAGAATGGTTTCAAGCGGCCATGAACATGAAGGAGAAGTTGCAACAGATATTGAATTAGCGAGACTTGTGGCTGCTTTAGCTAAAGTTGAAGCAGGAACTATTACTTCTAGCGATGTTGTATGTGATCCAGCAGCTGGCAGTGGAAATCTCATCAGCTCAGCAATTGAAATAATGGGATTATTACCAACACAGTTAATGGCTAATGATATTAATTCTAAATTATTAGAATTACTTTCTTTAAGATTAGGATTGGATTTTGCGAGAACTGTTGGACCAAGAAATGCTCCTGTTGTAACGAACAAAGATGTTACAAGCATGGGAACTACTGATTTTTCAGATGTTAAAATATTATTAATGAATCCTCCATACGTAGCAGGTATTAATTGTGTGGCAAGAAAGCGAGCATTTTTTAATGCAATAAGAAGATTATCGGGATCTGTAGCAATGACTAATAGTGGTCAAATGCCACTAGAAGCAGTATTTTTGGAGTTGATAACTGAATTGGTTGCACCGGGCACAGTTATTTCTTGTGTATTCCCAAGTAATTTTTTGACGGCTAGAGGTGATGAAGCACAAATAACAAGAGAACTTGTATTATCAAAATTTGGATTACGTACGATTTTTACATATCCAGGAGACGAAATCTTTGAAAATGTTACAAAAAGTACCTGTGTATTGGTGGGTAGGGCAAAAACTCCAGCAAATGATATAAATGTTATTTCAAGTTATACCAAGGTACCGGATATTGATATTCATCAGTTTGAAAGTGTAGTAGGTGGAACATTTTCTACAACTTTCTCAATGATAATGCCCGGGTTACAGGCTGTGACCATTCCTGTTACAACTTTGCGTGGTGATTTGGATGAAGGTTGGAGATATTTGAATCAAGAAAAACTAGAAGCGATGACATTTATAGATGCTAATTTTAATCACAGTGCATCATTTGAATTGTTAGAAAATATTAGAATTCCAATGAAAAGAGGAACTGCTGGAAATGCTGGCGGTAGTGATTTGCTGTTTATTTGTGATGAACTTTATGATAAATACTCTTCACGTGGGTTAGCTGTAAGTGCAGCAATGCGGAATTCCAAGTATGACAGTTTTATCGTTGGTGGAGGAGATTCAAAATTCTTGGATGCAACAATAAATCCGCCAATTATGGTGGACGACATTATTAATGATTATATAACGATAGCTGCATCAGCAACGGGAGGTAAGCAGCAACGTAAGGCCAAAACACTGACGGAATGGAGAACGATTGTCACAAAAGAAAGTAACAAGGGCTTTCATGCTAATTCTGTCTTAGTTCCACGAGCTAGTAGAGCCGTTGGTAGTGCATATCTTGCAGAACAACGTGTATTTGTATCCACGAATTTCCTGGTTTGCACATTTGCAAATGCTCAGGATGCAATGTTAGTTGCTACTTGGATGACGACCATTTTTTATCAGTTAATGTGTGAAATTTCATCAAAGAATGATGAAGGAATGAGAAAAATGGAGGTCGCAGATATCAAGAAAACATATATTCCTGACCTATCTACGATATCAGCAACAACTATTTCACGATTGAATGCAATTAAGAGTTCTATTGAATTTGTGGATTTACATGATCCGCAGATACGAGATGTGGATACTATATGGGCAGAGGAATTATTTGGAGCAAATGCTTCTGCAATGCTTGATGAGACACAAAGATTACTAACGTATCTGGCTAATATTAGAGAACCACAATAAAGTATACATAGGTTAGGAGGATGAAAATTTGTCAAAATTGAATATAGATCAACAGACAATAAAAGAGCTGTTTTCAAATAAAAAATCAGATTTTCTCATTCCAGACTATCAGAGACCGTATGCATGGGATGATGTTGAATGTCAAACTTTATGGGATGACATTTTTTCGTTTGCGTTTCCGGATAACGACTATACCTTGTTTGATAGTGAGAATGATGAATACTTTTTAGGCCCTATTGTTACATTTAAGAATGAAGATAACAAACTAGAAATCATTGATGGCCAGCAAAGACTCACGACACTCATGTTACTATTGAGAGCTTTTTATTCCTTCTTCGGTAATATGAAGGATAAGAACTCGGTAAAGACAGCAGAAGATATTTCAAAGTGTATTTGGAAGACGGATGAATTTGGAACGCCAAATATGAATGATCTAAAGATTGATTCAGAGGTTTCTTCTGATGATGATAAGGATGAATTTCTTTCTATCCTTAGAACCGGTCTTGTGAACGATAATCATAAAAGTGTATATGCACAGAATTATAGATTTTTTATGGATCAGATAAACAAGTTTTTGCTTGAGTATCCAGCATATTTTGCTTATCTTCCAAACAGAATCATGAATAATTGTATCTTATTACCGATTGAAGCCGAATCACAGGATACAGCACTTAGAATCTTTTCGACATTAAATGATAGAGGAAAGCCACTGTCTGACACAGATATCTTCAAGGCTCAGTTCTATAAGCATTATAAGGATCAGGGACAAAAAGATTTCTTTATGGGCAGATGGAAAGAACTGGAGTCCTTATCTGATGAAATCTTCTCTGCGGCTTCTGGTTCATCGATGGATGAGCTCTTTACTAGATACATGTATTATGAGCGTGCAAAGCTCGGAATAAAGAACACAACAACAGAAGCTCTTAGAAAATTCTACGAAAAAGATAAATATGCGCTGCTCAAGAAGAATGAGACATTAGGAAATTTGGAAGCACTGGCACAGTTCTGGAAGTCTGTATCTCTGCAGGATGATAGTGCATTCTCGGATAGGATTCTGCGAAAATTATCCGTGCTAAATTACGCACCAAATGGTATGTGGGCGTATTTGGTATCAGTGTATTTTATGCAGAACCGTAAAGAAGATGGAACCCTAGAGGAAGAGGAGTTTTACAGCTTCTTAAATAGGATCACAGCGTTTATTTGGACATATGCAATTATGAGACCAGGTGTTAATGCGCTTCGTAGTCCAGCATATCCAGAAATGATTAACATCGTGAACAATCAACCGGTGCTGTTTACAAATTATAAGTTTGATCAAGATGCAGTACGCAATGCTCTTGAAAACTATGTATTTACCAACGGCAGACCAATAACAAAATCGATATTAGCCTGGTGGCTATATACTAAGGAAGGCCAGGAACTCATTTCTCTCGATACTACACTGGAGATTGAACACATTTATCCAAAGAAGCGTCAGGAAAATGAGGATACGTTGGAAACTAAGAGTAATCTTGAATCATTAGGTAATAAGGCACTTTTAGAGAGAAATATAAATATCAGAGCCTCTGATTATAGGTTTGCAGACAAAAAGAAATACTATCAGGGCTTTGTGACAGATAAAGGTAAAGTGAAGGAACCAACAAAAGATGTTGAATTGATCAAAATGGCATCTGAGTTGAGTGATTTCACAGAAAAGGACATTATTGAACGTAAAGAACTGATTATCAGTACATTCATCGATTATCTTAAAGAGAATGATCTGTTACTTTAAAGAATTCACTTCTGGTCACGATGAGTGATCAGAAGTGTTTTTTATTATGTTGGGGTAGAAAAAATGGATGAAAAAAGGCTACAAAAAATATTTCGGAAAAGTACCAAAAATTCAGAGTGTATAGGCACCCAAGAAGGATATACCGTAGAGTATAAGCAAAATTTTGGTTGGGGCAGTATGCCTGAATATGTACGTGCTATGGCAGCAATGGCAAATAATCGAGGTGGACACATTATTTTTGGGATAAAAGATAAACCACATGAAATGATAGGCTTAAAAGAAAAGAGCTTAATAAAATTTGAAGAACGTGATCTTTCCGTGTGGTCAAGTTATGTAAGAGAACATTTTGAACCTGCTATTGAATTTGAACGCGATATTTACGAGTTTGAGGGGAATAAATATGGGATCATTGAGGTTCAAGAGGCTACAACAAAACCTGTTATTTGTAAGAAGTACGTGGAAGAAAAACTTAAAATTGGGGCAATCTATTATAGATATAAAGCTGAGAATACAGAGATACAATATGCCGAGCTAAGAAGCATCTTAGACGAAGAAACAAAGAAAATAAATTCATTATGGATGGATAAAATACGACAGATAAGTATGGCAGGCGTTTCGAATACAATGATATTGAATACAAGCTCTGGAAAACTGTATGGAGAAAGAAATTCATTCTATATAGGTTCTGAGTTATTAGATCAGATTAGATTTGTAGATAGAGGCAAGTTTGTTGAGACTGATGGGGAGCCGGTACTCTCAATTGTCGGAGAAGTAAAGAAAACTGAGGAGACACCTATTTCGGTAACCATTGGCGAAAAGGAAGTTGCTTTATCCAACAATAGAATTATTGAGAGTTTTCTATTTCAAGAGAAGATATCTAACAGTGCAGAGTATATGAAATATATTATGAACTCACAAGCTAAAAATTTGCCGATATTCTACTATTTAAAAAATCTTCCGGGCGATTATATAGAACATATAGTTGGATATAGTAGCTCCAAGGAGCATGTCGAGACAAGAATTAAACAATCATTATATGGAGAAAAGCTTAAAGACACAGGTACGATTGCTTACAAGAAAAAATTGAAAATGCAGGAAGCGGTATTGAATCAGGATAACACCGTATTGTCCGTCTCAGAAGATGATTTAAAGTATTTATTTTGTGCCATCAGAACAGTGGATCCAAAGACTATTTTACAGAATAGAGATTTTTATATCCTGCTGCTCAGAAATATCTACGAAGATAAATATCAGAATATGAAGCAAAGTACATCTGCTGAGTTTAAAAAGGCAATTTGTTATATTGATGAGATATTAAATAAACAGAATTATTTAGAAAAAATATAAGATGTATCAAATGTGAGGTGAGTACAATTGGATAAACCAAATTCGAAGGGCCGTATCTTGGCTATTCTTCAATTATTGAAGGAAAAGTCAGACGAGGAACATCCAGTAACAACGGCAGAGATAATTCTATATTTGAAGGACCGAGGATATTCTGTTACCGGAAAGACTTTAAAGGATGACATTTCAGTTCTTCAGGATTTTGGCTATGACGTGATTTTATCTAATCATCAAGCAAATGAATATTTTTTGGGTGAAAGAAGCTTACAGACAACGGAAATAAAGCTGTTAACTGATGCCATAGCATCATCAAGAGCGCTATCTGCACAGAAGAGTCAGGAGCTTATCGATAAGATACTTACATTAACAAGTGATTATCAGAAGGAATATCTTTCTCCGATAATAGGAGTAGATGACCGGACAAAACCTACTGACAATAAGATTTATTATGCACTTGATAATATTATGACTGCAATGAAAGAGCATAAACAGATTTCATACTATATGTGCGATTATAACCTTGCTAAAGAGCCAGTTTTAAAGAACGATAGTGAGATGTATGTATTAAGTCCATATGCCTGCATATGGAATGATGATGCATACTATGTAATTGGGTACTCACAGAAACATAAAAAGATAATTAGTCCACGCCTAGACCGAATTCAAGACGTACATATTTTACCGGAAATGTCATGCCCAAAGCCTGAAAAGTTTGATTTGAGTGATTTTTCGGGAAGAATATTCAAAATGTATGATGGAAATATGCAGACTGTGGAACTCATCTGTGATAACAGTCTTGTGAAGAATGTTATAGATCGTTTTGGCAGAGATTTTGAATTGGAGCCAGTGTCGAATTCCCGATTTAAGGCAACAGTAAAAGTGTCGGTAAGTAAAACTTTTCTTGCGTGGGTATTTCAATTTGCGGGGGAAATGGTTATTTCTGGACCGGAGGCTGTCACAAAAAAGTATAAATCAATGCTAGAAAACGTGATAAGGAGTGAAGAAGAGTAAATGGAAAATCTTTCAACTCATCTTAGCAGAAGATTTAAGAAAGAATATATAAATACAAGTGACGATCCTAATCTAAGGAGTGATGGTCGACGGTATAGAAAACTATATAAAGATCTTGGATATGACAGCCAAAATGGATATATAGAGGCGATAGATCGTATATATGAGGAGCTGTTTTGTAACCTTGGTGAAAGTTCGTTAGCGAGGTATATGTCTTCAACTCCTGATGAAAATGACCAAATAGAAAAACTTAAGAAGGCGTTTACGGAACAACGGGAATACTATGAGAATAATTTAAAAGAACCTTATTTTGAGCAACAAAAGAGCTGTTCTCATAGCTGGAGCGACATTCAAATAGCTATTCAACAATATGAGGGATGGGCGTCCATCGCACCCCAGTTAGACAGAGGCGAAAGTAAATTTGGATGGGATTCTTCTTTAGAGAATATTTTGAATAGTTGGCAAGAAAATATACCTTTTATTGATGATCTAATTAGTTTGTTAATTGATGATAGAAGAACAGATGCGAAGTTTATGTTTGAATTGCAGAGGAGACTGTTAATATCGATAGCGGCTGAGAAAGAGTATTATGGCTTTGTAAAGCATAACTATAAGGATGAAAAAATTCCAAGGGTAAAGGATAATCCATATAAATTTTTCTACATGTATCTGAGAAACCAATTTGTACAAAAGTATTTGATGCTAGCTTTACCAGATTTAAAGAAGGAATTTTCAGGATTAAAACTTAAATGCGTATATGAAAAGAAAGCGATTTATAGCCTTCACGATGTGGCTGACATAATGGCTCAAATGATGGATACAGACAAAAAAATGTACGACCCGATAAAGAAGCAGTTTCAGAAATTAAAGTATATGGAAAAATTCAAAGTCGGTGGCGTTTATAGATTTAGCGATTTGGCAATACCACTTTCTGAATATATCTATTATAGAAAGAAAGGTCGAGTTAGAAACGAACAGTTAGATTCAAAAGGAAATGATATTCTCATTGAGAATAGATTAGCTCCAGTTCTACGGAGCATCATGGATGGAAAAGATGAGATAATTGAGGAATATGACTTGGTTAGAAAATATTTTTCAGATGAATACGGTCAATTATTTTCTTCATTAAATGATCAATATCAAAGTAGTCTGTTTGATTTTTTATCTGGTGGATTTTGTAGAATATACTACATGACACTTGGGCTTAGCCAAGAACTGGTCTATCAGGATTGGAACATAGCGAGGGGAAAATTAGATTAGTAAAAGTGTCCGTGATTACCATGTGAGTTTGTGTGATGATACTCTTGTGCACAAAATAAATTGCAAGATCGATCTTGCATGAAAGGAGATTTCATGCAAAAGAAACAGATAAACAAGGAGATTATCCATAAGTTTCGAATGAAACTTAGAACTCTAAAACTTGAAGATAAACTGGATGTTTTTCCCATAGAGAACACATTCACACGTCGTCAAAGATATTGGATTGATGGTCAGACCGGGAAAGCCTTCTTTAAGGTTCACATGTGGGACCTCAATTCATTGGAAGAATATGAGTTGGAACAAGAAATTAATGCCAGAATTTCTGCAGCCAGAGCATATTTTCAGATGTAATTACTCGACGTTGTATAACGTCAAGTAGAACTGTAACATAGAATG
Organism: Suilimivivens aceti; assembly: GCF_025567405.1. Lineage (NCBI taxonomy): Bacteria > Bacillati > Bacillota > Clostridia > Lachnospirales > Lachnospiraceae > Suilimivivens > Suilimivivens aceti. Next base: position 49,942 of record NZ_JAOQKJ010000009.1, on the reverse strand, counting down.
GACATGGGAAAAATATTTCCTATGTCTATTCAAATATAAAATGCTTGTTGAAAAAGAACCTGTGTTCGGGTATTCTATCTTTAGGAAGCGAAGCAGACTGCTTCCTTTAGAAAGGAGCGGCGTATGAGACATAAATCAGTTAACCGGATGAAAGAGATCCAGGCTTTTGCTGAGGAATACTACATTAACAATCGCCACTCACCTTCTACAACAGAGATAGCTAAAGCAGTTGGAATTGCCCGTGGTACTGTATATAAATACTTGGTTGAAATGGCTGATAAAGACATGATTAAGTATGATGGCCAGCAGATTATCACGGATAAGACCTCCAGAATCAGTACTGAGCTGACAAGCGTGGCAATCCTCGGATCTGTATCATGCGGTCTTCCACAGTTAGAGGAGGAGAATGCAGAGGAATATTTGTCACTGCCCGTTGCTTTGTTTGGATCTGGATCATTTTATTTACTCAGAGCGAAAGGAACATCCATGATTGAGGCCGGTATCAACCCGGGAGATCTGGTGCTTATTCGTAAGCAGTCAGAGGCGAAAGATGGCGAAATTATAGTAGCTCTAGTGAACAATGAAAATACGCTTAAGCGACTCCGTGTAGATGAGGCGAACCATTGTGTTCGCTTACACCCTGAAAATAAAAAGATGCAAGACATTATCGTTCCCGAAGGCGAGAATCTACAGATTCAGGGGGTAGCCGTGCATGTAATTAAAGCATTGGCGTAGTTGCTAAACAGTAAAAAAAGATCAGAAAAAGCCTTTTGCTATGGATGGTGCGTGGCTGCACTTGCGGAAACATCTTGGCAAAACTCATCATCGGGTTTTTCCCTTTACCGATACGAGAGATATCGAGAAAATATGATAGCTTTTCAGGAGGCGAGATGGATGAGTCAGGTAACACCAAAGAGACGAGATAAGTTTGTTGCATCCTGTAATTTCTGCGGAACATTTCTTCAGGAACCCCAGGGTGATTGTAAATGCAATGTTGTTTGTCCTTGTTGTGGGAAGAATATGGCGGTTGTTGTCAGAAAGGGGAAGGTTACGGTCTTTGAGGAAAGACATAATGAGGATGACCCGGCATACAAGCAGCAGATCAGAATTATGAGTTATGCAGCTGGTATCGAGAGAAATAAACGTATGATATCAGCTGAACCTACTGCAAGGTATAGCAATGGAATCACAGGGAAATAACCATGAACATAATTGAATATAGTGAGATCCCTGCGGACGACTGCTGAACCGGTCGCCAGAGTTCTGTCTTATGAAAGACGTAGCCCGAGGGGGGCACGGTGCAGATCTTGAGGCGTTAAAGGCATGACGGACGAGTGGCGCGTGGACGGTCAAGAGTTTGCCGAGAGCTGGACTATACGGTAGATGGCTTAAAGAGCTATATGTAACTACTTAATAAGGTAAAGAGGAGCCTGCAAAACGGAAGCTAGTCATTAGAAGGCTGTGAATATCACAGTGCTTCTGACAATGACTTAGTGTATGTTTTGCAGGATTCTTTTCTTTTGTTTTTGAGGAGAATTTGGTTGCAAGGGGGATTTTACGCACTTTTTGGGATAGCTTCCGTTTTGGAAGGCACCGGAAAGGTGCGAAAAATGAAAAAGAACAACGGAATCGATACAACAACTGTAGGAGGAAGAATCCAAAAGTTAAGAGAAGAAAACAATATGACTCAGGCAGCCCTTGCGGAAGAACTGCACTTAGAGAATAAGTCTTCTATTTCAAGATATGAATCCAATAGATCGACTCCTACACCAGAGCTATTTGTTGAGATGGCAAGACTGTTTGGAACGACGACAGATTACATCTTGTCTGGGGAGATGCCAGCTCGAAGCTCAAAACTGATGCAGGCTGAAGCGATTCTACAGGGAATGAAACTGGATAAGACATTAGATGCAGCAATTACAATGCTCATGACTTTGAAGGGTTTAGAGCAATGAAGTTGCTGAATGAGCAACCGGATGTTGTCGTATGGTGTAACGACCTGAGAGCTGATATTCGGTACCATAAATTATGTAAGAACGTTACAAAAGCAGCGCGCGGCTTTAGTGACATCAATTCAACTTTTACAGGAGGATCAGATGGAAGCTAAGGCGAATATTATCAGGAAATATGCGGAAGCAGAGCCTGAATTAAAAGTAGATATTATTTGCAAGTACTACCCTCAGATTGATGGAATTATCAATGCTCGCATTGCAGGCATGAAGTACATCATCTGGGAAGAGAAGGAAAGAAATAGAAGAGCAGAACACGGTGAGCTGGGAGTTAGAGTACAGTCAGGGAATGGATATAGTGATCCAACCGGCAACGAAGGAAGCTTCCGTGCGGACCTTGAAAAGGCAATTCGTAACTGCGATTTCTCTGGTGATCTTCTGGATGGGATTGAACACCCTGAAAAGATCATCGAAGAGGCTCATGTTCTCAAAGAAATGAAGGAGATCCAAAACTTATATGATCTCCAGATTGCATGTCTTTTAACCGAGGATCGTGTTCTGTTTCAGAAGTATTTAAAACAAGAGATGAATCTTACAGATATTGCATCGAGCTGTAAGATCGATTACACCTCAGCAATAAAGAAAATCGGTAGGATTAAGAAATATGTAAAACACGAAGTTATAGAATTTTTGGAATCAACTTCGTGTCAAGTTGGCACGAACTAAGTATGGAGGAATGAATATGGATAACAATGAAAAACTCCTCCGTTACTCAATGCAGGTTGGTTATTTGGGGCTCCTCTTGCAAGAGGAGCTTTTATCTGAAGAAGAATATGAAAAGTGCTTAAGTGCTTTAAGAAGGGATTACGGCATAGTGTCTGACATCCTTGTAGATAAATAGAAGATGGCTAAGATTTTTGTAGGAGGTTCAGCACATGGAAAATGAAGTAAGTATTATACGTGCGAAGGCTTCTCTGGAAGATCGCAGAATGCGAGGTAAGGAAATTGTCCGTAAGAGAGTGGCAGCCTATTGCCGTGTAAGTACAGATGGAGAAGAGCAGTTAAACAGTTTCAGTTCGCAGGTGAAATATTACACCGAACTGATAGAGAAAGATCCGGATTGGATGATGGCCGGAGTATATGCAGATGAAGCAATTACCGGAACGCAGGTGTCTAAGCGCGAAGGATTTCAGAAAATGATAAAGGCCTGTCTTGATGGGGAGATTGATATGGTGATTACCAAATCAATCTCCCGATTTGCAAGAAACACTTTAGACACGTTGAAATATGTGAGAACGCTGAAGGAAAGAAATATTGCGGTCTACTTTGAAGATGAGAAGATCAACACCTTATCAATGGATGGAGAGTTGCTTCTGGTAGTTCTGAGTTCTGTAGCCCAGCAGGAAGTTGAAAACATTTCTAATAATGTTAAAAAGGGCTTGGCGATGAAGATGTCTCGTGGAGAGATTGTTGGATTCGCTGGAGCACTTGGATATGACTATGATCCACAAACCAAGCAGATGACTGTTAATCAGGAACAGGCCAAGATTGTTCAGTACATTTTTAACAGATATGTTTCAGGCGTAGGAACATCCACAATCGCACATGAACTGATGGATATGGGAGTTCCTAGTCCCTCCGGAGCAAAGACATGGCATCAAACTACAGTTGCAGGAATCATTCGCAATGAGAAATATTGTGGAGATCTTCTACAGGGGAAAACATTCACTGTAGATCCAATTGCTAAGAGAAGATTGGAAAACCTGGGAGAATCAGATAAGTATCTTCTGAAGAATCACCACGAAGCAATCGTTTCAAGAGAAGTCTATGATAAGGCACAAGAAATCCTGGCAAAATGAGGAAAATGTCATAGTAACGCACGACTGAAGAAGGACGAGTACAGAACACTTTATACCAACAAGTACGCCTTCAGCTGCAAATGTAGATGTGGTTTCTGTGGAGCAACTTTGACCAGAAGAACCTGGCATGGCGGTAAATATAAGAAAACAATTTGGCTTTGTATTACAGCTTCCAAGACGGGAAAGAAGAATTGCCCTAATTGTAAGGCGGTTATAGAAGAAGCCCTGATGAGTGCATTTGTGGAGTCCTACAAGCTGATGACTCGTGATTATAAGGATGTCCTTGATGAATTCTTGGAGAGAGTAGAAGCAACACTCAGTGATAATGATGTTCTGAAGCGAATTGAGAAGGAAAAAGATAAGCTTAAGGATATGAGCTATAAGCTTAATAACCTTCTCGATATGCATCTTGAAGGAAAGATTGACTTTGAGACTTTCGAGAAAAAGAGAAATTCCCTTCAACAGCAGATCGAAGAAAAGAAAACGGAGATTGGAGCGTTAGAAAATATAGGAAATACAAAGCTTGATCTTGAGAGCCGTGTAGCCTTCATGAGAGAAAAATTGGTCCAGAATGATACTATAAAAGAATTTGACCGTCAAGTATTTGAGAGTATTGTGGATTATGTTGTCGTTGGAGGTTATAATGAAGAAGGAAATGCTGATCCGTCGATGATAACATTTGTGTATCGGACAGGATTCAAGGACCGTAAAAATGGAGATCATTTTAAACCGGCGAGGCTGAATGCCTCTAAGAAACATACCGGTTCTGGCAGTTCTGCAACGAAAGCATGCCAGGGTGATGATATTCGTCTGGAAGACTCATCTAATATCTATTCTAGTTTGCAGTCACTTACCACAGACGAATGCAACGTTTTGCAGTCAAACACAACACCCGATGCACGTGGAGACGGTATGTTTATTGTCCAAACTCCACGAAGCGAAGCATCATGTGAATGTGAGACTTGACATGGACGAGATGGATTTAACGGCGGCTGAGAGGCGCTAAAGGTCCAGGGGACCTTTGCCCAGCGCGGACCGAAGCGGAGCGTAGACAGGTTACTTATGAGGAGATAAAGAAAAATCACAAAGAGGAGTGAATTACATGATGTATAATCCACAACTTGATACATTTATCTGCGTTGTAGAAGCTGGAAGTTTTAGTAAAGCGGCAGAAGAATTATATATAAGTGCACCTGCGGTTATTAAACAGATAAATTCTTTGGAAAACAGCTTAAATTTGCAACTATTTGAAAGAACACACAGAGGTCTTATTATTACGGAAGCTGGTAAATCGCTCTATCAGGATGCAAAATATCTGATTCAATATTCAAAAGAATCGTTGATACGGGCGCAGGAAGCAATGAATCATAATGAAGAAATCATTCGTGTTGGAATATCTCCGATGACGCCACCGGAAGTTTTTGTGGAACTTTGGCCTAAGATACAGAAAATATATCCGGAGATGAAGTTTAAATTGATTACATTTGAAAATACACCAGAGAATGCAAGAGAGATACTGGCTAATATGGGAAAGAATATTGATGTGATAGCTGGAATCTTTGATGAAACAATGCTTGAACTCAGAGGCTGTGATGGTACTGAGATTTCAAGAGAACCATTTTGTGTGGCGGTATCAATTCATCACAGGCTGGCAAAAAAAGAAAAAATTACACTTGATGATCTGGCTGGAGAAAATCTTATGCTCATGAAAAGAGGATGGAGTTATTATGGCGATATGCTAAGGGATGATATGATGAAAAATCATCCTGAAATCAATATTGTAGACTTTAATCTGTACAATGTAGAAGCATTTAACCGATGCGAAAATAATAATGAGGTATTACTGGCATTCAAGAGCTGGGAAAGTGTTCATCCACTGATCAGAATCATTCCAGTAGAGTGGGATTATACTATGCCATTTGGAATTCTTCATTCGAAAAAACCGTCCATTAAGGTTAAGCGGCTGATAAATGCTATTAACAAGGTAAAATAAAAATTGAATACATGCGAGTAGAAACCTAAAGGTTAATACTGAATAACAAAACGAGACTTCTAATGGAGTCTCGTTTTGTTATACTTTAGCTGAAGTGAAAATGGAGGATACTATATGCAGATAAAGAGGATAGCTCTTGGAGGAATCATCATGACTGTTATCATGTTCAGTGGGTGTAGCACAACAGTCCAGAACCTGGCAATCGGGGAAGAAAAAACGCTGGAAACAGGAAAAACAGAGCAAGAGAGCGTGACAGAGAAGGATATCAATATGAATGAAAAAGAAAGTTTTAATGCAGAGAGTAATATAAATGATGTTATCCATGATTCAGCTTTCGATAATTATGGCAGACTCATATTTCCGGTAGATATGGAAATAGAGGACAATCTGAAATTAAAAGACGTCAGCTCTATTTTGCCGTGGTACAGCGAAGTCAACAACGATAAAACAGTAGAAATCGTAAATTATATGAAAAATCAGGCAATGAATGGTGAGCAGATTTTTTATCCAATATATAGTGAAGAAGAAATGCAGGCAGATGCGGATAAAAAGGATACAGGTTTATTTTTCTTTCGGGGAAATGCAGGAGCAAAAACAACGATTATCAATGCAGGAGGAGGCTTTGTATATGTAGCCGGAATACATGATAGCTTTCCTCATGCCTTAGAATTGTCAAAGAAAGGCTATAATGCATTTGCTCTTATTTATCGTCCGGGAGCACAGACTGCCTGTGAGGATCTTGCCAGAGCAATTGCGTTTTTACATGAAAATGCAGAGAAACTACAGATTGATATGACGGATTATTCTCTCTGGGGTGGCTCAGCAGGAGCAAGGATGGCGGCCTGGCTTGGTTCTTATGGAACAGCTTACTTTGGAGAAAAAGAATATCCTGCACCGGCTGCGGTGATTATGCAGTATACAGGACTTTCCCAGGTGACAGGAATGGAGCCTCCAACCTATGCCTGTGTCGGAACAAGTGACGGAATTGCATCATACAGAAGTATGGAAAATTATATTTCCCAGATACAACAAAATGGCCCAAATACAAAAATAGAAGTATTTAAAGGCCTTTCTCATGGATTTGGATTGGGAGAGGGGACTGTAGCAGAAGGATGGATTGATCGTGCAATATCTTTCTGGGAAGACAATATGAATGCTTTAGATAAGAGGTAGGATATGAAAAATAAGCGATTTACAGCAAAAATAATGATAGATATAGGAATGACGATATGTTTGCTTCTTCTTATGCCATATAGTCTGCTCAGCGAGACTGCACATGAGTGGATTGGTATGGCGATGCTTGTGCTTTTTATTTCACATCACACACTGAATCATAAATGGGTGACCTCTGTAAGGAAAGGAAAATATAATGCGTTCAGAGTGATACAGACAGTACTGGTTATCATCATGCTTATTCTTATAATGGGTTCCATGATAAGTGGAATATTATTGTCAAATCACATATTTAAATGGATAAAGATTTCCGGAACATATATGACAGCCAGACAGATACATATGTTTTGCGCATACTGGGGACTGGTTGTGATGTCATTACATCTCGGATTTCATTGGAATATAGCGGTAGCAATGTCAGGACGATTATGGGAACATCCATCCGTCATCAGAACATGGGCAGCAAGATCTGTCGCAACCACAATTGCAGGTTATGGTTTATATGCATTTTACAGGAGACAGATAGGAGATTATCTGATTATGAGGATGCATTTTGTATTTTATGATTATGAAAAGGGGATCTTTCCTTTTCTGCTGGATTATCTGGCAGTAATGATATTGATAGCATTTATTGGATATTATAGTGGAGTGTTTCTAAAGAAAACAGGTAAGAGAAACCGAAAAGGTTAATACTGAAAGAAGGTGGTGTATTTATGGAAAAGCGGAAATTAGTACTTACAATTATTGGAGTTGTTATTTTAGCAATGGTAATCATGGTATATATCTACTTTTTAAAACCCGGCAGGAATGAAAAGAAGAATCAACAAACAATAAACCAGGTACAGACCGTACAGCAGAAGACAGATGAGAAAAAAGAAAATACAGAAAAAAATACATCCGGAGATGAATTGGAAAATGTTACGCCGGGAAGCGAAGAATACCGGGGCTTCCTCCTGGATAATGTTCTTCATTCTCCAAATGAAGGGGACATTCATTACAATGTATATATTCCGGATGCATATGACGGGACAAAGGAATATGCACTATATGTAACATTACCCGGATATCAGGGATTATATTTTCAGGGCGTGGGAGAAAATATCCGGACAGAAGATTTTGGATTTGAAGCACAGAAGTATATTACCGATATGATTATTGTAGCTCCACAGTTAAATGACTGGGAACAGATATCAGCAGATCAGACAATTGAACTGACACAGTATTTTCTGACGCATTATATTATTAATCCATCGAAAGTATATATTAATGGTTATTCCGGAGGAGGAGAAACCCTGTCACTGGTCTTGGCAAAGCAGCCGGAATTATATACAGCGGCACTTATGTGCAGCTCTCAGTGGGATGGTGCATATGAGTCGGTTGTGGAGATGAAAACGCCGGTATATTTTGTGATTGGCGAAAGCGACGAATACTATGGATCAGAACCTTTTAAAGAGGCATACCAGCAGATACATGAGCTTTACAAAGAACAGGGATTATCGGAATCAGAGATTGATAAACTGGTGGTACTGGATGTAAAAGATAAAGATTACTTTGAAGGAACACCGGTCACTTATCAGCATGGCGGTGGCTATCTGTTTTGTCGTGACAAAGAAATTATGGGATGGCTGTTCAATCAGTAAGAACCAGAATAAACCGAAAGGTTAAGACTGAAAAACTTATCGAAACTTCTCAAAGGAATCTATCAGTATTATAGTATGAATGTAAGATGAATGAAAGAAAACAAGGAGGATACGACAATGGAATATATTTCATTAAATAATGGTGTAAAAATGCCAATACTGGGATATGGCGTATATCAGGTAACAAAAGAGGAATGTGAAAGATGTGTGCTTGATGCTTTAAAAGTTGGATACCGGGCGATTGATACAGCACAGAGTTATTTTAATGAGGAAGAGGTTGGGAATGCAATCCAAAAGTCAGGCATTCCAAGAGAAGAAATCTTCCTTACAACAAAGGTGTGGGTTGAACATTATGGATATGAAGAAGCAAAGAAATCAGTTCTTGAATCCATGAAAAAGTTAAAGACAGATTATCTGGATCTGGTATTGCTTCACCAGCCATTTTCAGATGCTTACGGTGCTTACCATGCATTGGAAGATCTGTACGATGAGGGAAAAATCAGAGCAATCGGAATTTCCAACTTTTATGTAGACAGAATGGTTGATTTTGCATCTTTCAACCGCATTAAACCTATGGTAAATCAGGTGGAAACCCACATCTTCAATCAGCAGAAAGAGATGAAGGAATGGGCAGACAAATATGATATCCGGTTAGAAGCATGGGCACCATTCGGTGAGGGCAGAGGAGGCACATTTGAGAATCCTGTCATCGCAGAGATTGCAGAAAAATATCAGAAGACTCCGGCACAGGTTATGCTTCGCTGGCATATTCAGAGAGGGGTAGTGGTTATTCCGAAATCAACACACATTGAGAGAATGGAAGAAAACTTTAATGTTTTTGATTTCACACTTTCTGATGATGATATGAAGACTATTGCAGAACTGGACAAGAAGACAAGCTCCTTCTTCTCGCATCAGGATCCGAATATGGTGGAATGGTTCGTGAAGATGGTTGAGGAAAGAAAAAAGAATAATGACAGTTCAAAAGAAAAAAAGAACTGGTAAGTATAAGAGGAAAAATCAATGAAAGTATTACTTGTCAATGGCAGTCCACACAAAAATGGCTGTACTTATACAGCTCTTTGTGAAGTATCCAGTGCATTAAATGAAAATGGTATAAGTACAGATATTTTCTGGATTGGAAATAAGCCGATTTCAGGATGTATTGCCTGCAGAAAATGTCAGGAAAAAAATAAATGCATCCTGGATGATATCGTGAATGAATTTCTGGAAATAGCAGGGGATTATGACGGATTCGTATTTGGAACTCCGGTACACTGGGGTGGTGCAGGCGGTGCAATCACATCCTTTATGGACAGAGTCTTTTATGCCGATTTAAACGGTGGCGGCGACAGATTCCGCCTGAAACCTGCCGCTGTGGTAATTTCAGCAAGAAGGGCCGGAACAACGGCCACATGGGATCAGGTAAATAAATATTTTGGTCTGATGCAGATGCCGATCATTACATCGAGATATTGGAATATGGTACATGGGACGAATCCGGATGAAGTAAAACAGGATCTCGAAGGAATGCAGGTTATGCAGATTCTTGGAAACAATATGGCATATTTCATTAACTGTAAAAATGTTGCGACAAAAATGGGAATTGAAATGCCAAAGGCACCGGATTTTGTATTTACCAATTTCATCCGATAGAAATTAGCGTGACAAACATTTTATAGGACAGGAGGTAATCTTAGAATGAAAACAAAGAAAATAGCAGCAGTACTCTTAACATGCATCATGGCAATCGGTTTGATGGCAGGATGTGGAGCAAGCAATACAAACCAGTCTGCTTCTAATAATGACAGCCAGTCTACAAGTACAAACCAGTCTGGAAATGAAGAAGCGGATACAAATTCCGAAAACACTACAGATACAACAGAAAATACATCAACAGGAAATGGAAAAACATTGGTTGTATATTATTCAGCTTCAGGAAATACAAAAGATGTTGCTGAAAAGATAGCAAAAATTACAGAGGCAGATCTGTTTGAAATAGAGCCTGTGGAGCCATATACAGATGATGACCTTGACTGGACAGATGATGACAGCCGGGTGTCAAGAGAACATGATGATGAGAGCTTAAGAGATGTGGAACTGGTGTGTACAACAGTTGATAACTGGGATTCATATGATACGGTATACATTGGCTATCCTATCTGGTGGGGAATTGCAGCATGGCCAGTAGATAACTTTGTAAAAGAGAATGACTTTACAGGAAAAACAGTCATCCCATTCTGTACAGCAGCGACCTCGGGAATCGGTGACAGCGGTAATCTTCTGGAAGAGATGACAGGAACAGGTGACTGGAAAGAAGGGGAACGATTCCATGGTGGAGCGTCTGAATCAGATATCAGTTCATGGATAGACAGTCTTGGATTATAAAAGAATATAAAAATATTTGGAGGAATCGTAACAAAGAGAGACTTCTGTCCGGAGTCTCTTTTTCTTATACTTAAAGCTGACTCAGGATGAAGCAAAATCTATTGATGAGATGCTTGCCCATATGCCGATGTCGCAGGTGTTTGGAGGTTCAAAAATACAGAAGAAATAAAAGAGGTGAGCAATGAAAACAAGGAAAAAGATAACCATCGGGGTAATAGTGGCTTTCTTAGCGGTAGTCATGGTGGGTTATATCTATCTGTTTACAGGGGCTAAAATAAAAAATGTAAGCAATGATGTCATAAAGGGGGATGAAGAGACAAAGTCTCTGGTTGTTTATTTCACGAGGCAGGGAGTGATTCCGGGAGATGTAGATGCAGTTTCATCAGCAACACAAAGCTCTAATAAAGGAATGGAAGGCAGTGACACAGAAGGCGCTGCACGTATGATACAGAGCCTTACAGGGGCTGACATGTATCAGATATACACCGCTCATTACTACAGAAGATCCTTTGTGGGAACAGCTGCAACTGCATGGATTGAGGAGCTGCTTAATTTAAGACCAGAACTTGCTGCTAAACCGGATAATCTGGATGATTATGACACAATTTACGTGGGATATCCGATTTGGTGGTTTAATGCACCGATGGCAATAGGAAGTTTTCTGGAAAGCTATGATTTGTCAGGTAAGACAATAATTCCATTTTGCACAAGCCAGGATAATGATATTAGCGTCAGTATGGATTATATAAAAGCGGTTGCAAGTGGAGTAAATGTGCTGGACGGATACCGGATTCATGCAGCAGATGTTGATGATGTGAAAGAATGGCTTCAGAGGATTGGTGTGTTAAACGAAAATAATACAAAAGATCTAAATGCAGAAGGAAACTCAAAGATGGAAACAGAAAATTCAGATAAACGCTATGGGAGTGGTATCGTACCAGATGAGCTGGAATATATCCCTGATGGATATGAAGCTCCGGCAGATCAGCAGGGAAATCTCCAGAAAATCACCTATAATACATGGGAATCTTTTACCTATGATCAAAAGAGTCAGAAACTTACAAAAGAAGCATGGGTATATGTTCCATATGGATATGATGAAAATAAAAAGTATAATGTTTTCTACCTGAGCCATGGTGGGTGGAGCAATGAAACGACGATTATGGGAACCGATAAAGATCCGCATTCTTTTAAAAATGTGCTGGATCATGCAATTGAGGATGGAAAAATCAAGCCGCTTATTATTGTTTTACCAACCTATAACAATACGAGCAAAGAGGACAGTGGGGATTACAGTCTGGCAATTCAGCTTACCAATCAGTTTCATAACGAGATTGTAAATGACTTGATCCCGGCAGTAGAGAGCAAATACAGTACCTATGCGGAAAGTGTAACGAAAGAAGGATTAGAGGCTTCACGTGATCACAGAGGTTTCGGTGGATTTTCCATGGGTTCTGTAAATACCTGGAATACATTTCGTTATTGCATGGACTATTTCAGATATTTTATGCCAATGAGTGGAAGCTACAGCACAGATGGACAGTATATGGCAGATTTGGTTAGACAGCAGGGATATGGCTCAAATGATTTCTTTATCTTCGCTGCTTCTGGAACAAGTGATTTTGCATATCATGCATTTAAAGCTCAAATCATGGCAATGGCGCAGGATTCAGATGGAATGTTTAAGTTCGCGAATAATGAGACAGACGGTAATCTTTCCTTTTTGGAGAGAGAAGGTTATGAACATGATCAGAAGGCGTGTGATGAGTACACGTATAATGGACTACGATTTTTCTGGAATGAACAGTGAGATAAGGATTTCAATAATAGGAAAGAAAGGAATAGATATAAAAATGAAGAAAATGTTAGTTGTATATTATTCCTGGTCAAATGGAAATACAAAAAAAATTGCAGAGCAGCTGGCAAATAAGACAGGAGCAGATATCGCAAGAATCGAAACAGCAGAGCCATACAGAGGTAGTCATGAAGAGGTGGTTAAACAGGGGAAAAGAGAGGTAGAAGCAGGCTTTACGCCTCAGATTAATCCATTATCTGTAAATCTTGCAGATTATGATGTACTTGCGATTGGAACGCCAACATGGTGGTATACAATGGCACCTGCAGTGCTGACATTTCTAACAGTAAACGACTTTACAGGAAAGACAGTAATTCCATTTATGACAAATGGCGGATGGCCGGGACATGTAATTAAAGATATGAAGGACAAGTGCAAAGGAGCTGCCTTTGCACATAAAATGCAGATTCAGTTTGATTCTATGGGTAAAGACCATCTGGAAACTTCGGAAGATGTGATTACAGAATGGATCGGGCAGATAAAGATGGAGATAAACAAATAACCATAAGGTTAAGACTGACAAACAAACAGGAACTTCTGAAAAATATGCAAACTGCTTATAATAAATGTATAAAAAACAGTGCCAACGGTAGACGGGCAAAAATAAGAATAAGGAGAGATAAGACAATGAGAAAGAATTTTGGAGCAAAACCATTTTTTTATCCACAACCGGTTATGATTCTGGGAACATATGATGAAAATGGAAAGGCAAATGCAATGAACGCCGCATGGGGCGGAATTGTAGGTGCAAATGAGATTATTGTAGACTTGTCTGCCCATAAGACAACCGATAATATTATAATAAATAAAGCCTTTACAGTAGGTGTGGCAGATCTTGAACATCTGGTTGCCTGCGATTATGTGGGAATTGTTTCTGCAAATAAAGAACCGAACAAAGTGAAAAAAGCAGGTTTTACAACAACAAAGAGTGAATTTGTAAATGCACCAATTATCAACGAACTTCCACTGACTCTTGAATGTGAGCTTGTAAAAGTCATTGATGGCAGTAAATATCTTGCAGAAATTAAAAATGTAAGTGCAGATGAGAAATATCTCGGTGATGACGGAGAAATTGATCTTAGTAAGTTTACACCGATTACATATGACCCGGTACATCACGGATATTATAGACTTGGAGAACGTGTGGGAAATGCTTTTAAGGATGGAGCACAGTTAAAATAAGGGCAGGTGATTAAAGTGAAAAAAAATGTACAGACAGCAGGAAGAAACGCGCTGAATGAATTTGCACCACAGTTTGCACATTTTAATGATGATGTTTTGTTTGGAGAAAACTGGAATAATCAGGATATTGATGTAAAGACAAGATGTATTATAACAGTCACAGCACTTATCGCTTCAGGAATGATTAATACATCTTTAGTACATCATTTTGAAAATGCAAAAGCTCATGGAGTGACTCAGAAAGAAATTGCAGCCGTGATTACACATATAGCATTTTATGCAGGGTGGCCGAAAGGATGGGCGGCATTCAATCTTGCAAAAGATGTCTGGAGTATAGACGAAGGTGATCTTTCGTATGAAGATGAAGCAATGAGAGCTCATGCTAAAAAGATGATATTCCCGATTGGAGAGCCAAATGATAAATTTGCACAATATTTTACAGGAAAAAGTTTTTTGGCTCCTGTGTCTACGTCACAGGTTGGAATTTTCAATGTGACTTTTGAACCTAGTTGCAGGAATAACTGGCATATTCATCATGCAAAAAGCGGAGGCGGACAGATTCTTATCTGCATTGCAGGACGTGGATATTATCAGGAAGAAGGAAAAGAAGCAGTAGAAATGAAACCTGGAGATTGTGTCAATATTCCGGCAGAAGTAAAACACTGGCATGGAGCAGCACCAGATGAATGGTTTTCACATCTGGCAATTGAAGTACCGGGAGAAAAAACATCATCCGAATGGTGTGAAACAGTAACTGATGAGATATATGAAAAACTGAAATAACTACTTAAGTCCAATGTGAAATTTACTTTTTTATTTAACGGAAGAATATAGATAAGAACGTAGGGTAAAGTTTTTGTAGGAAAAGTTAATAGAAAAAAGAAAGAAAGCACCGGGATCCTGTGTTAGGATTAAAGTTGACAAGACCAAATCCAAGGAGGGTGCTTTCATGATTACTAGTATACAACACTTTTGCGAGAATGGGGTAAAAAATTTAATAGATATTTTTAAAACTTATACAGACGACATGACAAAGATTGCAGAAATGGTATATGGCGTAACAAATGAGGTGACCAGACTTGGCTGCAGCATGATAGCGGAAGAATGGGAATCCTATGATGAACTGCTGCGGGAAAGAAAGGATCTGCGCCGGGGCTGGTACATTGTCAGAAGAGATGAAACTTCCCTGCTGACCAGTCTTGGAGAAGTGGTATATCACAAAACTCTGTTCAAAAATGTTGCTACCGGTGAATCCTGTTACCTTTTGGATCAGTTAATGGGGCTGGAGCATCATGCCAGGATAACCGAAGATGCAGAAGCGAGAATTCTACAGGAAGCATCCGAGAGCAGCTATCGAAAAGGCGGTGCCAGTGCCAGCATAAACGGTGAATCCATAAGCAAAGAAGCTGTAATGAACAAGTTGCACAGGCTGGAGTTCCCTGTCCTGAAGACTGCGGAAAAGAAAGAACTGAGAACACTTTACATAGATGCGGATGAAGACCATGTGGCCCTTCAGTATCTGGAGAAGAAAGGGGATATCAGGAAACCCCGCATAAATACCGTAATGCCCTGGATCATATATGTTTATGAAGGCGTGGAAGGTGATGAGGAAGGACGTCCCCGGCTGATAAATCCGAAGTATTTCGGAGGTGTTTATGATGGACAGGAAGCAGCCAGCAGACTATGGGCAGAAGTATTGGACTATCTGGACGAAGCTTATGATCTGGATGCTGTTGACAGGATTTATATCAACGGGGACGGGGCAGCATGGATACGCACAGGAGAAAAGATCATTCCTAAGTCCAAGTTTGCCCTTGATAAATATCATATGCATAAATACATCATAGCGGCAACCTCCCATCTGGAAGACACAGCAGAGGATGCCAGAAGTGAAATATACAGAGCCATTCATAAAAAGAAAAAATGGATGGCAGAGGGAGTCTTTGACCGGATCATAGGAATCACAGACAAAGAAACAAAGCGAAAGGCAGTGGAACAGGCGAAGGCATACATACTGGGGAACTGGTCGGGAATCATGATTTCGATGAAATCCGGGAACAGCAATGTAAGATGCTCCGCGGAAGGGCATGTGAAGCACGATATCCTGAATACGTTCAGTTCGGGACAATTATCGGGATTTGTTTTGGCGTTCCTTTTTTCTATGAATAAGCAATATGTAAAAGAATCAGAAGGTGATCTTGGATTTATTCTTATAGATGATCCGGTTCAAACAATGGATGATATTAATATTTCGTCAATGATAGAAGTGCTTCGTAATGATTTTAAGGATAGACAGATTATCTTATCAACTCATGAAACAGATAAGGAAAATTACATTTTGTATAAGTTCTTTAAATACAATAGAATTGGACAATCTTTTAATGTTAAAGATCAATTGTATGGTGTATAAGCCTTATAGGCATTGCGAGATAAGGCTTACCCTATTTTTTCTCGTTCTGTCTTTGGCGGCAGTCTCTGATATCCGAAAGCGAATGATTCCGGACTGGATGCCGCTACTTATCGCTGGGGTAAGCCTGCTTCCACCGGAGTCTGTTTATCTGAAAGGCCTTCTTGTGGCGTTACCACTACTTGTTGCAGGGATAACTGTAGGAGGTATCGGAGGAGGAGATATCAAGCTGACAGGAGCCTGCGGATTGGTGTTTGGGTTTGAACGGACCCTTGCAGGACTTCTTATGGCACTGAGTCTTCTGTTACTGTTTCATGTAGTAAGGCAGTGCATAAGGAAAATAAGAAAACTAAATTGTGTAGCAGAGAAGGAACAGGAATATCCGCTTGTTCCTTTCCTGCTTGTCGGGATGGTTATAAGTGTCTTTATGTTTTTGTAAAATGGCATTTCTAAAATCCTGCAAAAACTTTTTACTTTCTATTGATAATATTTCGGTATGCCGATATAATAGATAGAGAGGAGGAAGAGGAAATGGTAGAAAGGTTATTAAAGAAACAGAACATGACAAAATACCGACTTGCAGTAGAAGCAGGTATTCCTCACGCTACACTGAATGATATATGCAGTGGAAAAACCAGACTGGAAAAATGCAGTGCAGAAACGGTATATAAATTAGCAAAGGTATTGGGCGTTTCCATGGAGATGCTGACAGTTGCAGCAATACAGAATGCAGAAAGGGAACGTGCCTACGAGTATGGCCTGCCGGAATATCTGCAGCACGATTTAGATGCCTACAAGGAAGGTCTTAAAACTAAGTCCGATTTATTGGATTGCCTGTGGGGAGAACTGTACGGAAGCATTAACATAGCAGAGATTAATGATGGAGCAATTACACGGGAACATGCAGAATTTTTGCGAAACAAGTATCTTTTCGGAGGAAAACATGACAGGAACGATTGATTTTACAAACTGCAAGAAGATTTTAGGAAGAGCATACAATGGTGCTAACGGAAAGAAGATTGCAGTGGAATATAACGGAAGAGAGTATATGCTTAAGTTTCCACCGTCCGGTGCTGCGAAGCCGACAGAGCTGTCCTATACGAACAGTTGTATCAGCGAGCATATAGCAAGCAGTATTTTTAACATGGTTGGCATCAAGGCACAGGAAACCCTGCTTGGAACCTATGAAGTAAGCGGGAAAGTGAAGGTAGTATGTGCATGCCGGGACTTTACTGAGAAAGGATATCGGTTGTTTGACTTTTGCTCCATAAAAAATACCATTCTGGATTCCGAATCCGGAGGAAGCGGAACAGAACTGGCAGACATTATGGATACCATAGAAAAACAGCAGTATGTGGAACCGTCCCTTTTGATGCAGCACTTCTTTAATGTCTTTGTGGTAGATGCCCTGCTTGGAAATTTTGATAGGCACAATGGAAACTGGGGCTTTTTGTATGATGATTCCACAAAAGAGGCAAGCATTGCTCCGGTTTATGACTGCGGAAGCTGTCTGTTGCCGCAGGCAGACGAGAGGATTATGGAACAGGCACTGGTAAATGAAGATGTGATGAATGCCAGGGTATACCAATTTCCAACATCAGCAATTAAGTTAGACGGAAGAAAAATCAATTACTATGATTTTCTTATGTCGGCAGAGGAGCCGGAATGCAATGCCGCAATACAAAGAATGGTTCCGAAAATTAACTTGGAGCAGATAAAAGGGTTTATTGAGGAAGTACCCTTTATTACCGAGTTGCAGAAAACCTTTTATAAGAGGTATATAACTGCAAGGTTCGAACAGATTTTAAAGCCTGCATATGACATGGTAATGTCAGAAAAGCAGGAGTTGTCCGAACCGAATATGACAATGTAATAGATGAACTTAGAGGACACCGTAAAAAATGCGGTGTCTTTTTTGTGAAGAATTGGAGGTAATCATGAAAAAAATGTTAGTAGTAGCCGGTGTGCTGGCAGTTATCACTGGTGTAGTGGCTGCAGTATGTAAGAACCGCAAGAAATATACAAAGGTAAGAACAAATTATTAGGAGGAATCGCAAAATGAAATTATTTAAGAATCGAACCGTGCTGGGGATTTTCTGTATTGCAGTGTCCCTGATTATCTGCTTTGCCATTACACCCCTTGTCAATGCAGGCTTATCCAAGAAGGTTACCATTGTCCGTTTCAATAGGCAGGTAAATGAGGGCGAAGAGATTACAAGAAGTATGTTGGACGAGGTAGAGGTAGGAAATCATAACCTGCCGGAAAACGTGATAAGAAATATTGCAGATGTGGAGGGAAAATATCTGACTGCAACTGTGTATGCAGGAGATTATATTCTTACGGATAAGATTTCCGATGAACCTGCCGCAGAGAACAAATATCTTTACAGCTTAAATGGGGAAAAGCAGGCCATGTCAATTACCATCAATACCTTTGCGGAAGGCTTGTCCGGCAAGTTAAAGAGTGGGGATATCGTATCCGTCATTGCACCGGATTACCTTGGCAGTGGAGAAACCATAATCCCTGTGGAACTCAAATACGTGGAGGTTATCGCGGTGACTGCCAAGTCCGGCTATGATGCCAACACCGGGGAAAAGTTGTCAGAGGAAGACGAAAAGGAACTGCCGTCTACCGTAACCATTCTGGTAAGACAGGAGCAGAGTAAACTCCTTGCCAGACTGGAAGCCGAGGGAGAAATCCATTTATCCTTAGTGTTCCGTGGAGATGCAGACAAAGCTTCGGAATTTATCAAGGCACAGGATCAGGTACTGGATGAAATCAAAGCAGCAGAAGAGGAAGCATTACAGGAAGAGGGTGCGACTGAAGAAGACGGTCAGCCTGTTATGAATGCAGACGGTCAGGAAACCACAGAGGAAGAAACAACTACAGATGGGGAGGAATAGAACGTGAACTTTAAACAGAACTCTCTGTTTACGAGAAATACAGGATTTGATGAGGAACAGGCAGATGTGCAGGGTGGAGTGCTTGCTGTATGGGGGAGTCCATCCTCCGGCAAGACAACGGTTTCCGTAAAGCTGGCAGATTATCTTGCCAGAAAAAAGAAAAATGTGCTGTTAATTTTTGCGGACATGACCACACCGCCCCTGCCCTGCATCTGTGCAGCCGGGGACTTGGAAGGAGAAAAGTCTCTGGGGAGCATCCTTGCTGCCACTCATGTAACAGAAAACCTGATTAAGAAAAACTGTATGTTCTACAGAAAGAATGATTACTTAAGTATGGTGGGGATGTTAAAAGGGGAGAATGTGTTCACTTATCCGCCTTATGACCAGACACAGGCAGCGGAGTTGATTGAGCAGGCAAGAGAGGTGGTTCCTTTTGTCATTATTGACTGCGGAAGCACCATTGCTTCGGATGTGTTGTCGGCGGTGGCACTGATGGAAGCGGATACGGTCTTAAGACTGGTAAACTGTGATTTAAAATCCATCAGTTATCTGTCCTCACAGTTGCCACTGCTTCGTGACAACAAATGGGATGCGGACAAGCAGCTTAAGGTGGCATCCAATGTAAAACAGCAGGAGGCCAGCAGTCACGTGGAACAGGTGCTTGGCTCCGTTTCCTTTCAGATTCCCCACAGCAGGGAAGTAGAAACACAGTATCTGGAGGGAGATATGTTGGCAGAACTTGGACTGAAGGAGAGCCGGGCATTTAGAAAAGAGATAGAGAAAATCAGCAAGGAGGTGTTCGGTGTATGATGGGAAATAACCAGAACTTATTTTTTTCCCCGGAGGAAAAAGGCAGGGCATTCTCCGATGTGTTAAAGGAAGTGCAGGAGTATATCTCCAGCAAGTATTCCACCCTCATGGTGGAAGGCGGGAACGATGAGGTAAAACAGCAGGTCAAGAGATACATCTCAAAGTACATAGCAGATTACCGCATCACTGTCAAAGGCAAAACAAGGGAAGAGCTAATCGATGACCTTTATACGGAAATGGCAGAGTTTTCTTTTTTAACCAAGTACATCTTCGGAACAGGCATTGAGGAAATCGACATCAACTCATGGAAGGATATTGAGGTGCAGTACAGTGATGGCAGATGTGAGAAAATGGAGGAACACTTTGAATCACCGGAGCATGCCATCAACGTGATTCGAAGAATGCTCCATGTGTCCGGCATGGTGCTTGACAATGCATCCCCGGCAGTCCTTGGGCATTTAAGTAAAAATATCCGTATTGCGGTGTTAAAGACTCCTCTTGTGGATGAGGATGTGGGTATTGCAGCTTCCATCCGAATCGTAAATCCACAGAGCCTCAAAAAGAGTGACTTTGTGGATGGAGGAACTGCTACCGATGAAATGTTAGATTTTCTGGCAGAATGTCTGCGTTATGGAATCAGTATCTGTGTGGCAGGTGCCACCAGCTCCGGCAAAACAACTCTGGCAGGGTGGCTCCTTACTACCATTCCCGATAACAAGCGTATCTTTACCATTGAGAACGGAAGCAGGGAGCTGGCTCTTGTTAGGGAGAAGGATGGAAAGGTAACCAACAGTGTCATCCATACCCTGACCAGATTCAGCGAAAATGAAAAGCAGAACATCGATCAGGATATGCTCCTTGATATGGCCCTGCGTTTCAACCCGGAGATTATCTGTGTGGGAGAGATGAGAAGCTCGGAAGCATACACCGCACAGGAGTCTGCAAGAACCGGGCATACAGTGCTTACCACCATTCACAGTAACAGTTGTGAATCTACCTACAGCCGAATGAGAACCCTGTGTAAGAGAAAATACGATATGGATGATGAGGTGCTGATGGATTTGGTAACGGAGGCATTCCCCATCGTGGTATTTACCAAGCAGCTTGAGAACAAGAAAAGAAGGCTCATGGAAATCATGGAGTGTGAAATCACACCCGATGGAAAGAGACATTTTAATTCCCTGTTCCGTTATGAGATTACGGAAAACCGGGTGGAAGGAGATAAATTCATCATCAATGGAACCCATAAAAAGGTGTGCGGTATTTCAGAGAGCCTGAAAAAAAGGTTCCTTGAAAACGGAATGCCTAGGGAAGTGCTAAATAAAATTACGGGAGGAGGTGCAAGCGTATGCTGACAATGCAGGTAATGGCCTGTATGGGTATCATCATAGGCTTATTTTTATTGCTGGGCATTAATCTTACGGATTTTACCGGTAATATTTTTAAGAGGCTGTTGGACGGACCCAAAGGTATCCGAGAGGAGATTTTAGAGCAGACGCAGAGAAAGAAAAAGTCCTTCTTACGAAGAGAAGTGGAAGAGATACAGAGTATCCTAAAGGCTACCGACAGGGAAAATACCTTCCCGTTTTTATGTACGGTATCATTGGTTTTGTTTGCTGTTGGTGCCGCTGGGGCAGCCATGCTTGGGAATTTCTTTCTGGTACCCGTCGCAGCGGTAGGGTTTATGTTCCTTCCCTTCTGGTACATTAAGCTGACTGCGTCCCATTTCAAAAAGGATGTGTCGGCAGAACTGGAAACAGCACTGTCCATCATTACCACCGCATATCTAAGAAGTGAGGATATCCTGACTTCTGTGGAAGAGAATCTGGAATATTTAAATCCGCCGGTAAAGAACATCTTTCAGGATTTTGTGTCAAGAATCCGTCTGATTAATCCTGACTTGGAGGCGGCCTTGGATGAACTGCGTGCAAGGATAGCGGATGATGTGTTTAAGGAATGGGTGGATGCCTTAAAAGCCTGCCTGTATGACAGATCGCTAAAAACAACACTGACACCGATTGTGGCCAAACTGTCCGACATGCGTATTGTGAATGCAGAACTGGAATATATGGTTATGGAGCCGAGGAAAGAGTTTATCACAATGGTAGTGCTGGTTGTAGGTAACATTCCACTTTTATATTTCTTAAATAAGGATTGGTACCATACGTTGATGCACACGGTAGTGGGGCAGATAATGCTCAGCATTGCAGGCATTATTATTTTTGTATCCACAGCCCATGTAATCAGACTGACAAAACCGATAGAATACAGGTCGTAGAAAGGAGACAGTATGAATCTGATATTATTTTGTGTGTTTTTGACCTTTTCTATAGGTCTCTTTCTGCTGCTTGCAGGACTATTACGTCTGCCGACCTTAAAGACCAGCAGGGTAATGATGGATACAGGTAAGGAAGGAAAACAGTTATCCAAGACCTTGGATGCCTTTTATATGGATGGAGCCGTGAAGATTGCGAAGTACATCCGTATGAATGATTACAAGAAAAACCGGATGGCAAATGTGCTTCGAGCCTCCGGGCTTGGCATGACACCGGAAGTCTATACTGCATACGCATATTTAAAAGCCGGAAGTGTCTTTTTGCTCATTATTCCGGCACTGCATGTGTTTCCGCTGGCTGCTTTATTTGTAATTCTCTTGGGAATCATGATTTATTACAAGGAAATCCAGAAGGCAGATGAAATGCTGAAAGAAAAAAGGGAGCAGATAGAGGAAGAGTTATACCGCTTTGTATCTACTATCACGCAGGAACTGAAAAACAGCAGGGATGTGCTTTCCATGCTGGAGCATTACAAGGAAAATGCCGGGGCAGCCTTCAGAAAAGAACTGGATATTGTGTGTGCGGATATGCGCTCCAGCAGTTATGAGGCAGCTTTAACCCGTTTTGAGGCAAGGCTCAATTCCCCACAGTTATCGGATGTGGTCAGAGGTCTCATCGGTGTGTTAAGAGGAGATGACGGAGCCGTGTACTTCCAGATGTTAACCCATGATTTTAAGCAGACGGAGCTTCAGAGACTGAAAGCGAAGGCAGCCAAGATACCACCCAAAATAAGAGTGTATTCTTTTGCCATGCTGATGTGTTTTCTGGCAACCTACTTCGCCATCATCATCTATGAAATCATCAGGTCTATGGGAACCTTGTTCTAGCAGGAGGTATAAATGAGACAGATAAGAAAAATATTGCGTGATAAGAGGGGAGAGGGGTACATTGATGTGGCAGTCATGGTGCTGTGTGTCATGTTAGTGATTGCACTTGGCGTAAGGTTATTCCCCATCTTTATCACCAAAATGCAGGTAGACAATTTTGCAGATGAACTGGCAAGAGAGGCTGAGATCAGCGGAAGGGTAGGAAGCGAGACTTCGAACAGGCAGAGAGTCTTGGAGGAAAGAACAGGAATCCACCCGACTGTGCAGTGGTCAAGAACCGGGAATCTGCAATTAAATGAAGAGGTAACGGTTACCGTTACCATACAAAAGGACTTAGGGTTGTTTGGAAACTTTGGTTCGTTTCCGATAACCATCCGGGCAAGAGCCTCCGGAAAGAGTGAGGTGTACTGGAAATGAGGAAGTTAAGAAAAAAGACTGCCGCCCTATTAAAAGACCGGAAAGGAAATATGATGCCGCTTGTGGTGGCCGTAACCATCTGCATGCTGATTATTATCCTTGGAGTTGCAGAATACATGCGCCTTGTGATTACCGCTGCAGGTATCAAGGATGCAATGGAGTCTGCCGTCATATCCACAGTTAATGACAATTATAACGAGGTTTACCATAGTGTCAGGGAAGGATATGCCGCAGGCTATGAGCCGGATGGGGAATCGTTTTCTCCCTCGGTGGATTATGGGGATATTTACAGCAGAATGTGTTTTTTACTCGGACTGGAAGAGGACGGGGCGGGATATGTTCGAATCAATAACGGAGGAGAGATGGAGTACTGTTTGAGCAATCTTTGTGTGTATATACACAATAATGCTCTCGGTGCAGGAGGCGGCCCCTATTATGCAGATGCCTCCATCAGACTGGAGGTGCCGGTAAGATTTGCCGGAAAGATCATCACCAATATGTCAATAAATCTAAAGGTTCGGGCAGCCTATACAGAGAAATTTTAGTAAGATGTTACAGATATCGTGCAACCTATTACATTTTGATAGACTTCTGCAAAGTTGTATGGTAGGTTGGGGATTGACAAAAAGAAATTTAAAAACTACATACAGGAGGGATTGCTATGAAAGATAGTACAAAGAAAAGACTTATCATCGCAGGACTCGTAGCAGTGAGCGTATTATTGATTTTCGGAATCAGCAGGGTGCTTTACAAGGAACCGGTGCAGGAGTTACCTAAAGAGAGTAAACCTACAGAAGAGGTTGAGCTTATGGTGGATACGGAAGAAACCGGGCAGGTGCAGAAAGAAACGGAAAGCACAGAGGAAACAAAGGAGTTAATCATCGAAACAGAAACAGAGAATGGCGTGGAGAGCGGAAAGCAGGAAATCCAGCAAACGCCTGAAAAAACGGAAGATGAAAAGCCGGAGGAGCCGCCTGCCTTAACAGAGGATGCGGATACTACAAAGCCGGATACACCACCAGAGTATGAGGAGCCGGAAGGGACGAAACCGCTTGTGGATGATACTCCGAAAACCGGAGATACCAAAGATGGTATGATTTACATTGAAGGATTTGGATGGGTTGTAGATAACGGTGGCGGTGGAAGCGGTACCGTGGCAGACGATATGTATGAGAATGGAAATAAGGTAGGTATCATGGATTAGGGATACCAAGAAAGAGGCACAGCAAAAAACGCTGTGCTTTTTTCATGCAGAAATTTTTTTGCAACAGCAGGTGATTTTCTGCATTTAGAAGGGAGGCAACATGAAAAGATTTAAGTTATTAGTCTTGACCTTTTTGTTAATCCTATCTACACTCTCACCCATGACAGTGCATGCCGAAGGCAATGGAAACATTAACAATGGCGGTGGAGGATTAGGAGAAGGTACGGACACAAACTTCTGGAATACCGGAGATGAAGGAGTCAGAGTCACAGTGGTTAGTGCCAGTGACGGAAGTGCAGTAAGTGCGTCCATAGACCTGACAAACAAACAACCGAACGATATTAGAGTACAGTTTGGAAAGGTCTGTAAAAGTCAGTACCGGAGTGGAACAGTATTAACACCGGATACAGGAAGTTACAGTTATATCAATCCTACCCAGTCTCTGCCCAAAATTATTACCACATCCTCCGGCAGTGCAAGTCTAGCCGCTATCAAAAGTTATTTTACAGATGAGCAGGTCATACGAAGTATCGCAGGATATGTGGGGATGAACTATGATACGTTGATAGGTGGGGACTATAAGTTGTTATTGGAACCTATTGCGTATGTGACGTTTGAAGGAGTACGAACTGCATTCACCGCTACAGAAGCAGCAATGTATAACCAGGTCAGAGGTGGTATGTTAAGAAAGAAGCTGACGTCTCTGACGCATAAAAATCTGCCCCTCGCCATGTTTTTGGAAACCTCAGACCTGGGATATCCGGCTTGGGGTGGCGGTAAGAACCAGAAGGTCTCAGATGATGAGATTATCGGTTCATTAGGACTTGGTATTGTAAGGTTTAATGAGGTGGTAACACCGGAAGTGATTGCGGCAGATTATGAGTACCGGGTAGACACGGATGTGGTAACAACCGTCACCATAAGTGGAGGGCAGAGCGATCCCGACCATCCGGTAAGTGTAACGTTTAGTATCCTTGGAAGGAACTACACGGTAAACAATGTGTATTATCCGGAGGACGGACAGCAGCTTGTGTGGGTGAAATGGCATACACCGTCTACGGAACAGTATATCACCATAAACGTGAGTGTCAGCGGAGGAGGCAGTGCAAGTAAGGGAACGATTACTGCCAACATCGTAGACCTTGATAGGAATCCACCGCCCAATCCGGTAGCGGATGACAGAAATGATTCCTACAATGCAGGCAATGCCATTATTCCTGCAAATCCGCAGAAGACAAGTGCGTCATGGAGTGTATGGAGGCCTTGGTGGAAAGAAAAATGGGTATGGCATAGTGATTGGAAATGGAAAACAGGTTCCCATACGGAAGAGTGTAAGGAAGACTGTGAAAGCAGTCATGGATATTGGGAAGATGAGGGAGAGTACGTGGACGAAGGCTGGTGGGAGTTTAGCTTGGACAGATATTCGGCATCCCTATCAGCAACAATGGATCTTACTACGGATGCCAAATCCCCTACTGCAACAGCTACCACTATCAAGAGTGGCTATGGTGTGAACATCAGTGTAAATGCCAGTGTATCCACAGGCCAGTCCTCGGCAACCACACCACCGCAGACAGCAGTCAGTTATTTCCCGGAGTTTTATTATAAGACCTATTGGAGATTGCTAGACAGAACAAGAAGCGGGTACCATGCAGGGTTTGAGTTTCGGAATAACCATTATTCCACCTATAACCGAAGAACACATTTCACTCCTGTGTGGATGCCGAATGGTACCTATACGGTCTACACATACTTACTGGACTGCTGGACACCGGATGGAATGCTCAGTGTGAATCTGACAGACTCCGTACAGATATCGGGAGATTTATGGGATGACTGGCACATAGCACCACAAAGGGCAAGGTAACGGTATGGCGTATGAAAGAATCGACGGACCAAAAGGACTGCTCTATCACTACACAAAAAGGGAGAACGTAGAGCCTATTTTACAGGATGGGAGGATAAGAAAATTTAAGGATAGAGAATGCTGGTTCTGCACTTCCTTGGAGGATGCCTTAAGACTAATGGAGTTAACGGTCATGGAAGAAGGAAAACTTTACTATGATGCAAACGGACTTCCAAGGAGATATCCAAAGTTTGTACCGGAAGAATATGTGGTGTTGGAGTTATCCCCAAGATACCAGAATGGGGATTGGGTGATATGGAATCAGGAGTTCCCTGGCGGAGCGCCGGAGGAAATTCGGAAACTTGGAGAAGAATTCAGCCATCTGAAGATAGGATTCAGAGGAGATTTAAGGTTCTATGAGAACCCCAATATCTATGAGGTAGCAGAGCTTTTTCAGGAGCAGACGCAGACACCTCAGATAACAATGTAACTAAAAACAAGTGGAAAAGGACTGCTTACGGGCAGTATTTTTCTGTACCGAAAGGAGAAAGGAAGAGAAATGAAGAAAAAGAAATGGTTAGTGATGGTAATGCTGGTACTTGTGTGTTCCCTTATGTTTGGCACTACGGTATGTGCAGCCGGAACAGGAGATGTGGCAGGAGCTATTGAGGGGACATGGAAGGATGCCTCCGCGCAGATTAAGACGGTGGTAAACAAGGTTGTATTCCCTGCGATTGATTTGATCCTTGCAGTATTCTTTTTTGCAAAGCTGGGAACCGCATATTTTGATTACCGAAAGCACGGACAGTTTGAATGGGCAGCTCCGGCAATTCTGTTTGCCTGTCTGGTCTTTACCCTGACCGCACCTGCCTATATCTGGACAATTCTTGGAATGTAGGAAAGGGAAAACTGCCCAAAAAAGAGGGCTATCCATAGACATTTATCAAGAAGACGGGTATAATTATAGTGAGAGGAGGAATGCAGAATGGAAGTAAAAACATATACGATTGATGAAATAAAAAATATCGTAACACCTATTGCGGAGAAATATCAGATTGCACAGGTATATCTGTTCGGTTCCTTTGCCAGAGGAGATTTTGATGAACAGAGTGACATAGACATCCGTATTGAAAAAGGGAACCTGAAAGGAATGTTTGCCTTATGCGGTTTTTATACGGAAGTGTCGGATGCATTAGGACGAAAAGTAGATGTACTGACTACAGGAAGTCTGTCAGATGAATTTCTTGAGAGTATAAAGAAGGATGAGGTGATGCTATATGCAGGGCAGTAGAAATATAGATATCTTAATGCATATCAGAGATTATTGCGCAGAAATCAATTATACAATGGATACGTTTGGAAGGGATTATGATATCTTCGTTTCCAACTCTATTTACCAGAATGCGGTAGCGCTTTGTGTATTGCAGATAGGAGAACTGACAACACATTTTACGGATGAATTTAAGAGTGCATATAACAAAGTACCTTGGAATCAGATAAAAGCATTAAGAAATGTGGTGGCTCATAACTATGGTAAAATTGATAAGGAAACGCTATGGGAAACCTTGTTAAATGATATCCCGGACTTAAACGATTACTGCTGTCAGATTATTACAGAGCATCAGGCTTTGGAGCAGGAATGCAATGAAAGCCAGACAATGAACCTTTCCTGATGCTATAAAACAAAATAAAATACATTATTAAAAACTATCCGCTTTATCAGGCAGGATAGTTTTTTTATGTCCAAAATGAGGTAAGCGGAAATGAATTTTTTTGAATCGGAACTGAAAAAGATTATGGGAGACAGTGCCATTTTAAAAGACCAGAAATATGTAGGTCGTATGTGCTATGGAACCATTGGCGGAGATTTAAGAGCCAGAGTGGAGTTTGTAACCCTTGGAGTCAGTGACCATTATGCAGGCATAAAGGCATCTGTTATCAACAGAAAAGAAGGAGTGGTAGATAGTATTCTTCTTCAATTTTCGGATATCTGGGGAAAACAGAAGGTAAGCAATCCTAATTTTAAGGAGGGAGTCAATCCCCATATCTGGACAGATAGTGGAAAAAGCGATTGGTATGTGTTCCGTCCGGGTGCGGCAGAGTACCAGAAGGTTGCAGACACTTTAGAAAATTATATGTCTGTATTTCAGGATATGGTAATGGCGCAGGCAGAACAGGACTGTACCATACAGATGGGTACATAGGGAGCAATAAACAGGAAGGAGGCAAGCTATGTTTATATTTGATTTTGTGGCCGAGACTATCCTGGACCAGATACTTGACTGGATATATGGGAAAATCATAGGGTTTCTAAATGATTTCTTTGTGATGATGAATAACATGGGAGTGGAACTGTTTGAGTTGCCTTGGGTAAACGCAGTTACCACTTTTTTTAGTTACCTTGGCTGGGCACTGTTTGGTGTCGGACTTGTGGTAGGAGCCTTTGAGTGTGCCATTGAGTATCAGGGAGGCAGGGGAAGCATAAAAGACACTGCCATGAATTATATCAAAGGTTTTATGGCGGTAAGTCTGTTCACGGTAGTACCGGTCAACCTGTACTCGCTGTGTGTATCCCTGCAAGGAACGTTCGGTTCGGCGATTACGGGCATTACCAATGCAGAAAGCATTGGTCTGACAGCACAGCAGGTGTTAATGTCTGCATCTTTTCCGGGAATCGGAAATCCCATTCTGATGACTTTTTGTGCAGTCATGATGGGTTATGCAGTAATCAAAGTGTTCTTTGCCAACTTAAAAAGAGGTGGAATCCTCTTAATCCAGATAGCGGTTGGAAGCCTTTATATGTTCTCTGTTCCCAGAGGATACATAGATGGATTTATCCAGTGGTGCAAGCAGGTCATTGGCATCTGTATCACTGCGTTTTTGCAGTCCACTATCTTAACCGCAGGACTTATGGTATTTAAAGACCATCCATTGTTAGGTTTAGGACTCATGTTATCCAGCACAGAGGTGCCTCGTATTGCAGGACAGTTCGGATTGGATACCAGCACCAAGACCAACATCATGAGCAGTGTGTATGCAGCCCAGACCGCCATCAATATGACCAGAACGGTCGTGAAGGCAGTGGCAGCATAAGGTGGTGCTATGACAGAGTTGAAATTAGGAAGTCTGTTTGATGGGATAGGCGGATTTCCGCTGGCAGCTACCATGAATGATATCCGTCCCGTGTGGGCAAGCGAGATAGAACCCTTTCCGATGGCGGTGACAGCATACCGCTTTCCGCAGATGAAGCATATGGGGGATATTACGAAACTGCATGGGGCAAATCTGCCGGTGGTAGATGTGATAGCAGGAGGCTCCCCCTGTCAGGATTTATCCGTGGCGGGCAAGAGAGAGGGGCTTGCAGGGGAGAGGTCCGGCTTATTCATGGAACAGGTACGGATTGTAAAAGAAATGAGAAAACAGGACAGAAGGAGGATGAGAAACCATAGAAGACGGACAGATGAGTTTATTCGACCTCGGTATATGCTCTGGGAAAACGTGCCGGGAGCCTTCTCCAGTGGAGAAACACACGGAGCCGACTTCCACACAGTCCTCGAAGAGGTCTGCCGCATCAAAGAGGCAGACGTATCTATACCTGGACCGCCGGGAGGGGCATGGACTCCTGCCGGGCTTATTATGGGAGAAGGATTCTCTGTTGCTTGGAGAGTATTGGACGCTCAATTTTGGGGTGTCCCCCAGAGAAGAAATCGCATCTTCCTTGTCGCAGATTTTGGAGGACACAGTGCCGGTGAAATACTATTTGAGTCCGACAGCGTGTGGAGGAATTATCAGAAGAAGCGAGAAGAGAGGAAAGGTGTTGCCTGCTATTTTAAAACAGGCACTGCTGATGCAGGCAGGGCAAGTCCCAGAAAAGACTATGTAATCTGCCTGTTAGATCAGGGCGGAGAGCGGATGGATGTGCATGAAAATAAGAGCGGAACCCTGCTTGCACACGGACGTTCCAATCCGCCCATTATCATGGCAACCAGTCAGGGGAATGTGGAAATCGGAATCGGGTACTGTCCGACCATTACCGCAGCGGCAGGCATGGCAGGAAATAACCAGCCGATACTGTTTGACAATCACGGACCAGACACCCGGTATACCGGTCCTGTGGAGGTTGCCCAGACCATTACATCAGCACTAGGTACAGGAGGAAACAATACACCCCTTGCCGTTAATAAAGAACCATTCTGCATTGCCGGAAACATTATAAACCGGAAGGAAAAGAATGGTGGAAACGGATGTGGGTACCAGCAGGGCATCAGTTATACCCTGACCACAGAAGACAGGCATTGTGTGTTTGCTCCGGAAAATGAGCGAAAACCATACCAAGAGGTCATAGGAAGTCTGTGTGCCGGGGATGAGAAGATGATCAGTAACCAATATGTGGACCAAGGCAAATGCATTGTAGATATGAGCAGTCTGGTACGAAGACTTATACCATTGGAGTGCGAAAGGCTGATGGGATTTCCGGATTACTGGACGGACATACCAAGGGCAAGTGACAGTGCAAGATACAGAGCGCTGGGGAACAGTGTGGCGGTGCCATGCGTAGATTTTATTCTATGCGGCATCGCCATGTACTTATCAAAAATGGGAGAGGAGGAAGAGGATGTATATCTATCCCGATAACTTGAAGGCAAAGGCAACCATGTGGCTGTGGGGATTAAAGGACTTAGCCATTGTCGGAATCATTATTTTATTCTCTGTGTTTGCGTTCGCCTATGCAGGGGTGTGGTTCCCGTTAGTCATCGCAGGAGCCTATGCCTTTCTGACCATACAGGTGGAGGATACGACCATTATGGATTTTATCCGGTATGCCTGTGCTTATTTTTTCATGGATCAGCAGCAATATGAATGGAGGTACACACCGGATGAGTAAAAAGAACATGGAATCCACCAGAGAACTGATGGGAACCAGAGAAGTGACGGATTACAGTATCCGAACATACAGGAATGAGGAGCTGGTTTACTTTTTAATCCAGCCCAGCAACATTTCCGTGCTGTCGGAGGAGAGTCTGTCAGCCAGAATTTATGGACTGATGACGGTGCTTAAGGGCATCACGGAAATCGAAATGATGTGCTTAAATTCCAGAGAGAATTTTGAGGACAACAAAAGATATCTGAAGAAGCGGATGGAGGAAGAAACCAATCCTGTGGTAAGAAAACTGCTGGAAAAGGATGCAAATTACTTAGACCGCATGCAGGTACAGATGGCAACAGCAAGGGAGTTTCTGCTGATCATCAGGCTTCGTGAAAAGAAGGAAAATGAAATTTTTTCCTACTTAAACCGCATTGAAAAGATGCTGGCAGAGCAGGGATTTACATCCAAGAGGGCAGAGGAAGAGGATATCAAAAGAATCCTTGCAGTGTATTTTGAGCAGAATGTGACAACCGAAAAATTCGAGGAATTTGACGGAGAAAGGTGGATTATTTTAAATGAATAAAAACAGAAAGAAAAACAGGGAAACAGAATCCACAGCAGAGGCAAAGCTGAAAGGGTTTCTGGATATGATTGCCCCGTCAGTCATCCAGTTTTATACGGATCACTATATCTGTGGAAATACCTACCGGAGTGTCTGGGCACTCCGTGAATACCCGACAGCCACGGATGAACAGGCGATTTTAAGACACCTTGGGGAAAAGGATGGTGTTACCTTAAGAATCTACACCAGACAGGTGACACCGGCAGAGGAGAAAAAGATCATCAGCAATGCGGCCAACAAGAACCGCATGAAACAGGGGAACACAGAGAACTTACAGGAAACGGTTACCGCAGCAAGCAACTTACAGGATGTGACGGCCATCATTTCCACCATGCACAGGAATCGGGAGCCGCTTTTACACACCGCTGTGTTTCTTGAACTGTCTGCACCGGATATGGAAAAGCTGAAACTGCTGCAGACGGAGGTGTTGACAGAATTAATCCGCTCCAAGTTAAATGTGGACAAGCTCCTGCTGCGCCAGAAGCAGGGCTTTCTGTGTGTCCACCCGGCAGGAAGAAATGTGTTCCGTGAGCAGTTTGAACGGGCACTCCCTGCCTCCAGTGTAGCAAATCTGTTCCCTTTTAACTATTCCGGCAAGACAGATAAGAATGGCTTTTATATCGGCAGGGATAAGTTTGGAAGCAATGTCATTGTGGACTTTAACCAGAGAGCCGATGACAAGACCAATGCCAATATCCTGATCCTTGGAAACTCCGGACAGGGAAAGTCCTATCTGTTAAAGCTGATACTGACCATTTTAAGGGAATCCGGTATGAAGGTCATCTGCCTTGATCCGGAGCATGAATACATCGACCTTACCAATAATCTGGGCGGATGCTTTGTGGATCTGATGAGCGGAGAATATATCATCAACGTGCTGGAGCCAAAGACTTGGGATGAGAACGGAAGCCCGGAGGACACGGATGCACCATATACGTTCCGCTGTTCCTCCAGATTAAGCCAGCACATCTCTTTCTTAAAGGACTTTTTTGGTACCTACAAGAATTTCACGGACAGCCAGATTGATACCATTGAAATCATGTTAGGAAAGCTGTATGAGAAGTGGAATATCCGGGATGATACGGACTTTAGTAAGCTGACACCGGAAGATTACCCCATCCTTTCAGATCTTTATGATCTGATGGAAGAGGAATACAGGCACTACGATGCCAAAAAGAAAGAACTGTATACCGCAGAATTATTGCAGGAAATCTGTTTAGGACTTCACTCCATGTGTAAAGGAGCGGAGTCCAAATTTTTTAACGGACATACCAACATCACGGACAGCAGCTTCCTGACATTCGGTGTCAAAGGACTGCTGCAGGCAAGCAGAAATGTGAAGGATGCCATGTTGTTTAACATTCTTTCCTACATGTCCAATGAACTGCTTACCAATGGACATACTGCCGCCAGCATCGATGAGTTTTATCTGTTCTTGACCAACCTGACAGCGGTGGAATATATCCGCAACTTCATGAAACGTGTCCGTAAAAAGGAAAGTGCAGTCATTCTCGCCAGCCAGAATCTGGAGGACTTTAATATTGACGGTATCAGAGAATATACAAAACCGCTGTTTTCCATTCCGACACATGCCTTTTTATTCAATGCCGGAAATATCGATGCCAGATTTTACATCGATACTTTGCAGCTTGAGAAGAGTGAGTACAACCTGATCCGTTATCCCCAGAGAGGTGTGTGTCTCTATAAGTGCGGCAACGAAAGGTATAACCTGATGGTTCATGCACCGGAATATAAGGAGAAGCTGTTTGGTAATGCAGGAGGCCGCTAAGCGGGAATGCCGATGGATTTACGGGAGCAGAAATTCGGGATTGAAATAGAACTGACCGGTCTTACCAGAAAAAGGGCGGCAGAGGTAATTGGAAAGTATCTGGGGCAGGAACCCCATTACGATGGCGGCTATTATGAGGAATACAGTGTCAGGGACGGACAGGGAAGAAAGTGGAAAGTCATGTATGACTCCAGTATTGTTGCAGTGAAAAAGGGAGGCGGTTCTGCCGGGGATGAGTACAAGGTGGAATTTGTATCCCCCATCTGTGAGTATGCAGATATCCCAACGATTCAGGAACTGGTACGGCAGTTAAGACACGCAGGAGCCATAGCCGGGGAAAATGCCGGTATCCATGTTCATGTGAATGCAGCACCCTATACGGCAAGAACACTCCGCAACATTACAAACATCATGTACTGCAAGGAGGATCTGATTTATAAAGCATTGCAGGTAGATGTGGAGAGGGAACACAGATACTGCAAAAAAGTGGAGGAAAGTTTTTTGCAGGAACTGAACCAGAAAAAACCAAAGTCCATAGATGAAGTCAGCAACATCTGGTACCAGGGAAGGGATGGCAGAAACAGGCATTACCATGAGAGCAGATACCACTGTCTGAACCTGCACAGTGTGTTCCAGAAGGGAACCATTGAGTTTAGGCTCTTTAATTCCACTACCCACGCAGGAAAAATCAAGACCTATATACAGCTCTGCCTTGCCATCTCTGCACAGGCGTTAAACCAGAGCAGTGCCAGCCGTATCAAGACAACCAGCACCAACGAGAAATATACCTTCCGCACATGGCTTCTCCGTCTGGGAATGATCGGGGATGAGTTTAAGACCGCCCGTAAGTTTCTTTTGGAGAACCTTGAAGGCGGGATTGCATGGAAGGACCCGGAACAGGCAGAGAGACAAAAGGAGAGACTTAGAGCAAAAAAGGAAAAAGAAGAAGCAAATCAGACAGCGGAGGCAGAGAACCTTCAGTTAGAAGAAGGTGCGGAAGAAGAGTCACAGGGAATGCATATGACCATGTAAACAATTAGAGATTTTAAGAAAGGCAGAGAGAAATGGAAAAGAGAAAGAAATATATCGCTTACGGCTCCAATCTGAATCTGGAGCAGATGGCAAGAAGATGTCCCACGGCAAAGGTAATCGGAGCGGGAGAAATCAGGGATCATGAGTTACTGTTCCGGGGATATCGGGAGTCGGCAGTGGCAACGGTGGAACCAAAGAAGGGAGCCAGCGTTCCTGTTCTTATCTGGGAGATTGGACCGGAGGATGAAAGAAATCTGGATATTTACGAAGGGCATCCGAGGCTTTATGGCAAGGTGAATCTGGAAGTGCAGATGGAAAATGGCTCAGAATCCATCATGGCTTATACCATGAATGAAGGACATGAAATCGGAATCCCATCGGTACATTATCTGGAAACCATCACAACCGGATATCTGGAGGCAGGCTTTGATGTCAACCGTCTGCTGGAGAGTGTATCCCATTGTAAGGAACTGGCAGAAAGAGAACCTGTTTGTGAGGGAATGGAGGAGAACCCATGGAACCAGCAACTGCTGCAATGATTGCCAAAGCTGCCATCGCAGTGGGTACCAATAAGAAGGTCTGGACAGGAATCGCTTCCGTGATTGCCGCGTTGTGTCTGCCGTTTATCCTGATTATTGTGTGCATCTTGAGCATTGCATCCGGCGGGGCAGATCATAACCGGTCTGCGGTCCGTCTGGCATTTGAAGGAGGAACCATCCCTTCCGGCATGCCTGCTGATTACCGGGAATACATCGGACAGATGCAGGAAAGCTTCGGGGAACTGGATACGGTTCTTGGCGAAATCGACAATATGACAGAAGGAGAGCTTACAGACCGCTATCTGGTCAAAGCCGTGTTCTATTCTCTGTATTTCGGCGCCGACAGGGTCCGGCTGGAAGCTTCTGATTACCAGCGGTTTGCGGAGTGCTTTGTGAATTATGAGGAACGCACCAAAACAATAGAAAACCCGGATGGCAGTGAGAGTGAAGAAACCTATGTGGTGGCAGTGGCGGTCACGGATAAGGTGGAGCTGTTTGAAAAGATCAGCACTGACTATGGAACGTCCCTCACGTATGAGCAGCAGTCTAATGCTGTGAATGTGTGGTATCTGGCAAAATACAATACCACCGCACCACAGGAAGGAGATGCTTTTGAGGACTGGTCGGGCTGGAGTGTGTCCGGGGAAGTCACTTATTATGACCTGCCTGCAAGCGAGGTTGGAGGAAAGGTAGTAGAGCTTGCCATGTCAAGGCTGGGACATCCCTATTCACAGACCTATCGCGGAAAGGGCAATTATACGGATTGCAGCTATCTGACCATGTGGTGTTACAGACATGCAGGCATCACCATACCCGGAACTGCGGCAGAGCAGGGAAGGTACATGGTGGAACATGACCTTACGATTGCAAAGGAGGATTTGCAGCCGGGGGACCTTGTGTTCTGGAGCCATAAACCAAACGGGAGATTTATGAACATTACCCATGTGGGTATTTATGCAGGAAATGGAATGGTGGTGGATGCATCCTATTCCAAGGGAAAAGTAGTACATCGGAATTTATTTGACAGTGATAAACAGGTGCTGTATGGCAGACCACAGTAGTTTTTGTGATGCCAGGGGCATCTGTTTTGTTTTACAGGAGAAACTTTCTCCTGCGGAAAGGAGGAAAGAGAAATGGCAGAGAGAGAAATCAAGATCGGGTTTCCCGAAGCAAAAATGGAGGCACTGGAGTTTTTCTTAAAGGAGAATGATACCACTGTAGAGAAGGTGTTAAGGGAGCATCTGGATAAGACCTATGAGAAAAGTGTGCCCCAGCAGGTCAGAAAATTTGTGGAAAGCAAGATGACTCCCCAGACGGAGGAGCCTGCCCAGAATGAAGCCGGAAATGCAAGACATGGCAGAGGACAGGGAAGAAGAAGCACCAGACAGCAGACCGCAAGAGAGACTGTTTCGGAGCAGGAAAATAACGGAGCAGAACAGGCTGCGGAGCAGGAAACACAGGAACCGGAACAGGAGCAGACTGGCGGTATGTCCATGAGTATGTAGAGAACAGGAGGTAAGAGACTTATGAATTATGAAGGCTTTAAACAATATGTGGCAGACCATATCAAAGAGTTTTTGCCACAGGATTATAGTGTGCATGAGATCAGTATCACGAAACAGAGAAAGAACAATGACGTGGTTTGGGATGCACTTTCCATTAAGGGAGACAGCAATATTGTACCTGTCATTTATCTGGAACCATACTATCAGGCCTATACAGATGGAGCCAGGATGGATGACATTTTACAGAAAATAGCAGACATGTACATGAAGAGTATGGAGCAGGTAAGTGAATTTCCTATCGAAAGTTTTCAGTATGATAGTGTAAAGAACAGCATTTTTGTTGTGGTACAGAATGCCGGGATGAATCAGGAATTGCTGGAGAAGGTACCGCATGAACTGAGGGAGGATCTGGCTCTTCTTTACAGAGTCAATATGGAGCTTCCCAATGGAGAAAAGGGAAGTGTATTAATTCATAATAACCATTTGGAAATGTGGGGAATCGATGAAAAAACATTAAAGGAAGTGGCATGGGACAATATGCATAACTATTTTCCGCCGGAGTTTGCTTCCTTGGGCAAAGTATTACGTTCCCTTGGTTATAATGAAATACCGGAAGGTGCAGAACTTATTGAGATGTATGTCCTCACTAATAAGGATAAACACTATGGCGCTGCTTATATGTTTGACAAGGAAGTCATGAGCAGGATAGCAGAAGAGATGGGTGGGGACATTGTGGTTTTACCATCCTCTATCCATGAAAGTATTTTGTTAAAGAAGGAAAAAGATACAGATTTTGATACACTGCGTGAAATGGTAAAAGAGGTGAACCGCGCACAGCTTCTTCCGACTGAAATTTTATCAGATGAAGTATATCAGTACAGCAGAGATACGCAGACCTTATCCCGTGTGGTGGCGGTATCGCAGGAAGAAATTCCAATGCCGGATAAGGTAAGTATGGAAGAGATGCATGACTACGGGTACACGTGGGATGGCATGCTTCCGCTTACGAAGGAAAGGGCATTAGAACTGCTGGATACAGAACTGGTATTACATAAGCTGTACAATGACGGAGCCGAAGCCACATTGGATAGCAGGAATGAAATCCTTTCTCATGATGGTCTGTTTGGTGTAGAAAGAGATTCGTGGATGGAGTATTTGAATGCCCAGAGTCAGATTGAAACCAATGGGATGATACAGGAAATGTGATACAGCAGGATGTCTTTCCGTGCTGTGTTTGGCAGAAAAAATATAATAATTATTTGGAAATACGGAGGTAGATGAACATGAAACAGGCAGTGGTGACCATCAAGTATGAAGAGGAAAAGCTGAATGCGATCAAGCAGTATATGGGTAAAAAGGATGCAGACTTTGAGTCTGAATTGAACGAAGTGCTGGGAAAAATGTATGAAAAATATGTTCCCCAGGCCGTGAGAGAATACATCGACAGCAGGGGAGATGTTCCGGCAGCCATCAAGAAAAGCAATAAAAATACTGCGAGAGGCACTGGAGCATCTGCCGGAATGCCTGCGCAGAATGAGTAAAAGCAGAGGAGTGGCGGTTGGAAAGCAGGGAGAAGGAAAAGCAAATCTCCCCCTGTGACCGTCCGTGAGCCGATTTGTGCCCTTGTTTTACAAAAGTGGATAAAGTGACCGACCAGCACTTGTTCTGCCCTGTGTGAGCCGATTTGGAGAAACATAACTGAAACATCCGGGAATGGCAGCTTTTGTGAGCGTGGGAAAGCCTAAAAACCGGGGAAATTAGGGCTGTAAATATAGGGTCGAAAATAGTGCAGGTTAAAGGGGTTATGCCGCAAAAGAGCGGCTTAACCCGTCAGACACCCACCGGCAGAGCCGTTGGGCAGTTCTAAGCATGGCATAACTTTTTTGGAAGATTCGGAAAGGTTATGCCATTTTTATTTTTGTTACAGTGCAATCAGGCAGTAGAGGCCGGCAGAAGTTATGCCTTTTGCAGAAACAGGAAAAAAGTCTATAGACAGAGGAAAAAGAAGGAGGAAATGAGTAGTCCCATGGGGTGAGGTGCGCACCACTACCAGAATGGGACGATGAAAGTATTGGAATTATTTGCAGGAACAAGGAGCATCGGGAAAGCCTTTGAACAACGGGGACATGAAGTATTCAGTGTGGAATGGTCAAAAGATTTTGAAAACATTGATCTGTATGAGGACATCAGCAAGGTGACGGCGGAGGATATCTTAAAACTTTTTGGAAAACCGGATGTCATCTGGGCGAGTCCTGACTGCGCTACTTTTAGTATTGCAGCGATCAGCCATCACAGAAAAAAGAATCCAGAGACAGGAAGTCTTGAACCGGTCAGTGCATATGCAAAATTCTGTGACAGGGTAGACAAACATGTGCTGGAACTCATTGAGCAGCTACAGCCAAAGTATTATTTTATAGAGAATCCGAGAGGCGGCATGCGCAAGATGGAATGGATGAAGAACCTGCCAAGATATACAGTGACCTATTGCCAGTATGGAGATAACAGAATGAAACCGACTGATATCTGGACGAATCATCCGAACCCTGAATTTCTGCCGATGTGTCATAACGGTGATTCATGCCATGTACCGGCACCGAGGGGAAGCAAGACAGGAACGCAGGGACTGAAAGGTTCGAGGGAGCGCAGTGTGATACCGCAGAAACTGTGTGAGCATATCGTAGATATTTGTGAGGAGGGATGAAATGAATACAAAAGCAATTTATACCGTTCACGAAAACGGAAAGGAACACTATTTCTTTTCGGAACATGCGGGAGGTTTCAGTTACCCTTTTGCAGTAGCTGATTTTCTGCATAGTCTAAAAGGTGTGCTGAATGACCCGATGTCTCCACAAAAAGGATTATGTGCAGCACCAATGCTGGAACAGATGAAAGGCAATTATTTGTTCCCGGAAGAAATAGAAGGAAAGGAATTATTTACTGCGGTTAAAAAAGAGCAGATGTTTCAACTTGCAGTGAAAGAACAGGCATCATTTGGAATTGAAATCGATATGGAACAGGATACGGTATCATTCCATTTCCGGGAGGGAGAGGAAGAACTGCAGGAATTTTGTGACATAGGATTTCCAAGGCATGGAGAAAGGGGAGAGTATAGTGGTG
This sequence comes from Suilimivivens aceti, assembly GCF_025567405.1. NCBI lineage: Bacteria > Bacillati > Bacillota > Clostridia > Lachnospirales > Lachnospiraceae > Suilimivivens > Suilimivivens aceti. The sequence goes on along the minus strand of NZ_JAOQKJ010000009.1, from coordinate 9,681 downwards.
AAACCTTTTATTATGCTGCGGATAATCTGAGAGTCAAAAATATGATGGACGGAATTGAAATGTCGATCAGTGCGGAAAACGAAGAAGCATACAGGAGCATGATATTAAAGGCTGTGCAGAAACAAACTGAGGAGCAGAGTACAGGAATGAGCCAGCAGATGTAAGGAGATGGAGGAGAATGGAAAAAGTCAGAAAAGCATTTTACGTTGAAGAAGAACTGCTGGGGCAGGTAGATGCCCTGTTACCACAGGCAGATGTGCGTTCACGAAACGAATTCGTCAATCGGGCACTGCGGTTTTATATCGGATATCTCACTTCGGAGAAAATAGAAAATTATATGCTGACAACCATCTCCTCTGTCATGCATGCAACGGTAAAGGACAGCGAGAACCGCATGGCTCGTGCAATGTATAAACTTGCAGTGGAAACTTCCAAGCTGTCCCATGTGATCGCATACAGCCATGGTGTGGATGAGCAGGCACTCGGAAAGCTGCAGGCGAAGTGTGCAGAAGAGGTGAAACGGATCAATGGAGCAGTGAGGTTTGAGGAGGCATATCAATATCAGCAGGGGGATCGTTTTTAAGAAATAATTTATTGAAATGCGGTAAGACTTACAGTATGATAAAAGAAAAGGAAGGAGTGGTACATGATGACACAGATGAAGGAACGGGCAGTTGAATTGATAGAACGTATTCCAGATGAAAAAATGTTTTATGTGATTAATATTCTTCAGAATCTTGAGGAAATGTCATCCAACAGACCTGCAGATAAGAAACAGGCAATGGAAGCACTCCAGAATGTGCTGAAGTTCAGCGGAAGATTACCAGAAGATTTTGACGCAGACAAGGAATTACAGGAGGCAAGGGAGGAAAAGTATGGTAATATTGGTTGACACAAATATTATTATAGATGCACTTGCCAATCGGGAACCATATGCTGATGATGCAAAAAGAATTATGGAAAAATGTGCGGCAAGGGAAATAACAGGAATACTTGCGGCACATAGCATACCAAACTTGTTTTATATTCTTAGAAAAAATTTCAGTCAGGAAGAAAGAAGATTTCTTCTGAAAAATTTATGTGAGATATTTCAGATTTCTGACTTGAATGAAAAGAAGATAGTAGCTGCATTGGAAAACAATGCATTTTCAGATTTTGAAGATGGTCTGCAGGAAGAATGTGCAGTTGAGTCTATGGCAGATTATATTGTTACACGAAATCCGGCTGATTTTAAGCATTCAAGAGTAAAAGTAATTCTCCCAGATGAGTTGTTGAGAGAGTTAGAAAAAAATTAATTATCAGAAGGGAATACAGGACCATTACTTCGGTAGTGGTCTTTTCTGTACTCTTAAAATCTGTGAATTTATGAGGAGGAAACATAGTTGAAAGATTTTGAAGGGTTCATTAAGAACTATGCTACCAGAGATTTTATCTATTTTTTTGCAGAAAAATCTATTGAAATATATAAAAATCAAGTAGAAAAATTAGATGAACATTTGGTATGTAATATTACATTTCCTTTAAACATTATTCAGCATGGTTTTATACATAAGCAGGCAAAAGTCATGTTATCGGCATGGGATATTCCAAACATGGCATATCTTTCTATCACGAATTCCAATGATTACAGAAATGATATTATGACAGAACAATTAGCAGGAAGAGTGGTCAACCTGTATCGTGGGTATGAAAATAAGCATTCAGGAAGTGAATATATTGGAAATAATGGACTGCCTAGTATATTCAAATATTTGATGGGAATGTCATATGAACAATTTAAATACGCAAATCCGGCATGGATATATCAGAACTATAACCGCAATTACCATATGCTGATCGGTTCGCCTAATATTAACAGGAAAAAAATAGTTGATATCAATGTGATTACAAACGAATTATTTGGACTTACAGCAGAGGAATTGTTAGCAGTAGAATGGATTATCTGGTGGCTGTGTTCTATTCATCCAGATCCATTAAGCGCACCGGAAGAGTTATATAGAAAAAAAGAAAATAGCATCCTGACAAAGAAAAATCTGGAGCGGGTTATAAGTTATTATTCTGTGACCTATGAACAGGTGAGAAACTCATCATTGCGAAAACAGATTTTCTACAACAAACCATTTGTGATTACGCAAAAGACGAAAGAAACGATTGCAGTCAGTTTCTATTTGGTACAGATGATGATAGCAGATGGATTGTACTGGCTGATTCGGGATTACTATCACAACAATCATTGGGGAACCAAATTTATAATTGCTTTTGGAGAGATGTTTGAGGATTACTTTGAAGAACTGGCAGGTTTATATCTGCCCAAGAATTCATGGCATAAGATTCCAGAGGAAAGAAAAAAGAGTGCTGATTATTATGTTGAAGTGGATGAAGCGGTATTTTTGTTTGAATTAAAATCAGGATTACTTGGACTGGGAGCAAAACAGCAGGTGCCGGATGTTGGGCAGATTGATATATTTTATAACAGGAACATAAAAGAGGCATATGAGCAGTTGAAGGCATCAGAGCAGGAATATAAAGGAGAGAAAACTGTAATAAAGGTTTTTCTTTTGTATGAGAGTATGACCAATACACAGATGATAGTCGGCTCATTGCCGGAAATATTTGAGCAAGATCCAAGATGTTATATTATGACAATAGATGATCTGGAGATGCTTCTGGCAACCTATAAAAAGGATAAAAGCAGATTTGATGATGTTGTGAAAGCACTTGTTGAAAACAAAAGAGGAGGCAACGACTATAAGAGTGTTCTGGAAATATTGAATATATATCAGGCAGTTGGCGATATGCATTTTATTGGAGAAAGAGATTATTTCAATAAAATAGCAGAAAAGCTGAAAAAGGAATTAGGGACAGACCAATAAGGAGGACACCATGCCCAAACTTATCCTACGCTGCAACTACCTCAAAAACTCCCCGCCCGCACACCTTGCCAATTACATCAATTACATCGGCACCCGTGAAGGCGTGGAGAAGGTAGCCAGCACGACATCTTCGCTGCCAGCCACCGACCGGCAGAAAAGTCTGATTGCAGATATTCTGTCGAAGATTCCCGATGCGAACCGGATGCATGAGTATCACGATTATATCCAAAGACCAACCAGAGAAAATGCATCTGAGTTTATCACGCAGGCGCTGGAGAATAACCTTGACATCATAGCGAAAAAGAAAAATTATATGGATTATCTGGCAAACAGACCGGGAGTAGAAATCATAGGTACTCACGGTCTGTTTTCAAATGAGGGAGAACCAGTGGTGCTGTCCCGTGTGGCAGAAGAGGTGGCAAATCATCCCGGTGTGATCTGGACGAATGTCATCAGCCTGCGGAGGGAGGATGCCGAGCGGTTAGGCTATGACAGTGCCGCCCAGTGGCAGGCACTGTTGAGGAGCAGGGTGCAGTTGCTGTATGAGAATTGTAAGATAGACAGCCGGAACCTGAAATGGTATGCGGCATTCCACAATGAATCCCATCATCCCCATGTGCATCTGGTGGTCTATTCTTCTGATCCGTCCGAGGGATACTTGACGGCAAAGGGAATTGATGCCATGCGTTCTGCATACGCACATGATATTTTCCGGCAGGAGTTTCTAAGCATCTATGAGAAGGCAACCGAACAGAGAAACCAGTTAAAAGAGCAGGCAGAAAAAAGTCTGCTTTTTTTGTTGCAGCAAATGCAGGAGGGAGTCTGTCATAATCTCAAGATTGCAGAGCAGATGCAGCTTTTATCCAGACGGTTAAAAAATACCGGAGGGAAAAAGGTATATGGATACTTGAAAGCAGATGTGAAAGCCATCGTAAATGACATTGTAGATGAACTGGAAAAGGAAGAGCGTGTGGCAGAATGCTATCAGGCATGGCAAAAAAGCAGGGAGGAGATACAGCATTACTATAAAGATTCGGAAATAGAGATGATACCGCTGTCACAGCAGAAGGAGCTAAAGAGCGTTAAAAACATGGTCATCCGTGAGGCAGTCCGTTTTGGAGAAGGGTATCTGTATCTGGAAGAAGCGGAAACGGGAATGGAACGGCTGGAAGAAGTATCCGAACAGCAGACAGAAAGCCTTGCCGCATTGCAGGGAGAGGACATGTCGGATATCCTGCCTGGACAGACGGAGATGGAGGAGCAGGAACCAGACAGGCAGGAAGAAGAGCATGGGGAATCCGTTTCTTATTTTGCCAGATGGACGGACCGGTATAAAGAAGCGAGGGAATATCTCTATGGCACGATGGAGGCAGAACCGGATGAGGAGGCAGCCCATGAGATCATGCTGGAAGAGGCAGAGCAGGGAAATGCGTATGCCATGCACGACATGGGAAAGATTTATGCACAGGGCATTGGATGTGAGGCAGACAAAGAAAAGGCAGATGTGTGGTACAAAAAAGCATTGGCGGCAATGCATTATGTAGAGCAGAAGAAAAGTAACACCTATCTGGAATACCGCATTGGAAAAATGTATCAGTACGGACTTGGTACAGACGAGAAACTGGAACAGGCAGGGGAGTGGTTTTCCAAGGCGGCAGCAAAGGAACATAAGTATGCGCTCTATTCCCTTGGCATGCTCTATCTGCAGGGGAAAGGAGTGGAGCAGGATGAGGAAACCGCATATAGTCTGCTGTTCCGTTCTTACAGCAAGGGAAATCCCTATGCGGCGTATGAACTTGGAAAACTGTATGAGACAGGATGCGGAACAGAGAAAAATCAGGAAAAGTCGGAAAATTGTTATCGTGTAGCCTTTCTAGGTTTTCTGAATCTTGAGAAAAGATCAAAGGATGATACGCTCTGGTATCGTATCGGCTGCATGTATCTGCATGGGATCGGGACAGAGGCAGACGAAACGAAAGCGGAACATTATCTGACAAAGGCATCTGATTATGGCAACACCCATGCCTCCTATCAGCTTGCCAGACTCTATATCAGACAGGAGAGCCAAAAGTTAAGCGGGGAGTCTGGGACAGCACCGGATTACGCAAAGATTGCAAAAGCGGTAAAGTGGCTGGAAGAATCAGCCGCACAGGAAAATCCGTTTGCGGATTATGCAATCGGACGGTTGTACAGGGAAGGCACACTGGTAGCAGAGGACATGGAAAAAGCAGTGTTCCACCTGAAACGTGCCGCAGATGCCAGAAACAGCTATGCACAGTATCAGCTTGGGAAAATATATCTGGAAGAGGACACTAAAAACATTCCGGCAGCCATACAGTATCTGACACTGGCTGCGAAACAGAAAAATCAATTTGCAGCATACAGGTTAGGGAAACTTTATCTTGCCGGAGAAGAACTGCCAAAGAACACGGAACTGGCACTGCATTATCTGAAGATGGCGGCAGACACCGGAAACCAGTATGCACAATATGCCCTTGGGAAAGTGTATCTGATCGGAAAGGATGTCCAGCAGGACAAGGAACTGGCATACGATTATTTTTTAAAATCCGCAGAGCAGGGAAATATTTATGCAGCGTATTTTTTAGAACACTGGAATGATATGCCACACCCCGATCTGTTCTTAATGGCAACAAGGCTCATGCGGCATCTGGAACATATCATCGAAGAGAATGTGGCTGGAAGAAAGAGTGGAGGACGCAGGCAGGGGATTGACAGAAAGCTGGCACGAAAAATCCGGCAGAAGAAGATTGCACAGGGACATGCCGTGGATGACCATGAGGACATGGTACAGACACAGTGATCACTGGAGGAGTGGTAGAAATGATGAGAGGAGGTACGATTGGGAGATTTTATTTACTTTACAGAGGAACAGAAGGAGCGTGCCAATGCAGTACAGATTGCGGACATCCTTCGCCGGGAGCATGAGGAGGTGGAGCGTTCCGGGAATGAATGGCGCTGGAAACGGCACAGGAGTGTGACTTTCCGGGGGAGCAGTTGGTATCGCCACAGCAGACAGGTTGGAAGCCATGCCATTGATTTCATGCAGGAATTCTTTGGGATGTCCTACCCGGAGGCGGTAAGCTACCTGCTGGATGGAGAACAGGGGCAGCTTATTGAACGGGGAAAAGGACAGGAGACAAAAAGAAAACCGGGAAGAGCGGAGAAAGGACGGCAGTCTGTAGAAAAAGAACAGACAGAGGAAAGAAAAGAACCGAAAGAGCCAAAGGAACTGAAACTGCCGGAGAAAAATCCGACCATGAAGAGAGTCTATGCATATCTTCTGCAGAAACGTCATATTGACAGGGAAATCCTCTCGTATTTTGCGAAGGCAGGAACCATATATGAATCTGCGGAGCATCACAACATTGTATTTGCCGGACTGGACAGCGAGGGGAAAATCCGGCATATCCATGTGAAGGGGAGCTGTTCTGACGGCAGGAGCTTCCGGCTGAATCAGGAAGGCTCGGAAGCTGCCTACGGATTTGGATACAGGGGAACCGGGAACAGACTGTATGTGTTTGAGGCACCCATTGACCTGTTATCATTTCTTTCCCTGTATCCAGAGAACTGGCAGGGGAACAGTTATATCACCTTAAACGGTGTGGCAGAGCATGCCATGCTGCAGGCATTGAAAGACAATCCCAGACTGGATACGGTTGTGCTGTGCCTTGACCATGATCCGGCAGGCATAGAGGCGTGCGGCAGACTGGCAGAGATTCTGGTACGCAATGGATATGGTGCGGTAAAGAGGTTACAGTCAGCCTGCAAAGACTGGAATGAGGATTTAAAAGGCAGATATGGTGAGGAAACAATTCCGGCACAGGAGCATCCGAGAGTCATGGAATGCAGGGCATGGACAGAGGTGCTGAAAGAAGTGACGGAATCCATCAACATCAAGTATGCCAACAGAAGTTATATCTGCCGTTATTATCAGGATATTTATAATGAACTGAAAAAGGGCAGGGGCAGGGAACAGCTTATGGATGCCTTTGACGGACCGGGGATGCTTTTGACCGGAGTGCTTGTGCGGTGCATGGAAAAAGAGGGAATCGCACTTGGCAGGGAAACTAGTGCAGACCAGATACTGGAAAATCTGTCAAAGCGTTATCAGCCGCATAAAGACAAGGGAAACTTCAACACCCGCATCCGGCAGATGCAGGCAGCCTTTGAAGAAACACTGGAGGTGTTCGATACAAAAGACTTAGAACAAAAAGAAGATCAGGAACTGCTTGCCAGAAAATGTATGAGCCTTGCGATGGAATGCATCCGGGCTCATATTTTTGTTGCCATCGACTGCGGGGAAGAGCAGATGAAGCCGGCAAAACAGACTGTGAAGGAACAGAAAATGGAACATCAGGAGGGAGGAATGATGCTATGCAGCCAGTCGTGATGCTGGTGATCGCAGGGGTGGCAATGTTTTCCGTGATTGGAGGCGTGTCACTTCTGTCACACTATTATACATTAAACGGAATCAAGAGCAGGACTGTCGGGGACGGTCAGCATGGAACGGCGAGATTTGCCACGAAAAAGGAAATCGCAGAAACCTATGTGCAGGTGCCCTATGAACCGGAGCTGTGGCGCAGGGGTGAGAACCTGCCGGCTGCACAGGGACTGGTACTCGGCAGCATGGAGCGGGCAGGAAAACTATACGCACTGGTGGATACCGGGGATGTGCATTGCCTGATGATTGGCGCGGCAGGAGTCGGAAAGACCGCACATTTTCTGTATCCCAACATTGAATATGCCTGTGCCTGTGGAATGAGTTTCCTGACCACGGATACAAAGGGAGACTTATACCGCAACTATGCAGGCATTGCAAAAAAATACTATGGCTACCATACGGCAGTCATCGATCTCCGTAATCCGACCAGAAGCGATGGTGACAATATGCTCCATCTGGTCAACAAATACATGGATGAGTATCTTGCAGACCATACGGACTTGAGTGCCAAGGCAAAAGCAGAAAAGTATGCAAAGATCACGGCAAAGACCATTATCTCCTCCGGTGGTACGGACAGTTCCAGCTATGGACAGAATGCATTTTTCTATGATGCGGCAGAAGGCGTGCTGACGGCTGCCATCCTGCTCATTGCGGAATTCTGCCCGGATGGAAAGAGGCATATCATCAGCGTGTTCAAACTGATACAGGATTTACTTGCACCATCCAAAGTGAAAGGGAAAAACCAGTTCCAGCTACTTCTGGCGAAACTCCCGGATACCCACAAGGCGAAATGGTTTGCAGGGGCAGCCTTAAATACAGCAGAGCAGTCCATGCAGTCGGTTCTCTCCACAGCACTATCCAGACTGAATGCTTTTCTGGATTCCGAGCTGGAGCAGATACTCTGTTTTGATACCGCTATTGATGCAGAGCTTTTCTGTAAACAAAAGACGGCGGTGTTTCTGGTCATGCCGGAGGAGGATAATACAAAGTATTTTATTATTTCTCTGATCTTACAGCAGCTCTACCGGGAAATCCTCGTGGTGGCAGACGAGAACGGAGGAAAACTGGACAACCGTGTAGTTTTCTATTGGGATGAGGTCGGAACGATTCCGAAGATTGAAAGTGCAGAGATGATGTTCTCAGCGTCCCGATCCAGAAGGGTGAGTATCGTACCCATGATTCAGTCCTTTGCCCAGCTTAATAAGAATTATGGGAAAGAGGGCGCAGAAATCATTATTGATAACTGTCAGGATACCATCTTCGGAGGGTTCGCACCGAACTCGGAATCAGCGGAAGTGCTCTCCAAGAGCCTGGGCAGCAAAACCGTCATGTCCGGTTCCATCAGCCGGGGAAAGAATGATCCGAGCCAGTCCCTCCAGATGATCCAAAGACCGCTCATGACAGCGGATGAATTGAAGTCACTGCCCAAAGGAAACTTTATCGTATCAAAGACTGGGACTCACCCTATGCGGACAAAACTGAAACTGTTCTTAAAATGGGGCATCACATTTGAAGAACCCTATGAGATTGAAGAAAAATCTGCAAGAAAGGTAGCATACGCAGACAAGCAGGAAATTGAAGAGGAGATCATACGGAGATATATGTGCTGTATGGAAGAACCAGACGAGACACCTGCAGAAACGGCAAGGACAGGAGGCATGCAGCAGACACCGCTGACGGACACCATGAAAAAGATGCGGCAGACCTTACGGACGGAAGATTAGGAGGCAGGGTGACTAGGAAAGAAATCTATGAAACGGAGCTGCCACACAGGGCGGTGGCGGTCTATCTGTATCTGGAGACTCGTGCGGACAGGGAGAGGACATGCTATCCGGCAATCGGTACCATTGCCAGAGAGCTGCACCTGTCTGTAAGTACGGTCAAGCGTGCAATCCACGATCTGGAGTGTGCAGGATTTATACAAAAAAAGCAGAGATGGCGTGAGAACGGAGGAAAGAGCAGCCTGCTCTATGAAATCATAAAATAGGCACAAAGGGATTACTGCGCCGGTCAGGTGAACTATGGTATGGTTCACTGTGGCCTGTGCAGGGAACTTTTCACTTTAAGGGGAAGAACAGAGAAAAGAAAATACAGTTGGCAATATGAAACATCAATATATTTTTTTGGAAAAAACTAAGAATTGAAGTATTATCAGATGGATTATGTGGGGGATTCATAAAGTAGTGGTATCAACATGACGATATAGAAAATGCAGGGAAGCATTGTATTTCAAAGAGTTTGAGATACAGTGCTTCTGCGCCTCAATAGTTTTTTGAAATTCCCGTGTGAGGGGGAAAGTTGATTACAAACAGAATAAATTACAGCAGTGAAAGTGACGATACAAAT
>NZ_JAOQKJ010000008.1:0-200861 GCF_025567405.1 Suilimivivens aceti | reverse complement strand
GGAGGAAAAGCAGCCAGGAAAGCCACTGCAAAAAGGAACGGAGATCATCCGTGATGTGAAAATGAGGTACCGTTCAGGGATGATCCTGCAGGTGCTGGCAGTAGAAAACCAAAGCTACATAGACTATGGCATGCCGGTTAGGTGCATGGGCTATGATGCTGCAGAGTACAGCAGACAGCTGAAGGAGAGAAAGCAGGAACGGAGGCTTCTTGGAAGGCATAAGGAAGAATCTGAGGAAGAATTGAAAACCACCATGGATGAGAAGCTTTCAGGAATCCTGAGATCAGACAGGCTGCATCCGGTTTATACGATCTGCCTCTACAGCGGGGAGGAACCATGGGACGGGCCAAGGAAGCTGTCGGATATGATGGAGTTTGATCCAGAAGAATCAGTTCGATCATTGTTTAAGGATTATCCACTGACATTATTTTGTATCAACGAACAGAAAGGGTTTGAAGAGTTCCATTCCGGCTTAAAGCAGCTGTTCCGTGCGATGAACTGCCGAAAGGATAAAGAGAAGATGTCAGAGCTGATGAAAAATGAAGCTTATGCTCATCTGAGCAAAGAAACCTGGGAAGCGATAGCAGTCATGACAGACAATGCAGCAATGCTTCAGAAGAAGGATTTATATAAGACCATAAATGGGGAAGAGGAGGAATACAACATGTGCCAGGCATTGGAAGAATTATTGGAAGAGAGAGAAAGCATGGGAGAAAAAAGAGGCAGAAGAGAGGGCAGAAATGAAGGAAGAAATGAAGGCAATTTAGAAAAGACAAAAATTGTAGTCCGTAATCTTCTGCGAATGGGATTTTCTGTAGATGATATCTGTAAAGCTGCTGAATGTGCCCCTGCACTGGTGGAAGAAATGCAGCAATGCTTCAGAGGAGGTGAGAAGAAATCAAAATATTAAAATAAATCAAGGATTTTGATAAAATAACCACTTGATAAGATCAAGAAACTATGATACTATTTAATCTGTCATCAGAAATGATGATGAAATGCAAAGAAGAGGAATAGTAACCCTACGCTGGAAAGCAGAGAACTGCCGGTTGGTGCGAGACAGTCAGAAGCAGAAGGAGAACTCACCTTGGAGCAGCTGACTGAAGGCCGATGAGTGTGATGCATGGCTGTGTAGGTTCAGACGGGATCCTGCCGTAGAAGAGGGAAGGACATATCCTGATCAGGAACGTGTCTGATGAGAGCATGGAATACCATGAAGTAGAGTGGTACCGCGTAAGATTTTACGTCTCTACAGAAATGCGGAATGCATTCTGTAGAGATTTTTTATGTCATTAGGAAATTACTCCGTAATGTTCCAATGACATAAAAAACCCTCCGGGCAGGATCGCACTGCGGCGGAAGGGTAGATGTCGCATGGAGCGACCCGCCGCAGGCGGAGAATCCTGCAAGCAGAATTCTTTTTTATGTCAGACAGACACAGAAAACGGACTGTGACAGGACGAAAGCAAGCTGAGAGAAAATGGAAGTGAGGAGAAAAATATGAATATTGCAAAGAAATATGGAAAATCTTATTTTATGCCCCCTGTAGTCACCTATGACTGGGTGAAAAAGGATACCATTGATAAGGCACCGATCTGGTGCAGCGTGGATCTGAGAGACGGTAATCAGGCGCTGATCGAGCCCATGAATCTTGAGGAAAAGATTCAGTTTTTCCAGATGCTTGTGGATATTGGCTTTAAGGAGATCGAGGTGGGATTTCCGGCAGCTTCCGATACCGAGTACAGCTTTATGCGGGCGCTGATCGAGCGGAATATGATTCCTGATGATGTAACTGTACAGGTGCTGACACAGGCCAGGGAGCATATTATCAAGAGAACCTTCGAGGCGGTCAAGGGTGCACCCCATGCAGTAGTCCACCTTTACAATTCTACCTCTGTGGCACAGAGAGAGCAGGTATTCCGTAAGAGCAGGGAAGAGGTAAAGCAGCTTGCCGTTGATGGTGCCAAATTGTTAAAGCAGCTTGCTGATGAAACAGACGGAAACTTTACTTTTGAATATAGTCCGGAGAGCTTTCCTGGAACAGAAGTTGATTATGCACTGGAAGTATGCAATGCGGTTCTAGATGTATGGCAGCCGACGGAAGATAATAAGGCGATCATTAATATCCCGACTACTGTGCAGATCGCAATGCCCCATGTGTTTGCCTGCCAGATCGAGTACTTCCATAAAAATCTGAAATATAGAAATGCTGTCACATTAAGCGTGCATCCCCACAATGACAGGGGCTGCGGCGTCAGTGACGCGGAGCTTGGTGTGCTGGCCGGTGCAGACAGGGTGGAGGGTACTCTGTTTGGCAATGGAGAAAGAACTGGAAATGTGGATATCATTACCCTTGCCATGAACATGGTGTGTCACGGGGTGGATCCTCATCTTGATTTCTCACACCTTGCAAAGATCAGGGAGAACTATGAGCGCCTGACAGGAATGCGTGTTTATGAAAGGGCACCTTATGCAGGAGATCTTGTATTTACTGCATTCTCCGGTTCTCATCAGGATGCGATCTCCAAGGGTATGACATGGTGGAACGAAGGCAGGAGCAATGGCAAATGGGATGTGCCTTATCTGCCGATCGATCCGGAGGATATTGGAAGAGAGTATGAATCTGATGTTATCCGTATTAACAGCCAGTCCGGAAAGGGTGGTATTGCCTATATCCTTAAGCATAATTTTGGTATTGCACTGCCTGATAAGATGAAGGAAGAGGTTGGTTACCTGATGAAGGGAGTTTCTGACAGGAAGCACAGTGAGCTGGCACCGGCAGATATTTACAGGATCTTTGAGGACAGCTATGTGGATCAGAGAGAGATCTTTGACGTTCCTGAGTGTCATTTCAGACAGACACCGGATGGAATTACTGCTGAAGTGACTATAGAGCAGAATAAAGAAAGAAGAGTCATTGAGACATCAGGTAATGGACGCCTTGACGCAGTCAGCAATGCGATCAAGCTTTACTTTGGCATCAGCTATGAGCTTTCTGTTTATGAGGAAAATGCGATTTCCAGGGGATCCTCCTCCAAGGCAGCAGCCTATGTGGGTATCATGAAGGATGGAAAAATGTACTGGGGCGTTGGTATTGATGAGGATATCATCAAGAGCTCCATCGCCGCACTGGTATCAGCCGGAAATAAGCTGACACAGAGTGAAAATATCCGCGAAGGCAGAGAAGAACGCATTGTGGACATCATGAACTATTTGAAGAACCATTACAAGGATGTGACACTGGATGAGCTCGCAGACAATTTCAATCTTTCCAAGCCTTACCTTTCCAAGTATATTAAGGAAAATGCAGGCATCACCTTCCAGGAGGCAGTAAAGCAGGCCAGGATGAAAAAGGCGCGGGCCATGCTGAAGGAGTCCAATAAGACCGTAGAAAGCATTGCAGCGTCTGTAGGGTATGAAAATGTAGAGCATTTCAACAGGCTGTTCAAGAAATCCTATGGCATGACACCGGTACAGTTCCGCAGAGAGAGCCGTTAAGGATCCGGAATAGGAAAATAAGCAGGAAAAATAAGAATTTTGACAGTTGAAAAAACAGTATGGTTCATGTACAATAAAAGAGGCGTAAGTATAGTAGCAGGAAAGGATGATGGGTATGGAATTCTTTTTACTGGCCGGTGGTCTTTTGATCGTGATCATAGCTGTTGTGATAGCTGTAGTATCTTCTGTTGTTTCTGCAGTTGCGGCAGAGCAGGATGAAGAAGCAGAGCAGTAAGACCTGAGCGTAAATGGATGATAGAAGAGGGCAGGAGAGATTCTGAGCCCTCTTTTTTATACTTTTTTTAGATTCCTTTATATTGCGTTAATTGATTTCCGATATATGAGGGAGTAAAATAAAAACAGTTTTATTGAAAATCTAAAGAGTCGGAAGGGGTAATTCCATGAGAGAAAAAATATATCGTTTTATGATGGGCAGGTACGGAAATGACAGGTTTAACAGATTTTTGACGATTCTTTCCGTGGTCTTTCTGATTCTTTCCATGTTCCGGATTCCTTTTGTTTATATATTGGCACTTGTATGCCTTGGTTATGCCTGGTTTCGGATGATGTCGAAGAATACCTATAAGCGGAGCCTTGAAAACAATAAATATATGCAGTATGAATATAAGATAAAACAGTGGTTTTCCAAGATAAAGTGGAGATTCCAGCAGTCAAAGACGCATCATATTTACAAGTGTCCGTCCTGTAAACAGAAGATCAGAGTGCCGCGCGGAAAAGGAAAAATCGAGATCCGCTGTCCCAAATGCGGACAGACCTTTATCAAAAAGAGCTGATCAGGAGAGAAAAGATGTTTGGATATATCATTATTAATAAGGGGGAAATGAAGTTCAGGGAATTTGATGTATATCATTCCTATTATTGCGGCCTGTGTCAGACACTGAAGGATAAATACGGCCTTGCCGGGCAGGCAGCCCTGACCTATGATATGACATTTCTGGTAATGCTTCTGACAAGTCTGTATGAACCGGAGATCATGGAAGAGAAAAGAAGCTGTCTGATCCATCCTTTTGAAAAGCATCTGATCAGGAGAAGCAGCTATACGGAGTACGGGGCAGATATGAATGTCCTGTTTGCAGAGTACAAGTGCAAGGATGACTGGACGGATGACAGAAAGCTGTGGAAGCTGGCTTATGGCAAGCTTCTGAAAGGCGCCTGTAGGAAGGCAGAATCAGATAATCAGGAGAAAATAAGGCGGATTGACAACCTGATGCATAAGCTTTCCATAGAAGAAAAAAAGAACAATCAGAATATAGATGAAATGGCTGGGATCTTTGGTGAGATCATGGGTGAGATCTTTGCAGTCAGGAAAGATGAGTGGGAGGAATCCCTGAGGATCATAGGGACATATCTGGGAAAATATATTTATCTGCTGGATGCTTATGAGGATATAGAGGAAGATTTTCAGAGAAAGCGATATAATCCATTGAAAAAGGCATGTGAGAATCCTGATTTTGATGAGGAGATCAAGACGATCCTGACGATGATGATGGCAACCTGCTCCAGGGAATTTGAAAAACTGCCAATTATAGATAATGTAGAGATCCTGAGGAATATCCTGTATTCCGGTGTATGGTACCGATATGAGGCGGTAAGGGATGCAAGAGAGAAGAGAAAGGCACAGGGATGAGAGATCCGTATCAGGTCCTCGGCGTCAGCAGAAGTGCGACAGAGGAGGAAATAAAAAAAGCATATAAGGCATTAAGCCGCAGGTATCATCCGGATGCCAATATCAATAATCCAAACAAGGATCAGGCGGAGGAGAAATTCAAGGAGATCCAGCAGGCCTATCAGCAGATCATGAAGGAAAGAACCTCAGGGTATGGCTACGGCAGTGCAGGAAGCAGTACCGGCTCCTATGGAGGCTCGTCCTATGGCGGCTATGGGGATTTTGGAGGCTTCGGCGGTTTCGAGGATTTTTTCGGAGGTGCTTTCCAGGGGCGCGGCTACAGCGGCAGCTCTACCGGCTATGAGGAGGATAACTACATCCGGGCAGCCGGAAACTATGTCAGAAATGGTTATTATAAAGAAGCAAGGAATGTACTGGATGGTATGGAAGAGGATAAGAGGAATGCCAGATGGTATTATTACAGCGCACTGGCGCATGCGGGTCTCGGTAATCAGGTATCTGCACTGGAACATGCAAGAAAAGCGTCATCCATGGAGCCGTCTAATGCAGATTACAGAAATCTTGTCAATCAGTTTGAAAATGGCGGCAGCTGGTATCAGCAGAAGCAGTATACCTATGGACAGCCATATTCTGTGGGAAACGGCCTGTGTATGAAGCTCTGCATAGCGAATCTGCTCTGTAATCTTTGCTGCGGAGGTGGAGGATTGTGCTGTGGGGGCAATCCCTATGGGAGATTTTATTAAGTTGCAGAGTTGAGGTGCCTGGTAATTCTACGCTTGCATCTGCACCTGCAAAAAACTCTTGAAATCAACAGTTATATATGATAATCTTTTAACAGACAAAGGGGTCTTTGGGTTTTTGCCCCTTTTTCTTTGTATACAGGGATACACCCAAAAGAAAATGGCAGCGCTTTTGGGGAATGAAGACCAAAGGCCTGCAGTAGGAGATGATATATCAATGAAAAAGGTAATTGGTCTGATACCCTTATATGATGAAGAAAAGGACAGCTGCTGGATGCTCCCGGGCTATATGAAGGTGATAGAGGCCTGTGGTGCCCTGCCGGTCATGCTGCCCCTGACAGTGAATCAGGAAGAACTGGATCAGTGCTTTTCCATGTGTGATGGGTTGCTTTTCACCGGGGGACATGATGTGGATCCGGCTCTTTACGGAGAAGAGAAGCTTCCTGAATGCGGACAGTGCTGTCATGAAAGGGATGTGATGGAATCCTATCTGTTTGATAAGGCAGTGAAGGAGGATCTTCCTGTATTCGGGATCTGCCGTGGGATTCAATTTATGAATGCCAGGCTTGGAGGAAGCCTTTATCAGGATCTGGAAACCCAGCATCCATCAGGAACAGAGCATCATATGACACCACCCTATGACAGAGGGATCCATAAGGTGACAATAAGGGATGGGTCACTTCTGGCTGATATCATCGGTGCAGGAGAACACAGAGTGAACAGCTATCACCATCAGGCAGTGAAGGATCTGGCACCTGTGGCTGAGGCAATGGCATATTCAGAGGATGGTCTTGTGGAGGCACTCCGTTTGCCGGATAAGAAATTTATAGTTGGCGTACAGTGGCATCCGGAATTTGCCTACGAAAAGGATCCGGAGTGTCTGAAGCTGGTGCAGGCCTTTGTGGATGCCTGCTAAGAGTGATCCTGCTGCGGCGAGAAGCCGCTTAAGGATAGATCACATGGGGACGCAAGCCTCATGATTCATAAAAAGGAGGAGAATTATTATGAAGAAGAAAACACTTGCACTTATTATGGCAGCAGCCATGGTAATGGGTCTTACTGCATGTGGCAGCGCAGCTGACACCACAACAGAGACCACAGAAACAACAGAAACAGCAGAGGAAACAACAGAAGCGGCAGACGATGCAGCTGCAGCTGAGGAAACGGCTGAGACAACAGAGGAAAGCACAGATACAGCTTCTTCTGACAAGGTATGGGTCGTAGCAACAGATACAGCCTTCAAACCCTTTGAGTACACAGATGATAAGGGTGACTTCGTAGGAATTGATATGGATATTCTTGATGCAGTAGCTAAGGATCAGGGCTTCCAGTATGAAGTGCAGGTTCTTGGATGGGATGCTTCTATCGCAGCATGTCAGGCAGGACAGGCAGATGGTATGATCGCCGGTGCTTCCATTACTGACGAACGTAAAGAATCCGGATGGATCTTCTCTGATGGATATTATGATGCAAATCAGAGCATGGCTGTAGCAGCTGGTTCTGATATCAAGGGCTTTGAGGATCTGAATGGCAAGTCTGTTGCAGTTAAGACAGCTTCCATGAGTGCAACCTATGCAGAGAGCCTTGCAGACAAGTATGGCTTTACTGTTACCTACTTTGAGGATTCACCGACCATGTACCAGGCAGTTGTTGGCGGACAGGTTGCAGCATGCTTCGATGATACACCGATCATGGCAAGCAATATCAAGGATACCGGTATTGGTATGGAAATCGTTGATGGTACAGGAAATGATCCTGCAGCATACGGCTTTGCTATTTTCAACAAGGACAATCAGGAGCTGATCGATATGTTCAATGCCGGTCTTGCAAATATCAAGGCAGATGGAACATATGATGAAATTATTGCTAAATATTTAGGTTAATTCAGTTAAAAGGGTGAGACACTATGCTTAAAATTATTACTGTCTACGGGAATATGCTGTTGGTGGCAATGGGGAGAACCCTGCTGCTGGCATTCCTTGGTTTAGCTTTTGCATGTATTCTGGGAATGTTTTTCGGACTTCTCAGTGTAGTGAAAAATAAGGTATGTAATATCATTGCACAGGTTTTTGTATTCGTGATACGTGGTGTGCCGATGATCGTACTGGCATTTTTCATTTATTTTGGTATTCCCTATCTGATCAATACGATCATGGGAGTGGGCGGAGGCTTTACCTTATCTGCTCTGCAGGCAGGAACAGCGTGTCTTGCCCTGAACTGTGGCGCCTATATGGCTGAGATCATCCGTGCCGGTATCCAGTCCGTGGATATCGGCCAGATGGAAGCCGGAAGGAGTCTCGGGCTTCCTTACTGGAAGACTATGAGAAAGATCATTCTTCCCCAGGCGATCCGGACGATGATCCCGAGTATCATCAATCAGTTTATCATTACGGTTAAGGATACCTCTATTTTGTCTGTTATTGGTTTCCCGGAGCTTGTTCTGGCAGCCAAGCAGGTGCAGGCAAATACATTCAAGGCATTTGAAACATGGGCAATCGTAGGTGTTATGTACCTGATCGTTATCACGGCGCTTTCCTATATTGCCAAGCTGGTAGAGAGGAGGATGAACCGTGGGATCAACAGATAAAAAGGTAAAGATCAGCGTTAAAAAGCTGAGAAAGTGCTTTGATGACCTGGAAGTGCTTAAGGATATTTCCACAGAGGTTTATGAAGGAGAGGTAGTTGTCATACTTGGTCCTTCAGGCTCCGGCAAATCTACATTCCTGCGCTGTCTGAATCGTCTGGAGGATGCAACAGCAGGCACGATTATCGTAGATGATGTGGATATTACAGCAAAAAAGGTCAATATGAACAAGGTGCGTGAGAACATCGGCATGGTGTTCCAGCACTTTAACCTGTTTAATAACATGAATGTTCTGGACAATCTGATGCTTGCACCGTTAGAGCTGAAAAAGGCTGACAAAAAGGAGGCTGAAGAGCGTGCCAGGGCAATGCTTAAGAGAGTAGATCTGCTGGAAAAGGCAGATGCTTATCCGTCACAGCTTTCCGGTGGACAGAAGCAGCGTGTGGCAATTGCAAGGGCTCTGTGTATGCAGCCTGATATCATGCTCTTCGATGAGCCGACCTCGGCGCTGGATCCGGAAATGGTAGGTGAAGTACTGGCTGTTATGAAGCAGCTTGCAGCTGATGGCATGACGATGATCATTGTTACACATGAGATTGGATTTGCACGAGAGGTTGCTGACAGGGTTATCTTCATGGATGGCGGCTATATTGTCGAAGAAGGAACACCAAAGGAAGTGATCCTGAATCCGAAGGAGCCAAGAACGATCAGCTTCTTAAATAAGGTGCTGTAGGTCACAGGGAGGAAAAGATGGAAAAGTATGCGATTACGATTTCAAGACAGTTTGCATCCATGGGAAGAACTATTGCACAGGAATTGGCAGAGCAGCTTCATATAGAATTCCTGGACAGGGACATCGTAGATGAAACAGCCAAGCGTATGAATGCCACTGTACGGCAGATCAGTAAGGAGGAAGAGGGCATCAGCTCCAAATTTTCCTATCGTATGTACCCGCTTGGACTTGGCGTGCCGGCGGTGAAGGATGAACTGTTTAAGGTACAGCAAAGTATCATCCAGGACTTCGCTAAGAAGGAATCCTGTATTATCGTAGGGAGATGTGGCGGTTACTGTCTGCGGAATGAAGAGCGGTTGCTGAAGGTTTATATTTATGCTTCATATGATGTGCGCCTGAAGAACTGCACCAAGCGCCTTGGCATGACGGAGAAGGAAGCAGTAAAGACAATTTCTGAGGTAGATAAGGCAAGAGAGGTTTATCATAAGAGATATATCCCCGGATTCCAGAATGCAACACTGGACAGCGATATCTGCATTAACAGTGGAGCCTACAGTGCCAAAGAAGTGGCGACATTGATCAGGAAGGCTGCCGAAGCTAAGTTTGGTGTAGAGAGTCTGACTGAGTAGAAAATGTAACATACCGCAGACTGAAAATTTGTCTAAATTGCCTGAAAGCACTTGACAAAAGCCTGGTGATATAATAGAATATCTTTTGTTGTCGGATATGATGACAGATAAATGTGCGTTTAGCTCAGCTGGATAGAGCGTTTGGCTACGGACCAAAAGGTCGGGGGTTCGAATCCTCTAACGCACGTGCTTAAAGAAGGTCGAAATTCCTTGAAAAACAAGGGTTTCGACTTTTTTTGTGCTCAAATTCACCTCAGTTTTATTTGGTTTGATCTGTAAGTTGTTACAAAAGACAAAGACATTAATGAAACAGATAAAGGAGAATCTGTACAGTATATGGATACATATACCTGCATAAGAATACAAAATGCACAAAATTTTAAAGGTTCATATAAAAATTTTCTATGTAAATCTTCCCCTTTCGAAAATATAATAAGGACAGTTAATAACGAACAGACTTCAAAGGAGGAAGTAAATTATGAAAAGAAGTAAATTATTATCCCTGCTTTTAGTAGGAGCACTCTCTGCCTCACTGGTAGCATGCGGTTCTGCATCAGGCAGTACATCGGGCGATACAGCAAACAGTGCATCAACTGAAACCACAGACAGTGCATCAACTGAAACCACAGACAGTGCGTCAAGCGAGACCACAGACAGCACTGGTGGTGAAAACAGCAAGAAGCCTCTGGTATGGTTTAACCGTCAGCCCTCTAACAGCTCAACAGGAGAGCTGGATATGACAGCCTTGAATTTTAATGAGAATACATACTATGTTGGATTCGATGCAAATCAGGGAGCAGAGCTCCAGGGACAGATGGTACTTGATTACATCAAGGCCAATGCTGCTACCATCGACCGTAACGGTGACGGAGTGATCGGTTATATCCTTGCAATCGGTGATATCGGACATAACGATTCTATCGCACGTACCCGTGGTGTCCGTTCTGCACTTGGAACCGGTGTTGATGCTTCTGGAGTAATCGATGCTTCTCCTGTAGGAACCAATGCAGACGGTTCTGCAACCGTTGTTCAGGATGCAACACTTGATATCGATGGAAAAACATACACCATCCGTGAGCTTGCATCACAGGAAATGAAGAACTCTGCAGGTGCTACATGGGATGCAGCTACTGCAGGTAATGCGATCGGAACCTGGTCCGCATCCTTTGGTGATGATATTGATGTTGTAGTATCCAATAACGATGGTATGGGAATGTCCATGTTCAATGCCTGGGCAAAGGATAACAAGGTACCGACCTTCGGCTATGACGCAAACAGTGATGCAGTTGCTGCAATTGCAGAAGGATACGGTGGAACCATTTCCCAGCATGCAGATGTACAGGCTTATCTGACACTGAGAGTTCTGAGAAATGCCCTGGACGGAGTAGATGTTAATACTGGTATCGGTACAGCAGATGCAGCAGGCAACGTACTTGAGGAAGGCGTAGATTACAGATACAGTGCAGAAGAAAGATCCTACTATGCATTAAATATTGCGGTAACAGCTGATAACTATCAGGATTTCATGGATTCCACCAAGGTATATGCTAAGGTTGCCAATCAGTTGGATGCTTCTACAAGCCCGGCAAAAAAGGTATGGTTAAATATTTACAATGCTTCTGATAACTTCTTAAGCTCAACCTACCAGCCGCTGCTTCAGAACTATGATGATCTGATGAACTTAACTGTTGATTACATTGGTGGTGATGGCCAGACAGAATCTAATATTACCAACCGTCTTGGCAATCCCGGAGAATATGATGCGTTCGCAATCAATATGGTTAAAACAGACAATGCAACATCTTATACATCTCTCCTTCAGCAGTAAGATGACAGAGATTTCTTGTTAGCAAAAGGTCTGAGGGTGTCGGGGCCTCCTGGCACCCTCTTTTTCTAAAAGGAGTAAGGATATGGCAGAAGATAAGAAGGATATCATCTTGTCGATCCGCGGCATGAGCAAATCATTCGGAAGAAATAAGGTTTTAAAGCATATTGACCTGGATGTGAAGAAGGGCTCGATAATGGGTCTTATGGGTGAGAATGGTGCCGGTAAGTCGACGATGATGAAATGTCTTTTTGGTACGTATCAGAAAGACGAGGGCACAATAATTCTGGATGGAAAAGAAATAAACTTCACCGGACCCAAGGATGCTTTGGAAAACGGTGTGGCAATGGTTCATCAGGAATTGAACCAGTGCCTGGAAAGAAATGTGATCGATAATCTGTTCCTTGGCCGCTACCCAAAGAATTCCTTAGGGGTGGTAGATGAAGGAAGAATGAAAAAAGAGGCTTCCGATTTGTTCCGTAATCTTGGGATCACGGTAAATCTTTCGCAGCCAATGAAAAAAATGTCTGTTTCAAAGAGACAGATGTGCGAAATTGCAAAGGCAATTTCCTATAACTCCAAGGTAATTGTTCTGGATGAGCCAACCTCCTCCCTTACCGCGCCGGAGGTTGAAAAGTTATTTAAGATGATGAGACAGCTTCGGGAACAGGGAATCTCGCTGATTTATATTTCTCATAAGATGGATGAGGTTTTTGAGATTTGTGATCAGATTTCTGTTCTTCGTGACGGTGCACTGGTAATGACCAAGAACTGTAAGGATACCAATATGAATGAATTGATTTCCGCTATGGTTGGACGGTCACTGGATAACCGTTTCCCACCGGTAGATAATACACCGGGTGAGGTGGTTTTAAAGGTAGAGCATTTATCTACCAAATATGCACCTAAGCTTCAGGATATAAGCTTTGATGTGAAAAAGGGAGAAATATTTGGTCTGTATGGTCTGGTCGGTGCAGGACGTACAGAGCTTCTTGAAACTATATTTGGTATTCGTACAAGAGCAGCAGGACGTGTTTATTATAATGACAAGCTGATGAATTTCAGCTCCTCCAAGGATGCGATGGAGCATGGATTTGCACTGATCACAGAGGAACGTAAGGCAGACGGACTGTTCACAAAGATGGATATTACCTTTAATACCACTATCGCCAATATGAAGCAGTATAAGTCCGGGATCGCCTTGTCACATGATGAAATGGTCAGGGCAACTGCAGATGAAATCCGTATCATGCGTACGAAATGTATGGGACCGGAGGATATGATCGCGAATCTGTCCGGCGGAAATCAGCAGAAAGCGATATTTGGCAGATGGCTGGAACGTTCGCCAAACATTTTTATGATGGATGATCCTACAAGAGGCATCGATGTCGGTGCCAAGTATGAGATATATGAACTGATTATCGGCATGGCAAAGAAGGGGAAAACCATTATCGTGGTTTCTTCGGAAATGCCGGAAATTCTCGGAATCACGAACCGGATCGGTGTAATGTCTAACGGACATCTGGCCGGGATCGTAAATACCAGGGAAACCAATCAGGAAGAACTTCTTAGACTTAGTGCAAAGTATTTGTAGAAAGGAGTACAGGAGCTATGGCAAATGACAGAAAATATCTTTCGGCAGAGGAAGAAGCAGAGCTTTTACAGCCGATTGACGAATATATTGATACGATACAAAAAAAGATTGATGCTCTGCGTGTAGATGGTTCTGATAAGGTGCAGGCATTGAAAACGCATATTGCCCTGACGAAGGAAGACAAAAACTATACAAAAGAGGAGCGGGCTGCGATCATCCGGAAGGATCAGGAAGCACTTGTAAAGGCAAAGGAAACGGAGGCTGCAAACAAGGATGAGGTTTCCAGGCTGATCAAGGAGGCAGAGGCTTATCTTGCCGCTCATTTTAATAAGGATTATTACGAAAAGGTAGCAGCGAGCTGTGAAGCCCAGAAGGAAGAGGAAAATGCAGAATATGCGAAGATCCGCGGACAGCTGAAGGCCGAGCATGAGCATACGCTTTCCGGACTGACGGACAGGCAGGAGATCAAGGACGAAAAGTATGTATATAAGAACCGTCTGTATGATGCCCAGATGGTGCATGAATCAAAGCTTCAGGAGATCAAGGACAGAAGGCATGAAGCATATGTGCACAAGTATCATCTGATCGATCTGCTCCGTATGTCGAAATTCACCTTTTTACAGAAAAAGGCACAGAGCTTTGAAAACTACAAATACACCTTCAATACCTCACAGTTTTTGTATAAGAACGGGCTCTATATCGTCATTATCATGATCTTTATTGCCCTTTGTATTATTACTCCGATGGTAAAAAACACACAGCTTCTGACGATGTCCAATATCCTGAATATTCTTCAGCAGGCATCACCCCGTATATTCCTGGCACTTGGAGTAGCCGGACTGATCCTGTTAACCGGTACGGATCTTTCCGTAGGACGAATGGTTGGTCTTGGTATGGTAACGGCAACCATTATTATGCACAACGGAGTCAATACAGGCGGGGTATTCGGCCATATCTTTGATTTTACAGGAATTCCAGCACCGGCACGTGCACTTCTTGCACTGGTTGTCTGCGTGATCCTGACAACAGGCTTTGCATCCATTGCGGGATTCTTTATGGCAAGGTTCAAGATGCATCCGTTTATTTCAACCATGGCAAACATGCTGATCATCTTCGGACTGGTAACGTATGCTACAAAGGGTGTGTCCTTCGGTGCTATTGATTCTGCTATCCCGGCGATTTTCATACCAAGGATCGGGAAATTCCCGACCATCATCCTCTGGGCAGTTGTTGCAGTTATAGTTGTGTGGTTTATCTGGAATAAGACAACCTTCGGTAAGAATCTGTATGCAGTCGGCGGAAACCCGGAAGCGGCAGCTGTATCCGGTATCTCCGTATTTGCAGTAACCATGGGAGCATTTATCCTTGCAGGTATTCTTTATGGCTTTGGCTCATGGCTGGAATGTAACCGTATGATCGGTTCCGGCAGTGCTGCCTATGGACAGGGATGGGATATGGACGCCATTGCCGCCTGCGTTGTTGGTGGTGTATCCTTTACGGGTGGTATCGGTAAGATTTCCGGTGTTGTAACCGGTGTGCTGATCTTTACTGCACTTACATATTCTCTCACGATCCTGGGTATTGATACAAACCTTCAGTTTATATTCGAAGGTATCATCATCCTGGCAGCTGTTACGCTTGATTGTCTGAAGTATGTAAAGAAGAAATAAACGAAGCCAAAAGGCAGGGAGAAGTAACCGGCATTGCAGAAGCCATGCATTGCAAAATTCACTGGATTTATAGTGGGAAATTTATGAAAAAAAGAGTATAATAAAAAAGGTGGCACGGATTTATGATTCAGTGAATCCGTGCCATTTTGCAACGATATGGAGGGTACAGATGCTGACATATAAAGTACTTCTTGTAGATGATGAAGAAGAAGTTATGGATGTAATTGAACACAGGATATGCTGGAAGCAGATGGGGTTTGAAGTGGTCGGAAAGGCTCAGAATGGGGTAAAGGCACTGGAAATATCAGAGAAAATGCAGCCGGATGTTGTGATCACGGATATTAAAATGCCCTATATGGATGGATTGGAGCTCGCGCGTAATCTGAAGCAGGATAATCCGGATGTGCGGATTCTGATACTTACAGGATTCGATGAATTTGAATATGCCAAGGAAGCCGTACATCTTGAAATCGAGGAATATATCCTGAAGCCGGTTAATGCCAATGAGCTTTCGGATTGCCTGAAACGATTAAAGGATGCCCTTGATAAGGAGCGGGAAGAAAAACTGAATATCAGGAAGCTGGAGCAGTACTATACTGACTCCCTGCCGGTATTGCAGACGAACTTTTTCTGTTCGCTGATTGAAGGGCGGATCACGGAGGGCGAGATCCGTAAATTCATGGGTGCTTACCGGATTTCCCTGCCGGGACCATACTTTTGCTGTGCCGTGCTGCACATTTCAGAAAATCATGTTCCGGATAACATGACACCGCTCCTTCTGTCCGTATCAGTACAGAGAGAAGCACAGGAACGGTTTCAGGGAAAGTGGGACTGCAGATATTTTACATACCTTGGAAACATTGTTATGCTGGTGAATCTTGAGGGAGAGAGCGGAATTACGAGGCTGACGGATGAGTGTGACCGTTTCTGCAAGTGGGCAGACCGCTTCTTCGGCGCGGTTGTAACCATAGGGATCGGGAAGGCATGTGAGGATTTACCGTCTCTTCGTTATTCCTACGAGGGGGCAAGGGAAGCTGTTTCCTACCGTGTGATCTACGGAGCCGGCCGTTCAATTAATATAGCGGACATTGCGCCCAAGGGACAGGAGCTTTCCATGCAGCCGGAGGATATTGATATGAACGGCGTATTTAAGGCGATCCATATCGGTGTACGTGAAGATATCGAGCGGGCAGTGCTTTCTCTTGTCGGTGAGCTTAAGGATAATGCAAAAACCATTACGCAGCATAATTTTACGGTTATGGAGATTGTCGGACATTTGTACCGCTTCTGCGGAAATAATTATATGAAATTTGAAGAACATACTGGTGAAATCCGGAATGCCTATGAGGAGATCCCGAGAATGGATAAGGCAGCATTGTCGGCATGGCTTGTAGGTGTGGCATTGTCGATCAGTGACGAGCTGAAAAATGCCAGAAATTCCTCACTTCGTTATCTGATCTCGGAGGCAAAAAATATTGTTCGCGATCGTTATGGGGATGCCGGGTTATCTCTGGATACGGTGTGCTCGGGTCTTGGTGTATCGAATTCCTATTTTTCTTCTGTCTTTAAGAAGGAAGCCGGTATCCCGTTTATCACGTATCTGACAGATTACAGGATGCAGCAGGCGGTCCGCCTGATCCTGGAAACAAATGAAAAAAGCTATGAAATTGCAGAGCATGTCGGATATGAGGATGCCAACTATTTCAGCTATGTTTTTAAGCGTAAATATGGAATGTCACCTTCCAAATACCGCACGGAGCATATAGGAAAATAAGTATGATGAAGAAAAAAAGAAAAGTGTCGGATATTCAGTCGGTCATCATGACGGTGCTTTCCCTGATGACCGTGATCACATCGGTATCCATGGGATTATTGCTTTATAACCGGTATGAAACTGCCATGCGCCAGAACGATGTCCGGGATGCGCAGAATCTGATGGAAACTATTGCAAATTCCATGGAACAGTATCTGAAGAATATGAGACAGATTTCTGATACCGTTAATTATAATATCATACAGGCATTTGATGTATCCAGTCCGGAGTTCAATCAGCAGCTCAGCCTTCTTTATGATTTAAATAAGGACAAGATACAGAGTATTGCGCTTTATGATATGGACGGGGAGCTGCTTGGGGCAGAGCCTGTTACGCTCCAGAAGGAGGGGGTAGAGGTCAGCAGGCAGTCCTGGTTTGAGAATGCGAAGGAAAAAATTGAAAATATGCATTTTTCAACACCTCATATGCAGGATCTGTTTCAGGATGATGCAAAGCGGTATCACTGGGTGATCTCCCTGAGCCGTGCAGTGGAAGTGATTGACGGAGACAGTCCGGAAAATGGGATCCTGCTGGTGGATATGAAGTATTCCTTTATAGAGGAAATGATGGATCAGATTAATGACAGAAGCAGAGGGCGATATTATTATCTGTGTGACAGGGAAGGAAAGCTGATCTATCATCCGTATGCCAACGAGATCAGTAACGGCCTGTTTCAGGAAAATTCCGGTCTGGCAAGCTGTAGTGAGGACGGCATATACAGAAATCTGCGTAGTCCGCATGGAGAGAAGCAGACTATAATAGTCAATACCATTTCCTATACCGGATGGAAGCTGGTGGGTGTTGTCATGCCTGATATCCGGACAGACAGCCTTGAAAAATTCCGGATTTATATGATCACTATTGTGATCATGCTGATCATGATGCTGCTTGTTGTTAACCGTATCGTGTCAAAAAGGATCTCCAGTCCGATCCTGAAGCTGGATGCTTCTGTAACGGCATACGAAGCGGGAGAAAAGCCGGATATTTACATCGGAGGCTCTTACGAGATCAGGCATCTGGGAGATTCTGTCCAGAAATCATATGAAGAGATTGAACGGCTGATGAAGGAAATTGTGGAACAGCAGAATGAGCGCAGAAAGAGTGAGCTGGCAGTGCTGCAAAGCCAGATTAATCCGCATTTCCTTTATAATACACTGGAATCCATTACCTGGATGATTGAGGGAAACCGGAATCAGGATGCGGTTTTCATGATCTCAGAGCTGGCACAGCTTTTCCGGATCAGTCTGTCAAGGGGAAAGACAATTATCCGGATCGGAGACGAGCTGCAGCATTGCAGAAATTACATGAATATTCAAAAATACCGTTACAGGGAACGGTTTGTAACCGAATATGATGTTTCCGAGGAGATTTATCCGTTCTGTACGGTAAAGCTTATCCTGCAGCCGATTCTGGAAAATGCCATATATTATGGAGTCGGGGATATGGACGAGGATGACCATCCCAGAATTCTTGTAAGAGGCTTTAAGAAGGATGAGGATATTTATCTGATGGTTTCCGACAATGGAATGGGAATGCGGCGTGAGGATGTGGAAAATATTCTGACGGATAATCAGAAGGTGCCAAAGCATGGCTCTGGAGTAGGGCTTATTAATGTACACACCCGTATACAGCTGATGTTTGGAGCCGGATATGGACTCGCGGTAGAAAGCGAGCCGGATGAAGGAACTACGGTTACCATTCACCTGCCGGCTATACCGTATACCAAAGAAAACTGTGAGCTGCTGGAAACACCGGGAAAACCATCCAGAAATGAAGGTGAAGCATGAAAAGAACCAAAATGACGTTTCTATTGTCGGAAATCTGTCTCCTCATAATGCTGCTGCTTTGCATGCATCTGATTTTTTCTGATGAAAAGCCGCAGAAGAGGGTGGCGGTCATCGTTGAAAAATCCGGCGATGAAAAATGGGATTCTTTTATTAACGGTCTTAAGCAGGCAGCGGAGATCAGGAATATCCATCTGATCATCTGCAATACTGATGAAATTGAAGATGCACAGGAAGAGAAGAGCCTGATCTGCGAGCAGCTGGATAATCAGGTGGATGCCTTTATCATACAGGCGGCGCCCGGGAAGGATACCGGGGGGATGCTTCGGGAAATCCGGTCACAGAAGCCGGTGCTGCTGGTTGCCAATGATGTACTTAAGGAACAGGAGAACGGGAACAATCCGCCGCAGTATCAGGAGCTTCCGGTCGTGATGCCGGATAATTACAGTATGGGCTATGCACTGGGAGAGGATCTGCGAAGCAGGAATGATATCCGTGGGAAAAAAATCGGAATTGTAAGTGGATTTGAGGAAACGGAGTGCAGCAGAGAGCGTGAAGAGGGGGTATTGGAGGCTCTTTCGGACAGTGGCTGCGAAATCCAGTTCCATATTTATACAACCTATGACATGGCGGTTACGGAGAAGCTCAGACAGGAGAGGACGGTTGATTATCTGATCGTGCTTGAAACAGGTGCACTGGAGCAGATTGCAGGGATGTATGCACAGGAAAGCGAGGACCGTCCTGGGATTTATGGAATCGGGAACAGTATCAGGTGTGTGTACTATCTGGATGAAGCTGTGGTAGAGGGGCTGGTTGCTGCAGATGGATATGATATGGGATATCAAAGCGTCCTGGAAATCTCCGGAGCACTGGGGAATCAGCTGTATGCCATGAAAAACCGGGAAACGGATTATCGTCTGCTGCATAAGGAGGATATTTTCAGGGAAGAGGTGCAGCAGTTTCTCCATACATATGATTAGGCATATGGAAGAGAGGGGGTAGCAGGTATATTGTATGGAAAGGGAGGTTGTCATGAAGAGTAAGTGGAGCATATTTGTGCTGGCCTGCTGGGTACTGTTGTGTCTGACAGGATGCGGCGGCAATCTGGAAACACAAAGGAGCGTTCTCAGGGTCGGAGTAGTACTTTATACACAGGACGACCCTTTTATCAATGCGCTCACGGACTGCCTGAGAGAGGATCTGGAGGAATATGAGACGGATTCCCTGAAAATAATCATGACAGTGCGGGACGGCAAGAACGACCAGAGACTCCAGGATGAGGTGGTAGAGGAAATACTTGATGCAGGCTGTGATATCCTTGTGGTCGATCTGGTGGACCGGACGGAGCCCTCAAATATCATTAAAATGGCCAAAAAGGAAAACATACCGGTTATTTTTTTCAATCGTGAACCGGTACTGGAGGATCTGATGCAATGGGACAGGCTGTATTATGTAGGTGGAGATGCGAAACAGTCCGGTACGATGCAGGGAGAAATTGCGGCAGAGGTGATACGTGCTGATCCGGCAGTGGATCGTAATGCGGATGGAAAGATCCAGTATGTTCTTCTTGAGGGCGAAACCGGGCATCAGGATGCGATCATACGGACGGACAGTGTGGTAAAAACCCTTCAGGAACAGGGGATCACGCTGGAGAAGCTCAGCTACCAGTTTGCCAACTGGAACCGTGGACAGGCTGAAAACAAAATGACCCAGCTTATTCACCTCTATGGGGATGAGATCGAGCTGGTATTATCCAATAATGATGAGATGGCGATAGGTGCGGTTGCTGCATATGAAGCATCCGGATATCAGAAGGAGGATCGTCCGGTCATTTTCGGGATAGATGGATTGGACAGTGCCCTTTCGGCTATCCAGAACAATTCGATCCAGGGGACTGTTTATAATGACAAAGAGGGACAGGCCGGACAGATTTCGCGTCTGGCAATGGATCTGTTCCTGGACAGGGAGCCTGAGGACTACGATTTTGAAAATGAACGGTATATTTTCCTGCCGTACCAAAAGGTTACGGCTGCCAATGTAGAAGAGTTTCTGCACAGTAAAGAAGAAGTGCAGTAAATGGTAAAGAGAACCCGCCGGAAGGCGGCTGTTTATCAGCGGAAAGGAGAGAGGGACATGGAGGATTGGCTTAAAAGTTTTTATACACAGACGGATCCGGTAAAGAGACAGCAGCTGCTTTTGGAAAATGTAACGGAAAAGGAAGCAGATCAGCTGCGAAAACAGCTCTTCGAAGCAAGATATGGTAAGGGAAAGCCACGGAAGGATGCGTTTATGGGCTGCCTGATGAATCTGAAATACATTGTGGAGAGCGGAGGCATGGACTGGGGCGGCAGGAAGAAAAAGCTTGCGGTGGAAGTCATTCACGACTTGGGAATATTCGAATTTGAACAAAAAACAGAAACCGAACAGGAGCTTATCCGCCAGGAGCTTAAGAATACGTGCAGAACCTATATTGAGGTCAGCACCAGTGGACGTGGCTTTACCTCTGTTATCTTTGGGATGGGACAGCTATCGGACGAAGGGATTGCCGGGAAGATCGCAGAGCAGCTGAGCCGGCTGGCATTTGATGCACCGCACATTCTCCGGATGGAAAAAGAATTTGAGCCGCTGCAGAGGGCTGCAGTCGAGGCTTTCCGCGAGATTTACCCGGATCGTGAACATTTTTTGAAAAAAAGGTAATTTGAAAGGAGCTGAGATAACAGTTTATGCAGAAGAAAATTGCAGCGATTAATGATTTGTCCGGTTATGGGAGGTGCTCGCTCATGGTAGCGATTCCTGTGATCTCCCATATGAGGCTTCAGTGCTGTCCGGTGCCCACATCTATACTGTCCAATCATACAGGATATCCGGAATATTTTTTTGACGATTATACGGAAAAGCTTCCGGCATATCTGGAAATGTGGAAGAAGCTGGATCTGAAATTTGATGGGATCGTGTCCGGATTTCTTGGCTCTGCACAGCAGATTGGGATGGTAGAGACTTTTATCAAAACCTTTCGCAAAGAAGATACCATTGTGGTTGTTGACCCTGTGATGGGGGACCACGGCTCAATCAGCAGTGTCTATACAGAGGAAATGTGCCTGTTAATGCGTAAACTGGTATCTCTTGCCGATATTGTGACACCAAACCTGACCGAAGGATGCAGATTAACTGATGTGCCCTACCGTGACCATGGATGGACACGGAAGGAGCTGTTTGGGATGGCAGAGAGCCTGACAGATTACGGCCCACAGAAAGTAGTGATCACAGGAATCCCACAGGGAGAGTTCATTGCCAACTTCATGTATGAAAAGGGCAGAGAACCCAGGATGATCAGAACACACCGTGTTTTCGAGGAGCGCTGCGGTACCGGGGATCTGTTTGCATCCATTATCGCGGCAGATGCGGTAAACGGGGTGGAATTCGGACAGTCCGTGCGCAGAGCCTGCCGGTTCATTAAGAAGTGTATGATCAAAACAGCAGAGCTGCAGATTGAGCCGAAAAACGGCGTGTGCTTTGAGGAGCTTCTGCATCTGCTGTAGCATAGTCTGGTAATGCTTGCCATAAACAGCTAAAATGGTGTATGCTAAACAGGTATTAGAAATGTTACAATGGAAAGGACATAGTCTATGAAGCGTTTTATCAATTGTGCTTTTAAGATCATATTCAGCCGTACCCTGTTTATCATTCTGATGATCCTGGTACAGCTTGCAGTGCTTTGCTTTGGGTTTACCAAGCTGGGAGAGAGCTTTTCCTATATCACGGAGGGAATGAGCCTTCTGGGGGCATTGCTTGTTATTTTTATTGTAAACAGAGATGGCGCACCGGAATTTAAAATGACATGGTGTATTCTGATATGCCTTTTGCCGGTATTCGGCGCATTGATCTATCTCTTTGTAGAGCTGAATCTGGGCGGGATCGGTCTGAAGGCCAGGACTTACGTAAGACTGAAGGAAACGGAAGGACTACTGTTTGCCACGGAGCGCACGAAGAAGGCGGTAGCAGGGAGCCAGGCGGATTTCAGAGGCTTTGCCCGTTATATGGAGGGAACCGTGGGCTTTCCGGCATACCAGGGCTCGGAAGCCGTATATTATCCGTCTGGGGAAGACAAATTTAAGGATCTGCTGAAAGAGCTGCAAAAGGCGGAGAGGTTCATTTTCCTTGAGTATTTTATCATGGAAAGAGGTATCATGTGGAATGCCATACTGGATATCCTGAAGGAAAAGGTAAAGCAGGGTGTGGAGGTCAGGGTCATGTATGACGGCATGTGCTCGATCATGCTTCTGCCCTACGGATACCCAAGTGAGCTGGAGAAATACGGGATCAAGGCCAAGATGTTTGCTCCGATCAGACCGTTCCTTTCTACAAATCAGAATAACAGAGACCACAGAAAGATCGTGGTGATTGACGGAAAAGTTGCATTTACCGGAGGAGTCAATCTGGCAGATGAATATATTAATGAGAAAGAGGTATATGGATACTGGAAAGACACAGCTGTCAAGATCACGGGGGAGGCAGTCAGAAGCTTTACTGTGATGTATCTGCAGATGTGGCATGTATCAGAGAACGGTGCAGCTGATGAATATGAGAAGTATCTGCAGAATATAGTGTTTGATAAGCCGCTAAAGGATGACGGCTTTGTCATTCCTTATGGAGAGATGCCGACAGTTCCGACAGAGGTGGCGAAAACGGTTTATGA
The DNA here is from genome assembly GCF_025567405.1 of Suilimivivens aceti. NCBI lineage: Bacteria > Bacillati > Bacillota > Clostridia > Lachnospirales > Lachnospiraceae > Suilimivivens > Suilimivivens aceti. The sequence goes on along the minus strand of NZ_JAOQKJ010000008.1, from coordinate 177,647 downwards.
ATCTCTCTTTAATACGGCTAAAAAGTATGTCCATGTGATGACACCCTATTTCATTGTGGAGCAGGAATTTTTTGACACTATGCGTTATGCGGCGCAGCGTGGGGTGGAAGTGAAGATGATCCTGCCGCATATACCGGATAAGAAGATTGTGTACTACATTGCAAGGAACTATTATCCAAAGCTTCTGGAGGCAGGCATTCAGGTGTATGAGTATACGCCCGGTTTTGTCCATGCCAAGGTATTCTCCGTGGATGGCAGCAGTGCTACGGTTGGTACGATCAACCTGGATTACAGAAGCTTTTATCACCATTTTGAATGTGGCTGCTATTTTTATGACAGTAGTGTCATACAGGATATTGAGGCCGATTTCCAGAGAACATTGGAGGATTGTCAGGAAGTAACGATGGAATATTATAAGAAGCTGCCACTGTATCAGAAGCTGATCGGTACACTGTTCAAGCTGATTGCACCGCTGATGTAAAGCTGTCAGGCAGCCCGGTGGACAGCAGAGATAAGCAGCTGTCTGCAAGGCAGAAGCTGAATATGGAAATGAAAAGAGGATCGCCGCGGCGATCCTCTTTTCTAACCTGAAAAACATTAATATTAACCCATTGTTACAACAACATCATAGGTTTCCTTACCCTTTACATAAGGGATAACGCAGCCTTCAACGGGCTTTCCGTCAACGGTGATGCTCTTGATGCCCTTTTCTACATTGTCAGGGTTTACGACCTTGATGTTGTAGCTTCCTTCACGGAACTGTCTTGTCAGCTCGAAATCACCAAAGCCCTTGGGAACACAGGGATTGATGCTCAGCCCAGTGTGAGTAGGATATACACCGAGGATGTACTGGGATACATTGACGAAGGTCCATGCAGCAGTACCGGTCAGCCAGCTGTTTTTAGCCTCACCAAAGAATTTGGCATCAGCACCGGCAACCATCTGGGAATATACATAAGGCTCAGTTCTGTGAACCTCGCTGATATCTTCGATGTAAGCAGGACAGGTCTTCTTGTAGATCTCGAAGGCTCTGTCACCTCTGCCGATAACGGTTTCTGCGATGGATACCCAGGGGTTATTATGGCAGAAGATACCGGCATTCTCTTTATATCCGGGCGGATAAGAGGAAACCTCACCAAGCTCGACATGGTATCTGGTGTAAGCAGGCTGGAGGATCATGACACCATACTTGGTATCCAGCTTTTCCTTTACGGAGTTCAGAGCCTTTTCTGCAAGGCCTTCCTTCACACCGACACCTGCCAGAACACAGAAGCCCTGGGGCTCAATATAGATCTGACCCTCTTCACATTCCTTGGAACCAACCTTGTGGCTGTAAGCATCATAAGCACGGACGAACCATTCACCGTCCCAGCCATCCTTTAAGATAGCGTCATACATAATGGCAACTTCTTTACGCGCTCTTTCTGCTTCAGCAGTATCGCCCATCAGCTCGCAGAGCTGTGCATATTCTTCGCCGTATTTTACAAACATACCGGCAATGAATACAGACTCAGCAACAGGTCCTTCGCTGGGACCAAAGGTCTGGAAGGATTCACCGGGATGCTCGGAGAAGCAGTTCAGGTTCAGACAGTCATTCCAGTCAGCGCGGCCGATCAGAGGAAGCTTGTGAGGACCCTTGTGGTTTACAATGTAATCAAAGGAACGTTTCAGATGATCCATCAGAGGTGTTGCAACGGATTCATCATTATCAAACGGAACCATATCTGTCAGGATCGTGGTATCTCCGGTCTCTCTTACGTAAGCGCTGGTACCTGCAATCAGCCACAGCGGATCATCATTGAAGCCGCTTCCGATATCAGAGTTACCCTTCTTGGTAAGAGGCTGGTACTGATGATAAGCACTTCCGTCCTGGAACTGGGTAGAAGCGATATCGATGATTCTTTCTCTTGCCCTGTCCGGGATCAGATGCACGAAACCGAGCAGATCCTGGCAGGAATCACGGAAGCCCATTCCACGGCCGATTCCGGATTCATAATAGGAAGCAGAACGGGACATATTGAAGGTTACCATACACTGATACTGGTTCCAGATATTTACCATACGGTCAACCTTATCGTTGGATGACTTCACAGTGTACTTGGAAAGCAGCTTCTTCCAATAGTCATTTAATTCAGCAAATGCCTTTTCAACATCAGCATCTGTCTTATATCTGTCAAGCATAGCATAAGCACGGGTCTTGTTGATGACACCGTAGGATTCCCATTTTTCTTCTTCAGGATTCTCGATATAACCAAGAACGAAAACGTAGGACTTGGTCTCACCGGGAGCCAGAGTGATATTTAACTGGTGGGAAGCGATAGGCTGCCATCCGCTTGCCATGGAATTAGTGCAGGCACCCTTTTCTACTGCTTCAGGCTCATAAGCACCTCTGTAGGAACCAAGGAAAGCCTCGCGGATCGTATCGAAGCCTGCAATCTCTGCATTTACAGAGTAAATAGCGTAGTGATTTCTTCTCTCTCTGTACTCGGTCTTGTGGAAGATGGTAGAACCTACAACCTCTACTTCACCGGTACTGTAGTTACGCTGGAAGTTCCGGCTGTCATCGTCAGCGTTCCAGAGACACCATTCTACATAGGAAAATACAGAAAGGGTCTTCTCTTCAGAAGAATTGTTGGTAAGCTTTAACTGGCTTACCTCACAGGTATCATTCATAGGAACAAAGGTAAGAACAGAAGCCTGAACATCATTCTTGGATGAAGTAAAGCGGCTGTAGCCGATACCGTGACGGCATTCATAGGAGTCCAGATCTGTCTTGACCGGTTCCCAGCCGGGATTCCAGATGGTATCTCCATCTTTAATGTACAGATATTTACCGTTGATATCCATGGGAACATCATTGTAACGGTAACGGGTCAGTCTTAACAGCTTGGCATCCTTATAGAAGGAATAACCGCCGCATGTGTTGGATATCAGACTGAAAAAATCATTACAGCCCAGATAGTTGATCCAGGGAAGCGGGGTTTTTGGTGTGGTAATCACGTACTCGCGATTCGCATCATCGAAATAACCAAATTTCATAGCTTCTTCTCCTTATTTAATTAGTAGTATGTATTGAGTGGATATGATTTGTGAAATATTACTTAACGCTTCAAAAATGGGATTCGAAAACGATTAAGTAGTCTCTATGAACCAAATTATACATAAAACAATGGTATAATGCAACTACAAAATTGTGCAATTCGTAGCATGGTATCTCATAAAATGATATTGCTTACCTGCAAAAAGCTGCATTATATAGGTAGAAAGAGTAAATATGGAACCGAAAAAGGCGTAAAATTGGGAGAAGTATAAAAATTGCCTAAAAAAATTTAAAATAAGTGTTGCAAAACTATAAAAGATGTTATATTATAAAAGCACGAAAACGATTAAGTGTTTTACGAAGGTTTTAGGAGTTGCAGCAATGGTATCGATGAAGGATATTTCAGCGGCTTGCGGTGTATCGATAGCAACTGTGAGCAAAGCACTGAATGATCATAATGACATCGGTAGTGAAACGAAGCAACATATCAAGCAGGTTGCCAAGGAGATGGGGTATTTACCAAACTCAGCAGCCAAGGCACTGAAAACAAACCGTACATATAATATTGGAGTTTTGTTTTCGGATGATAATCACAGCGGACTGACACACGACTATTTCGCTTTTGTGCTTGACAGCTTTAAGAGCACAGCAGAGAGAAAGGGATATGATATCACCTTTATCAATGTCAGCAGGAGCAAGGATCGCAGGATGTCGTATTTGGAGCATAGCAGATACAGAGGCTTTGATGGAGTTGCGGTTGTATGTGTGAACTTCTACGATCCAGAAGTGGAAGAGCTTGTCAGAAGTGAAATACCGGTAATAACTGTAGACCATGTTTTCAACAATAGAATATCGATTGTGTCCGACAATGTGAAAGGAATGAGAGATCTTCTTACCTATATATATAAACAGGGACACAGGAAAATCGCCTATATCCACGGTGTGGATTCTTCCGTAACACGGAACAGGCTTTCCAGCTTTTACCATACGGCAGAAGAGCTTGGACTTTATGTGCCGGATGAATATGTACTGGAAGCTCCTTACAGAGATGCGGCAGCAGCGAGGATCATGACAGAAAAGCTGCTTGATCTGAGAACACCACCAACCTGCATCTGCTATCCGGATGATTTTTCAGCATTCGGCGGTATGAATGCGATTATGGAAAGAGGACTTAAAATACCGGAGGATGTATCTGTTGCAGGGTACGATGGCATCCGGGCAGGAATGCATATCGAGCCGCAGTTGACAACGGTTAAGCAGGATACTGCGAGACTTGGCAGATGTGCAGCAGAGAAGCTGATCAGCCTGATCGAAAGACCAAAGAGCACGATTATTGAGCAGGTAGTTGTGGAGGGAAAGGTGCTTGAGGGAAGATCAGTCGGAAAGAGATAAGGCATTTTCGGAAGGTAACACTTCCGTATATATAAATGCAAAGAAACAATTTCACACAATTCAAAGGGAGGATTTAAGTAATGAAAAAGAAATTACTTAGCGCTCTGCTTTCAGTAGCTATGATCTCCAGCTTATTAGTTGGATGCGGTTCCAGCGCAGATACTACTGAGACAACAGAGACAACCGAAACAACAGAAGCTACTACAGAAGAAGCTCCTGCAGCAGAAGAAACAACAGAAGAAGCAACAGATGAGACAGCAGCAGCTGGCGACGAAATCACATATGCTGGCGAGCTTGAGATCATGCACTATTCAACATCAGAGGAATCTGAAGGTAATGGTGGTTCTGATGGTTTCCGTACCGTTCTTGCTGAGTGGGACGAGGCTCATCCTGACATCACATTAACACAGAACGTACTTGCTAACGCTGAGTACAAGACACAGATCGCTACACTGGCTGCAGCAGATGACCTTCCGGATGTATTCTTACTTCAGGGTATGAACACAATCGCTTGGGCTGATCAGGGTCTGGTTTATGATTTAACAGAGGATATCAAGTCTTCACCTTACTACGCTGATTACAATACTTCTTACTTCGCACCTTTCACAGTTGACGGTAAGATGTATGGTTACCCTGTTCTTACAGGTGGTACATGTACAGTAGTTATCTATGATAAGGCAATGTGGAAGGAAGCTGGCTTTGATGCATTCCCTACAACATGGGAGGATGTTGAGAAGGCTTCTGAGTACTTCAACGAGAAGGGCATCACAACTGTTGCATTTGGTAACGGTGGTAAGTGGCAGGCTAACTCAGACTTCCTGTCAACACTTGGTAACAGATACACAGGTCCCGACTGGTTCATGGGTCTGATCGCTAAGAGTGGTTCTGCTTTCACAGATGACACATTCGTAGCAGCTCTTACTGAGACACAGAGACTGTTCCATGACACAAAGATCTTCAATGAAGACTTCAACGCTGTAACAAACGAGGATGCTCGTGAGTACTATATCTCTGGTGATGCTGCTGCATTCATCGGTGGTAACTGGGATGAGTCCTATATCGCAGCTACATTACTGGCAAGCAATGAAGAGAAGTACAACAACATCGGATTTGCAGTTCTTCCTCAGCCTGCAGATGCAACATATGCTCCTAACTCACAGAACATTGGTCTTGGATATGCTGTAGCAATCAATCCTAAGGTTGCTGATGATCCTGAGAAGTTAGCAGCAGCTATCGACCTCGCTGAGTATGTAACAGGTCCTGCATTCGCTAACTATGTAGCTACAAACTATGCTCTGGGCGGACTTACAAAGGTTGCTGACGTTGACCTGAGTAACTTCGATCAGATCACACAGGATTTCTACAACTGGTCTTATGTTGATACAGAGACATGTGAAATCTATGACTCCTATATTTCAAGTGCTGTTTGGGATGTATTAAATACAGACCTTCAGACAATGATGAATGGTGATATGACACCTGAAGATGTTGCTGCAAATGCACAGGCTGCATACGAAGCAAACTACTAAGATAGGATGACTGGCAGGGGCACAGCTCCTACGCAGTAATAAAGAGATAACTCTTAACCGTTCTGCCTACCTTGTGCAGGCAGAGCGGTTTTTTAAAGGAAAGAGAGGGCGTTACATAGCATGTTAAATTCCATAAAACCTAAAGCACGAACCGTGTTTCTCTATCTGATAGTTCCGGTTGTCTTTTTTGTATTCACTGTATTTGTTCCTTTGGTAACCGCATTCGTTTACAGCTTTTTCGAATGGAAGGGTGGCCCCAAGAAGACTTTTATCGGAATTGATAATTATGTACAATTATTTCATGATGCAACATTCTGGCAGTCGTTCGGCCATAACATTTACCTTGTTATTGCCTGTATCATAGGTCAGATCGGTATTGCATTTATTATGGTTATGATCGTGAATTCCAAGGTTGTTAAACTGAAGGGAATCCACAGAACCTTCGGATTCTTCCCCAGCACGATTTCTGCAGTATGTCTGGGCTTGATCTGGAATATGATCTATCACAACCAGTATGGTATCATCAACTGGTTTTTAAGACTTATCGGCCGTGATGATCTTTGTAAGGTATGGCTGAATGAGCCGAAGCTGGTAATGCTTCTGGTTTCCATTCCTCTGATCTGGCAGTATATCGGATATTACATGGTAATTATCCTTTCAGCGATTTCCTCTATTGATACGGAAATCTTTGAAAGTGCTGAGATCGATGGAGCGAACGGTGTACAGAGAGCACTTTATATCACGCTTCCCCTGATTAAGAATACTATGCTTGTATGTATTACCCTTTGCGTAGCAGGTAATATGAAGGCATTCGATAATATTTTCGTTATGACCAAGGGTGGTCCCGGTACCGCATCTATGGTTATGGCAATGTATGGTTACCAGATATCCTTCAACCAGAGTAATATGGGATACGGAAGCTGTATTTCCGTAGGAATCTTTGTTCTGGCTATGCTGGTTATCGGTGGATCACAGGCACTTGTTAAATTACTCACACGTGAAAAGGAGGCGTAAAAATGTCAACACATACTCAGGCAGTAGCGAAACCGCATCCGATCCGTAAGGGTATTCTTACAGTAGTGCTGAACTTTATCTGTATTGTATTTTCCCTTACCTGTATCTTCCCTATCGTCTGGATGATATATTCATCCCTGAAGGAGAAGAGAGTATTTAATGCAGATATCGTCGGGCTTCCGAAGAACCCGACACTGGTCAATTATATCAGAATCTTAGGTAACTCAGATTATCATCTTGGTGAGTCCATGATGAACAGTGTACGTACCACAGCAATTTCCATTGTGCTGATCGTAGCCTTCAGCTTTGTCGTTGGATACATTCTTGCAAGAGTCCGTTTCAAGCTGAACCGTCCTCTGTATGTAATGTTTCTGATGGGTATGCTGATTCCGATCCACTCACTGCTTGTACCTATTTATGTAGTATTCAAGAAGTGTGGGATTTCCGATCAGTGGTATACACTGCTGTTACCATATGTTTCCTTTGCACTTCCCATGGGTATCTTCCTTGTGGAAGGCTATGTAAAGAGTATTCCGATTTCACTGGAAGAAGCTGCAGCCATTGATGGCAGTGGATTTTCCTATACACTGTGGCACATTATTCTTCCGATTTGTAAGCCGATCCTTGTAACAGTAGCTATCATCCAGGTATTTGGCTGCTGGAATGAATTCTCATTTGCATTAGTACTTATGAAGAATGTACATCTGCAGACAGTACCGCTTGCACTGACACAGTTCAAGGGTCAGTTCGCATCCGACTATCCGAAGCAGATGGCAGCTATGCTGATCACCATGTCCCCGATCGTTGTGCTGTACTTTGTATTCAGTAAGCAGATCATCAAGGGAATGGTTGCAGGTGCTGTTAAGGGTTAACAGCTATCTGTCCTCTTTAACCTGTAACATTTTAAAATCCTTCCATGGTTTTCCATGGAAGGATTTTTTAAAAAATTTAATGTATAAAAAGGCAGAAAGCGGAAAATACTACTCCTGTAACCAATCAGACAGGAGGTAATCGTAAATGTCAAAGAATGAGTATAACCATAGTCAGGATAAGAATTCGCAGAACAGGAATTCCCAGAATAAGAACTCTGAGAATAATTCCCAGAATTCTTCCAAGAACAGCCAGAAGAACAGCTCTAACTGTTCTGATAACAGCAAAAACCGCAGCGAATATTAAAGTGTCTGCTGGAAAGGGGCTGTGCATGAAAGGTGCACAGCCCCTTTTTCAGTAAGATGGCAAGACAGATATGGGGAAAAAGATACAAAAATTTCTTATAATTCAGTATATTCAAGCTTTTTCATATGTGGTATACTCCTTATTATAATGAAAAATGGCGGTATTTAAAATGAAAACGTACGAATTGATTGCACCCTGTCACTTTGGTCTGGAGGCTGTTCTGAAAAGAGAGATCATAGATATAGGATATGACGTTACGCTGGTTGAAGATGGCAGGGTGACTTTTACAGGGGATGCAGAAGCCATTTGCAGGGCGAATATCTTCCTTCGCAGTGCGGAAAGGATCCTGCTTAAGGTAGGCAGCTTCATGGCGACAACCTATGAAGAACTGTTCCAGGGAACCAAAGCACTTCCACTGGATGAATTTATTCCTGCAGATGGCAGGTTCTGGGTGACCAAGGCAGCCAGTGTGAAAAGCAGGCTGTTCAGTCCCTCTGATATACAGTCTGTTATGAAGAAAGCAATGGTGGAGAAGCTGAAAGAGGTTTATCATACCGAATGGTTTGAAGAGAATGGTGCAGCTTTTCCGTTCCGGGTATTCCTGCTAAAGGATCAGGTTACAGTAGCACTTGATACGACAGGGGATTCTCTGCATAAGAGAGGGTATCGGAAGCTTACGGCCAAAGCACCTATTGCGGAGAATCTGGCGGCATCCCTGATCATGCTGACGCCCTGGAAAGGGGATCGTATCCTGGTTGATCCTTTCTGTGGAAGCGGGACCTTTCCGATAGAGGCCGCTATGATGGCAGCTAATATTGCACCCGGCTTGAAACGGGATTTTACGGCAATGGGATGGACACATCTGATTCCGGAAGAAGAATGGAAATATGCCAGGGAAGAGGCCGGAGATGGGATCATTACAGATATTAAGACAGATATCCAGGGGTATGACATAGATGATAAAATGGTAGAGATCTCCAGGGAAAATGCCCGTCTTGCAGGAGTGGATCATCTGATCCATTTTCAGAGAAGAGGAGTTGACCAGCTAAGCCATAATAAAAAATATGGTTTTATCATTACGAATCCTCCTTATGGAGAAAGACTGGAGGAAAAGGAAAAGCTGCCGTCTCTTTACCGGACGATCGGAGAGCGCTTTAAGGCACTGGATTGCTGGTCACTGTATCTGATCACAGCTTATGAGCAGGCTGAGGAAGCGCTTGGACTGAAGGCAGCAAAGAACCGTAAGATCTACAATGGTATGATGAAGACATATTTTTATCAGTTTCCAGGACCCAAACCAGCTCTGCATAAAGGATGAGGGAAAACGGCATGCGGCAGGAACTGATGAAAAAAACAACCATATGCTGTATCTGCTTTTTTGTGATCACCATGGGAACCATTATTTATCTGTCTGTACATAAAGTAGTGACCATAGAAGGGGTTGCACAGGACGAAGTAGCAGGTGAAACAATCGCTACCGGGAATGAATCCCATGCTCTTGCTTTCCAGCCTGGGGAAGCTGACAGCAGTTATCTCCGGATACCGTTGCCGGAAGGATGCAAAGCATCGGACATCACGATAGAGAACCATTATATGGATCAGGAGCTTTGGATCTATGTACCAGGTGGAAACGAGGATTTTTACAGGGAAAATGTTCTTTCTGGAAATCATCAGATGATCAATGCGGGAAGCTTTGATCTGGTACAGGGCGGGATCGTTCTTAATTTACAGTTGACAGGGATTTGTGAATGTCGTACCATTTTGGAAAATGAAAATCTGTATATCAGTTTTCTGACGCCCAGAGAGGTTTATGACAGGATCGTGGTGATAGATCCTGCGTATGGAGGAAGGGAAGAAGGAGCAGTCAGAAATGGACTGAAGGAAAAGAATGTCGTTCTCGCTGTAGCCAGAGCTCTGAAGGAGAAGCTTGATGGAGAGGACATTAAGGTATACTATACCAGGATGGACAATATCTATGAGGATGAATCAGACAGGATCATCCTTGGAAATGGCGCGAAGGCAGATATGTACATACGCATTGAAACGGCGTGCGGGGAAGCTTCTGAGGAGTATGGGATAAGGGCACTTTATAATGGTACATATTTTATCCCGGGATTTGGAAATATAGAGCTTGCAGATACGCTGGAAAGAGAAGTGACTGTGTCGGTCAGCGGAAAAGCACAGGGTTTGCTGGAGGAGCCGGATCCGAATAGTGTATTGTATCAGCTGACAATACCGGCAGCAACAATCCAGGTTGGTTATCTGAGTAATGCACAGGAGGCCAGACTCCTCTCAAGAGAAGATTATATTAGAAGGATCGCAGATGGTATTTATCAGAGTATCATGACGGTCTATGAAATGCAGGAGAAAAACAGGTGACAGCTATGTACAAGATTATTTTTGCAACAGGGAATGAAGGAAAGATGAAGGAGATCCGCGAGATTCTGGATGGACTTACCTTTTTGGGAGAAAAGGTACAGATTTTGTCCATGAAAGAGGCAGGGATCGATATAGATATTATAGAGGATGGGACAACCTTTGAAGAAAATGCCATGATCAAGGCAAGGGCTGTGGCAGGGGCTGCGAAAGAAGCAATCGTGCTTGCAGATGATTCCGGGCTTGTGATCGATTATCTGAATGGGGAGCCAGGCATTTATTCAGCCAGATATCTTGGCAAGGACACTTCCTACCGGGTTAAGAATGCCAACCTGGTACAGAGGCTTGAGGGCGTTCCGGATGAAAAGAGATCTGCAAGATTCGTATGTGCCATAGCGGCAGTGCTGCCAGATGGCAGGGAACTGTCAACAAGAGGAACGATTGAGGGAAGGATCGGCTATGAGGAAAAGGGATTGAATGGATTTGGATTTGATCCTATCTTTTATGTGCCGGAGATCGGAAAATATACGGCAGAGCTGTCGGATGAAGATAAGAACAGGATCAGCCACAGAGGAAAAGCACTCAGGGCAATGAGAGAAGAACTGGAAAAGGAACTGGAGAAGAAACTGGGATGAAGATACTGATCGTTAGTGATACTCACCGCCACAATGAAAATTTTTTGAAAGTACTGGAAAAAACAGGCCCGATCGATATGCTGATCCACTGTGGGGACGTGGAGGGCAGTGAATATCTGATCGCCAGCAGTGCAGGATGTCCTGTGCAGATGGTCATGGGAAACAATGACTTCTTTTCTGATCTTCCACGGGAAAAGGAATTCCAGATCGGGAAATACAAGATATGGCTGACCCACGGACATACCTACTATGTGTCTATGGGAGATGAGAATATCAAGAGGGAAGCGAGAGAACGGGGCGTGGATATCGTCATGTTCGGACATTCTCACAGACCCATTGTGGACATTGATAAAGATATTATAGCGGTTAATCCGGGAAGTCTTACTTATCCAAGACAGGAGGGCAAAAAACCTTCTTATATTATTATGGAACTTGACCATAAAGGAGAGGCACATTTTACGATCTGTTATCTGGATGAATGATAGGTGACGGACACGGATCAGGAAGCCAAGGGAGACAAAGAAGCAGAGCTGAGAAGAGAATAAAAATAAAAAGGATCCATTGGATCCTTTTTAATGAGCCACCCGGGACTCGAACCCGGGACAACTTGATTAAAAGTCAAGTGCTCTACCACCTGAGCTAGTAGCCCATATATAAAATAAAAGCTGGGCTAGCTGGATTCGAACCAGCGAATGCAGGAGTCAAAGTCCTGTGCCTTACCGCTTGGCGATAGCCCAATGTCCACCAAGCTTGTCCCCTGGGACAACCCCGGGATAGGGTGGATAGAGGGACTCGAACCCTCGGCCTCCAGAGCCACAATCTGGCGCGCTAGCCAACTGCGCCATACCCACCATAAAATCACTGAGATAAAATCTCAAACGTGCTCGAAGGGATTCGAACCCCCGACCCACGGCTTAGAAGGCCGTTGCTCTATCCAGCTGAGCTACGAACACATATGTGTGAAAATCAACACATAAGCGGGTGATGGGAATCGAACCCACGTATCCAGCTTGGAAGGCTGGTGTTCTACCATTGAACTACACCCGCAGAACAGAGTTACGTTGTGAAATCGGGGTGACAGGATTCGAACCTGCGACCCCCTGGTCCCAAACCAGGTGCTCTAGCCAAGCTGAGCCACACCCCGCTGGTCTTACCCTTGCGCCTCACACAACGCAAGATATATTATATTCGATAGATAAAGGTCTGTCAACAAATTTCTTTCATTTTTTTGCAGAAATTTTGGAGAGAGGTATTGCGAAATCGGAGGATCACTATATATAATAGTATACATTGACAGAAAGGAACGAGGTTATGGAAGAAAATTTGAAATCAGAAGAAAATAAAATGGGTGTCATGCCGGTCAACAGGCTGCTGATCGAGATGTCCCTGCCGATGATGATATCTATGCTGGTACAGGCTCTTTATAATGTAGTAGACAGTATTTTTGTATCAAGGATCAATGAAAACGCGCTGACAGCAGTGTCACTGGCATTCCCGATCCAGTCGCTGATGATCGCAGTAGGAACAGGAACCGGTGTTGGTGTTAATGCGCTTCTTTCCAAGTCTCTTGGAGAGAAGAATACAGAGAGAGCAAATAAGGTAGCGGAGAATGGGGTATTTCTTGCAGCACTCAGCTATCTGCTTTTTCTTATTGTAGGACTGACAGTGGTGAAACCCTTTTATGCGGGACAGACGACAGATCAGGAGATCTTTGCTTATGGATATGAATATCTGACAGTGGTATGCTGCTTTTCTTTGGGTATGTATGCACAGTTTATTTTTGAAAGACTGCTGCAGTCAACGGGGAAAACAATATTTACCATGTTCACCCAGGGAACCGGTGCGATCATTAATATCATTCTGGATCCGATCCTGATTTTCGGGTATTTCGGACTGCCTGCAATGGGCGTAACCGGTGCAGCTGTAGCTACGGTAATTGGACAGATCGTGGCTGCAGTTCTGGCTTTTATCATTAATCAGAAGAAGAATAAGGAGATCCATCTGGATTTCCGTGCATTTAAACCCGATGTCAAAATTATCGGAACGATTTATGCGGTAGGAATTCCTTCTATTATCATGCAGGCGATCGGATCGGTCATGACTTATGGAATGAATCGGATCCTGATGGTATTTTCCTCTACTGCTGCTGCGGTATTTGGGGTATACTTTAAACTACAGAGCTTTATTTTCATGCCGGTGTTCGGACTTAACAATGGCATGGTACCGATCATAGCCTATAATTATGGTGCCGGTAAGAAGGACAGGCTGACAAAGACCATGAAGCTCAGTATTATGTATGCCGTAGCGATCATGGCCGTGGGAATTGTGGTATTCCAGATTTTCCCAAGCCAGCTTTTTATGATGTTTGATGCTTCAGAGACTATGCTTGCTATTGGGGTACCAGCACTTCGTACAATCAGCTTAAGCTTTGCTTTCGCAGGATTCTGTATTGTTACTGGATCAGTATTCCAGGCACTTGGAAATGGTGTATACAGCATGATCGTTTCTATTGCAAGACAGCTGATCGTGCTGCTGCCGGTAGCGTATCTTCTGTCGAGGACAGGGAATATTAATGCTGTATGGTGGGCATTCCCCATCGCAGAGGTGGTATCACTTCTGCTTACCATATTCTTCCTGCTCAGGATCAACAGGAATATTATCGATCATATTGGAGATGAACATATTACAAAGGAAGGAAAAGAAGATGATTAAGACTATCATTTTATTTATTGTAGGACTTATACTGATCTGCCTTGGCGGAGACAGACTGGTGGATGCGGCAGTTGCCATTGCAAAGAAGATGGGGATCCCTCAGATCGTAGTCGGGGCAACCATCGTGAGCATCGGAACAACGCTGCCGGAGGTGCTGGTGTCTACAACAGCGGCCTTTGATGGCTCCGCAGCAATTGCAACAGGAAATGCTTTTGGATCCATTATCTGTAATACATCACTGATCGCAGGACTTACCCAGACGATCCGTCCATCAAAGAAGATCGGGGCAGCCTCGATCAGATGGCGGAGTATCTTTTTCTTTGCCGTGCTGCTTGCGATGAATATTTACGCATATCTGACAGAGCAGTTCAACAGACCGGCCGGAATCGTACTGCTGCTTTTGTTTGCAGTATATGCTTACCTGAATATCAGAAGAGCCGGAGCAGAAGGGGAGGGGGCAGAAGAAGGAGCAGCAGAAGAAAATGTTGTTGTCTGGAAGCAGCTTCTGATCCTGGTAGTATGTGCCGGGCTTCTGTATGTGGGAGCCAATCTTCTTGTTGACAATGGAATTCTGATCGCAGAGGCACTTGGTGTTCCTGAGAGAGTGATAGCTGTTACCTTCATCGCACTTGGAACATCCCTGCCGGAGTTTGTAACTTCTGTGGTTTCTATCATAAAGGGATATGGAAATGTGGGACTTGGCAATATCATTGGAGCCAATATCCTGAACATGCTTCTTGTGATCGGAATTCCTGCAGCAATTGCGGGGATCCCCGTAGAGCAGTCCACGATCCGGGTAGACATGCCGCTTGCCTTTTGCGTCATGGCAGTGCTCCTTATACCGATCCTGATCAGGAAGAAATCCTCCAGGATCCAGGGCATCCTGCTGCTTGCCATTTATGTGGCATACTGTGCTGTGTCTTTTGCAGGATAACGCAGGAAAAGGCGGCAGGTGCTTTTCAGATCATAAGCTTATGAAAAAAAGGATTGAACAGAGATGCCTGGATATGGTATACTGAATAGGCATTTCTAGGCGGAATTGATGGAATTGGCAGACATGCAAGATTTAGGTTCTTGTGCCGAGAGGCGTATGGGTTCAAGTCCCATATTCCGCATGATTTATAAGGGATTTCTATGAAACATATACACCAAAAGGTGCAGACTAGGTATTGTCTGCACCTTTTGTTATGCAACGGTCAAAAATACGGTTAAAAAACAAGGTATAAATATAGGCAAATGCTGCAAAACCAAAAAATAAAAGAAGACTGCCGGTTACTACAAGCCGTTTACCGCTTTGGGCTGAAAAATGCAGGATGCCAATTGGAACAACGATAAAGAAAACCGTGGTCGGGAAATTACCTACTGCTAACAGTGCAGAATTGCAGAGCAGACGGTGCAATCCGGTATCAAATCTGGCAATTTGAGGGAATGCATATACCTGGATGCAGAATACCATGATCAGCAGAAACCAGACTGGAAACTGTATCCAGGAATAGGATGGATCAATTACATGATATATTATGTAAAGATCACCGGTAAAAAAAGCCGTGAGCAGAAGAAAGGGAATCCAGATACAGGTAGACTGTCTGAAATTGCGTTTAAAGGATTTAAAAAACATTTTGTATATGTAGGATTCGGTTCCATCCTGCAATTGAAACATCACATGGTACATTGCCGTGATGGAGGCACCGATGGTCACAATCGGAATACTGCTGATAATAAACAGGGCATTGGTAAACATCAGATCACAAAAACAGGATAAAAAGCGTATTACCGGATTTTCAGGGCAGAAAAATTTATTCATGACAGCGTGTCCTTTCTTTCATCTAAATGAATCATGATAAATGCAGGATGTGGCGTGCGGGCACATTAAGCTGATATAAAAAGGCGCAGGCCGGATCTGCATATGGTAAATGTGGCAATAACAAGTTATTGTCATTATACATGATTAACAAAAGAACAAAATAAAAAAATGGAATATTAGCAATAATTGACAAATGAAAAGCAAAAAATGAAAAGTATATGCAGAGTGAAATTGTATAATGAAATTATGTTAATCTTCAACGAGGCCGAAGTTTGGAAGAACAGATAGTTACAAATCAATTATGTAAAAGAGAAGGAGAGGTATGAACATGAAAAAGTTAATTGCTAGTATTTTATGTGCTTGTATGATCTCAAGTCTTTTGGTTGGCTGTGGATCTAACGCTTCTACTGGTTCTGCAGATTCTACCGATAGTGCTTCATCCGACAGCACTGCCACAGCAGCTGCAGAAGACACCGGAAAAAAGAGTGATGCGGATGCGGATAAAGTGATCAATGTATGGGCATTTACAGATGAGGTTCCCGGCATGATTGAAAAGTATATAGAAGCACATCCGGATTTTGGCTATGAAATCAATACAACAATTATTGCTACTACAGATGGTGCATATCAGCCAGCACTTGACCAGGCACTTGCATCAGGTGGCTCTGATGCTCCGGATATTTACTGTGCAGAAGCTGCATTCGTATTAAAATATACACAGGGTGATGCAGCACAGTATGCAGCTCCTTATGAAGATCTTGGCATTGATGTGGATCAGGCCATTAAGGATGCAGATATTGCACAGTACACAGTAGACATCGGAACAAACCCTGATGGAAAGGTTGTTGGTCTGGGATATCAGGCAACAGGTGGTGCATTTATTTACCGCCGTTCTATCGCAAAGGATGTATGGGGAACGGATGATCCGGCTGTTATCCAGGATAAGGTTGGTCCTGGATGGGACAAATTCTTTGATGCAGCCGCAGAACTGAAAGCTAAGGGGTATGGTATTGTATCCGGTGATGGAGATATCTGGCATGCAGTGGAAAACAGTTCAGATCAGGGATGGATTGTAGACGGCAAATTAAATATTGATCCTAAGAGAGAAGAGTTCCTGGATCTTTCCAAGGAATTAAAAGATAATGGCTACCACAACGATACACAGGACTGGCAGGATGCATGGTTTGCTGATATGAAGGGAGAAGGCGAACAGCCTATCTTTGGCTTCTTCGGACCGGCATGGCTGATCAATTATACATTAGCACCCAACTGTGGCGGAGAAAAAGTTGGTGAAGGTACATATGGTGACTGGGCTGTCTGCACACCTCCGATTGGTTTCTTCTGGGGTGGTACCTGGATACTTGCTAATAAGAATACAGAAAAAGCTGATGCGGTAGGTGAGATCATCAAATGGATCACACTGGACACATCTGAAGATAGTCTTCAGTATAAATGGGCTAATGGTACACTGAACGGAGAAGGCGGCACAAAAGACTCTGTAGCATCCGGTGTAGTAATGTCCAAATCAAATGGTGAACTGGATTTCCTGGGTGGACAGAATATGTTTGATGCATTTGTTCCTGCAAATGCATATGCAAAAGGAACAAACCTGACACAGTATGATGAAACAATTAACACATACTGGAGAGACCAGGTTCGTCAGTATACAGCAGGTGAGAAATCACGTGATCAGGCAATTGCTGACTTCAAACAGCAGGTAGCTGATAACCTGGATGTAATTGTTGAGTAAGCAATTAATGCAGTAATTTCTTTAAACTGCATATACCAGCAAAAACAAGCAGGGCGGACACTTTCCTGTTCGCCCTGCTTTTCTTATATCAGTATAGAAATAATACCATTAAAACAAAAATGAGCAGGAAGGAAAGGTGAGAAAAGTGAAAAACAAAAAGCTGAGCTATGCAAGATATGGATATTATTTTAGTATCCCTTTTGCTGTGGCATTCCTGTTATTTACTTTATATCCCATTGTATATACCGTTATTATTGGATTTACGGATTTAAAAGGTCTTGGTATGACCAGCTTCCATTTCCTGAAAGATGATCCGTTCCGGAATTTCAAAACAGTTTTGGCAAATCCATCGTTTAAGCAGGCATTATCCAATACCGTGGTGATGTGGGTATTAAACTTTATCCCGCAGATCCTGCTGGCACTTTTGCTGACAGCATGGTTTACAGATAAGCGAAGCAAAATTGTTGGCCAGGGATTTTTTAAAGTTATTTTTTACATGCCAAACATTATTACAGCAGCAACTATTGCAATCTTATTTAATGCCTTATTTGGTTATCCGATGGGACCGGTAAATGATATTCTGGTGTCACTCAAAATCGTTGATAAACCGGTTAATCTGCTTATTAATAAGACGGTAGCAAGAGGCATTGTCATCTTTATCCAGACATGGATGTGGTATGGGTATACTATGATTACCCTGATTTCCGGAGTACTTGGTATCAGTCCTGAAATCTTTGAGTCTGCAGAAGTGGATGGGGCTAACCGTACACAGACCTTTTTGTATGTCACACTTCCAAATATTAAGACAATCCTGCTGTTTACACTTGTTACAAGTTTGATTGGCGGACTGAATATGTTTGATATCCCGAAGCTGTTTTTACTTGGCGGACCGGATAATGCAACATTGACTACCAATGTGTTTATTTATAATCAGGCATTCAGTGGAAGCTATATGTATAACAGGGCAGCAGCGGCAAGTATGATCATGCTCGTTATCATTGCCATTCTGTCCGGTATTCTGTTTATGATTCTGGATGATAAGGAGGAGGCAGAGCTGCGCAGACAGAACAGGCAGATGGAGAAGAAGTTCAAACGTAGACAAAAAGAACTGGCCCGGATAGAAAAAGCGCAGGCAGACGCCGGAACAGGCAAGGGGGTGGATGCAGATGCTGAAAAATAAGGAAAATCGGAAGCTGAAAGTTGTTATTTATGTTGTATGTATTCTTTTGGCGATCATCAGTATTATGCCGTTTTATGTTATGTTTATTAATTCAACACGATCCACAACGGAAATTCAGCAGCATGCGATTTCATTTCTGCCTTCCGGATATATGCTAAATAATCTGAAAATCCTTTTGGGAAAGAGCTTTAATCCGGCAGTGGGATTTAGAAACTCATTAATTATTTCCATTGGCTCCACTGCGCTGGCTGTATATTTCTCATCACTGACCGCCTATGCACTGGTAGCTTATGACTGGAAGCTTCGGCAGCCGTTTTTCAGCTTTATCATGTGTGTCATGATGATACCGGCACAGGTTACTACAATTGGGTTTTATCAGATGGTATATAAGATTGGAATGACAAATCATCTGTCAATGCTGATATTACCGGCAATCGCATCTCCTACAATGGTCTTTTTCATGAGACAGTATCTGCAGCCGACACTGTCAATGGAAATTGTACAATCAGCGCGTATTGATGGTGCAAAGGAATTTATGATTTTTAACCGTATTGTGCTGCCGATTATGAAACCGGCAATTGCAACACAGGCTATTTTTTCCTTTGTATCAAGCTGGAACAGTCTGTTTACACCGTTGGTTCTTCTGACGGATCAGAAAAAATATACTATGCCGATCATGGTCAGCCTGTTAAGAGGAGATATTTACAAGACGGAATATGGTTCTGTATATTTAGGTCTTTCCCTGACAGTACTGCCCCTGATTGCTGTATATCTGCTTTTATCCAAATATATTATTGCAGGTGTTGCACTTGGTGGTGTCAAAGGGTGATATTTATACCAAAAAAGAAGTGGACTTTTAATGAAAGTCCGCTTCTTTTTTGGTTTGCTCGCTTTTACTCCGGAATTCAGAGGGTGAATATCCGGTGTGCTTTTTGAAACATCTGCAAAAAGCAGAAGGGGTGTTAAAACCGGTTTCATAAGCAACGGAGGTGACCGGAATATTTTCAGCTAACATTTCCTGCGCCCGGGTAATTCTTTTTTTGCACAGGTAGTCATAAAAAGTGGTGTTCGTATATTGCTTGAATAATCTTGAAAAATGGAATTTTGAGAATCCGATTATGGCTGCGGTATCCTCCAAATTGAGGTCATCTGCGTAGTGCTCATCAATATAAATGAGCAGCTTGGAAAATTTGTCATAATGTTCTTTTTGTACATCCGTGGAAATTGAGGCACTGGATGTATTTTTTGACCCAAAGTATTCCTTGGCACAAATGGAAATATTCTTGAAAAACAGTGAAAAAATATCTGTTTCCCAGAAAATATCATTTTTGAAATAAATTTCGATCATTTTGGCAAAATTATTGTACAGAAGCTCGTAATGGCGGGATGTATCAGGCGAGATAAGATGTGCTTTTAGAAATATCGGCTGCATGGTCTTGTAATCCTGAAATGATGTATAGGGATCTAAATTGACCTGAAAGATAAAACGTATACCCGGAGCCGTACAGATAAGCTTATGAATGGCATGTGGCGGAATGATCAGAATATCTCCAGGGTGTAGCGTATAGTGCTCATTGTTGACGATGACAACATAGTCCGACTGCATGCAGATGATTATTTCAACTGCAGAATGATGATGTGACGGATATCCTTCCATCTGTACATTGTACCAGATTCGTATATGGGATTCCGGTACAAAGTCAACCAGTTCGGTATTTTTGCCCTGCATTTTTCTTTCGACAAATCCACGGACAGGCTGCACATAATTTGTTTCGTTAAGATCAATATTATATCGCATAGAATCCATCCTTTTTTCTATTATTTGAGAATAACTATATTATAATCAATTTTTCTGTAATATGCAAAAGCTTTGTAGGTATCCAGATATTTAGGATCCGGAACATCAGACAGATATCAAAAAAGCAAAATATGTATATCTTCAGGCAATATATGTATAGTTTAACCGTGCCTGAAACCAATATAATCAAATCAGAAAATATATTTTTTTACAAGTTATATAAAGTTAGAAAATAACAACACAGGTATAGTAAAATAATCGTTATAAACAGATAAAATAGTTTATGGAGGAAGGTATGAACAGACAGGAAGCAGTCAGACGGGCAACTGAATTGGTGGAGCAGATGAGTGTAGAGGAGTTGGCATCACAGCTGCGCTTTGATGCAGATGAAATTCCACATCTGGATATTCCTGAATACAACTGGTGGAATGAAGGCCTGCACGGTGTTGCAAGAGCAGGCACAGCTACCGTTTTTCCACAGGCAATTGGTCTTGGAGCAACCTTTGATGAAGAGCTGCTGGAGCGGATCGGAACTGCCATTTCTACAGAGGCAAGAGCCAAATACAATGAAAATGAAAAACATGAAGACCGGGATATTTATAAGGGAATCACACTCTGGTCACCCAATGTCAATCTTTTCCGTGATCCCCGCTGGGGACGAGGACATGAGACCTATGGGGAAGATCCGGTCCTGATTGCCAGACTGGGTGTTGCATTTATCAGGGGTCTGCAGGGAGAGGGTGAATATATGCGCACAGCAGCATGTGCCAAGCATTTTGCTGTACATTCCGGACCTGAGGATAAACGCCACTTTTTTGACGCCAGGGTCACCATGAAGGAGCTCTGGGAGACTTATCTTCCACAGTTCGAGGCCTGTGTCAAAGAAGGTAAGGTTGAGGCTGTGATGGGTGCGTACAACAGGACCAATGGAGAGCCCTGCTGTGCACATAGTTATCTGATGGGAGAAGTCCTGAGAAAACAGTGGGGATTTGAAGGACATTATGTTTCAGACTGCTGGGCTATCCGTGATTTTCATGAGCATCATAAGGTGACGAGCCGGCCGGAAGAAAGCGTCAGGCTGGCACTGGAGATGGGATGTGATGTCAATTGTGGCTGCACCTACCAGAAAATCCTGAATGCCTATGAAGAGGGACTGATTTCCAAAGAGTTATTGCAGAGAGCGGCTGTCCGCTTATTTACAACCAGATTTCTGCTTGGAATGTTTGATGAGACGGAATATGATCATATTCCGTATGAGGTTGTTGAATGCAGGGAGCATATCGATCTTTCAGTAGAGGCAGCACATAAGAGTGTCGTATTGCTGAAAAATGATGGTATCCTGCCCTTACAGAAGGAAAAACTGAAAACAATCGGAGTGATTGGTCCAAATGCCAATTCCAGAGCCGCTCTGATAGGCAATTATCATGGTACGGCTTCAAGATATGTTACCGTGCTGGAAGGCATTCAGGACTATGTGGGAGATGATGTCAGGGTACTTTATTCTGAAGGGTGTCATCTGTTTTTAGATCAGGTAGAAAAACTGGCAAGAGAGGATGACCGTATCTCAGAGGCAATGACAGTTGCAGAGCATTCAGATCTTGTTATCCTGTGTCTTGGACTGGATGAAAGCCTTGAGGGAGAAGAAGGAGATACCGGTAATGAATATGCATCCGGGGATAAGCAGAATCTGATGCTGCCGCCTTCCCAGCAGAGACTTCTGGAAATCATTGCGGAAATGGAGGTTCCGTTTATCGTATGCATGATGGCAGGAAGTGCCATGGATCTGAATCTGGCAGATGATAAGGCGAACGCAGTTCTTCAGACGTGGTATCCGGGAGCACGCGGTGGAAAAGCCGTTGCAGATATCCTGTTTGGGGAGATATCCCCTTCCGGGAAATTGCCAATCACTATTTACCGCAATTTACAGGGAATGCCTGACTTTGACGATTATTCCATGAAAAACCGGACGTACCGCTTTGTGGAAAAAGCACCACTTTATCCGTTTGGATATGGCCTGAATTATGCAGATACACAGATTGTGGAGGTAAGGCTGATAAGTGATGTGGATTATGCACAGACAAAAGAACAGAGTGTATATGTTGAAGTAAGGGCCGTAAATTATGGAGCTGTCCCCACAGAGGATATACTGCAGGCTTATGTGCAGGTAGAGGATGCCAATGAAGTGCCTAATCCAAAGCTTGCTGTGTTTAAGCGTGTGGCATTTGCACCAGGAGAAGAAAAGACTGCGACGCTGGAAATTCCGGCAAAATCATTTACAGTTGTAGATGAAGAGGGCAGGTCAGTGCATACAGGTCTGGGGGCAGATATTTATATAGGATTTGGACAGCCGGATGAACGTACGAGAGAGCTGTCCGGGAAGAAGAGCGTGAGACTTCATATATAATTTTTACAGGGGATCCTTTTTACAAGGGATCCTTTTTTCTTTTCCATTTTCTTTTACCATTGTTTTAACAGAAGGATTCTGTTATAATTTTGTAGAACAGAAGGATAAAGATAAGAAAGCAAGTGCCACTGCAAGAGCAGAATATACGAATGAGGGAAAATGAGGAGGTTACGCTGTGGTATCAAGTATTGTGGGGAATTATCTGATGGAGAAAGGACTTCTTACCGGAGAACAGTTCAGAGATATCCTGAATGAGCAGCAGAAAGTAAGAGTAAAGCTCGGACTGATCGCAGTAGCAGAAGGACTGATGACACAGGAGGAGGCTGACAGAGTAAATCAGCTTCAGGCTGTGATGGACAGGCGCTTCGGCGATATTGCTGTAGAAAAAGGTTATCTGACAGAAGGACAGGTCAACAGCCTCCTGAAGAAGCAGGGAAATGCTTATCTTGCCTTTGCACAGGCAATGGAAAATCAACAGCTTATGACGATTGAGCAGCTGGAACAGATTCTTTTGGATTATCGGTGCGAAAACAATTTTACGGCATCTGATATGGATGCCCTGAAGAGTGATGATGTAGACAGTATTCTTCCACTTTTTCTTCCTGTAGACAGTGAAGCGTATTATGGAATTGCAGGGACGGCAGTCCGTACCCTGATGAGACTGGTAGATACTGGACTATATCCAGACAAAGCCTATATCATGCAGAAGACAGAGGATGAAAACGGTGCCCTGCAGAAGGTTGAGGGTGAGAAGGGATTTGTCAGTGCGCTAGGTGGTAAGGGCAATGCACTTCAGTTTACTGCTTCTGTATTTGGGCAGGAAGAGTTCACATCGGTGGATGAGGATGCACTGGATGCGATCGGTGAATTATTGAACTGTATTAATGGATTGTATGTTTCCGAGTGTAAGGACGGAAGTTCTCTGGAACTGATGCCCCCTTCCTTCAAGACCGGAATTCAGGGCTTTGAAAGCAGAAAAATGCTTGTCCTGCCAATTCATATTAAAAATGACTGTGTCGATCTTATGATCGCCATCGGTGATGAGATTGAAATGAAGTAGGAGGAAAAGGAAGATGGCTAAAATACTCGTTGTGGATGATTCCAGAACATCCAGGAAAATACTAAAGGGTTTGCTTGAAGAGAACGGTCATGAGGTCATAGCCGAGGCTGTAAATGGAGATGACGGGTATCTGAAATACAAGGAGTTACATCCGGATATTGTGACCATGGATATTACTATGCCAGTAACAGATGGTATCCAGGCACTGCAGCTTATTAAACATGAAAATGAAAAAGCAAGAGTGATCATGATTACAGCAGCGGGTCAGAAAGAGAAGATGATCCAGGCTGTCAAGTATGGTGCTGATGAGTTTATCACCAAGCCTTTTGATAAGGAAGAGGTAGTAAAGGCAATCAATAAGATTGTAGAATCACTGTAATAAAAAGGGGCTGATGACAGCCCCTTTTTAAAAGGAAAAAAGATTAATTGTTACAGGGTATTTTTCAAGATTGAGAGGGATTTATGGTATCAATTAAGGATGTGGCAAAGTGCGCCGGGGTTGCGATTTCTACCGTATCAAAGGTGCTGAATGGGTATCCCAATGTCAGTGAAGAGACAAGGCAGCGGGTAAATAAGGCGGTGGAAGAACTGAACTTTGTGCCCAATTCCGTAGCAGCGGCGCTTTCCTCCAAGCAGGCGGGAAGAGTGGCACTTCTGATCAACAGCAATATGAAGACAAATGCGATCGATGAGATTGATATGCAGTATATTTCAGGCGCCCTGAATAAGGCTATGGAGCTGAACCTGGATGTGATCACACTGTTTTTCTTCATGTTCCAGAATAAAACGGCAGATGAGGTGGCAAGATATCTGCAGTCCCAGAGTATCACCGGGATCATTATTTATGGAATGAGTAAAGAGGATAAGGTGCTTCACCGTCTGATCTCGACCGGCAAGTTCAAATGTGTGGTGATCGATGCGCCTTTTGTCAATGTCAGTACAAGCTGTATCGGGGTAGATCACAGAAGGGCGCAGTATGAGGTGGCGGCCAAGACTGTCATGGAGAATAACTGTAAGAGGATCCTGTATATTGCCGGGAAGCGGAATGGCTATGTGACGGATGAGAGGATCAGGGGCATGGAGGATCTTGTAAAAGAAAAGAATCTGACCATGCTGGTAAGGAATGGAGAGTTTTCGGAGCTTCAGGCAAGGAATATCACGCTGAAGTATGCGAAAAATAAGGATATAGTTGTATGTGCTTCGGATCTGATGGCGATCGGTGCCATGAAAGCATTGATCCAGATGGACATTTTCCGTCCCGTATGCGGCTTTGACGGGATCATCCTGATGGGTTATGTCGGTAAGCAGATGAATACGGTAAGACAGGATTTTGCCAGTATATCTGAGAGTGCAATGGAGGAGCTGCAGGAGCTTATGAATGGTGGCTATGGCAGGAATATCGTGATGAAGCACAGCCTTGTAAGGATGAAATATGAGGATATTATTGCATAGAATTTGAAGAAATACTTGCGGAAAACGTTTTCCTATGATATACTGACCTCAATCAGCAGGGGGAAACGTAGTAAAACAGGGTATTTCAAGGCAACAGCTGATGAGAAAATAACAAGAAAATTATATGAGATAAACAGGAGGGTGTTATGGCAGCACAAACGAATTTACAGAAGGATATTCTGGTTCTGAATCTGGAAGAACAGTTAATGGAAATCGCAAAAGAGATGTATGGCAAGGAACTGTCTGCTCTGACAGATCAGGAAACCTATTATGCGGTATTAATTCTGACAAAGAGACTGATGGCAGTATCTGATTGCAATGAAGGGGAAAAGAAAGTATATTACATTTCCGCAGAATTTCTGATCGGCAAATTACTTTCCAACAATCTGATCAATCTCGGCGTTTATGATAAGATGAGCGATATTCTTGAAAAGTATGGCAAGAAGCTGTCCGTGATCGAGGAAGTGGAGCCGGAACCGTCTCTTGGAAACGGTGGTCTTGGAAGACTGGCGGCATGCTTCCTGGATTCTATTGCAACTCTTGGTCTTCCCGGAGAAGGAATCGGACTTAATTATCATTTTGGTCTGTTTAAGCAGGTATTTAAGGATAAGCTGCAGACAGCAGAGAAAAATGCCTGGATCGAGGAGAATTCCTGGCTGACTAAGACAGATATTACTTATGATGTTTATTTTGGAAAGAAAAAAGTAACCTCCAGATTATATGATATTGATGTAGCGGGCTATGACAGCGGTGTAAACAAGCTTCATCTGTTTGATATCGAGTCACTGGATGAGAGCCTCGTAAAGGAGGGTATCCAGTTTGATAAGGAAGCGATCGAGAAAAATCTGACACTGTTCCTTTATCCGGATGATTCTGATGAGGCAGGAAACCTGCTCCGTATTTATCAGCAGTACTTTATGGTAAGTAATGCAGCCCAGCTGATCCTGGCTGAGATGAAGGAGAAGAAGTTTGATCTCCGTAAGATGTATGATCATGCAGTCATCCAGATCAACGATACGCATCCGACCATGATCATTCCGGAATTGATCCGTATCCTTGTTGAGGAGAAGGCATTTACAATTGATGAGGCGATCGAGGTTGTAAGAAAAACCTGTGCATACACTAATCATACGATCCTGGCAGAAGCGCTGGAGAAGTGGCCGCTTAAGTATCTGGAGAAGGTAGTTCCCCAGCTCGTTCCTTACATCAAGGAGCTGGATAAGAGAGTAGCAGCAAAGTATAAGGATGAAAGGGTACAGATCATTGACAAGGACGGTCGTGTTCATATGGCACGCATTGATATCCATTATGGATTCTCTGTCAATGGTGTTGCTGCAATCCATACCCAGATCCTGGAAGAGACAGAGCTGAATGCTTTTTATAAGATTTACCCTGAGAAGTTCAATAATAAGACCAATGGTATCACCTTCAGAAGATGGCTTTTATCATGTAACAGAGAGCTTGCAGGATTTCTTGCAGAAACGATCGGAGATGGCTTCAAAAAGGATGCAGACAAGCTGGAGAAGCTGCTTGAATTCAAGGATACACCGGCAGTTCTGGATCGTATTGCCGAGATCAAATACGACCAGAAGAAGAAGCTGGCAGCTTATGTGAAGGAAAATGAGGGTGTTACCTTAAATCCCGATTCCGTATTTGATATCCAGGTCAAGAGACTGCATGAGTATAAGCGTCAGCAGATGAATGCACTGTACATTATCCACAAATATCTGGAGATCAAGAAGGGCAAGAAGCCGGCAAGACCGATGACCTTTATCTTTGGTGCAAAGGCAGCTCCTGCTTATATCATTGCGCAGGATATCATCCACCTGATCCTTGTACTGCAGGATATCGTAAACAATGATCCTGATGTAAGTCCTTACATGACAGTTCTTATGGTAGAGAATTACAATGTAAGCTATGCAGAGAGGCTGATCCCCGCCTGTGATATTTCTGAGCAGATCTCACTGGCAAGTAAGGAAGCATCCGGTACCG
The DNA here is from genome assembly GCF_025567405.1 of Suilimivivens aceti. Lineage (NCBI taxonomy): Bacteria > Bacillati > Bacillota > Clostridia > Lachnospirales > Lachnospiraceae > Suilimivivens > Suilimivivens aceti. The sequence continues at coordinate 150,333 of NZ_JAOQKJ010000008.1, read as the reverse complement.
GAAATATGAAGTTCATGCTGAATGGTGCAGTAACCCTTGGCACATCCGACGGTGCTAACGTAGAGATCCACGAGTTAGTTGGTGATGACAATATTTACATCTTTGGTAAGGATTCTGAGACCGTTATAAGGCACTATGAAAAGGCTGATTATGTTTCCAAGGACTACTATGAGAAGAGCCCTGTGATCAAAGAAGCTGTTGATTTCATCGTTGGTAAGCAGGCACTGGCAGCAGGCCACAAGGAAAATCTGACAAGGCTCTACAATGAGCTTCTGAACAAAGACTGGTTCATGACATTACTGGATCTGGAAGATTATATAGAAACCAAGGACAGAATGTTCGCTGATTATGAAGACAGAGCAAAGTGGAAGAAGATGATGCTTGTGAACATCGCCAAGGCTGGCTTCTTCTCATCTGACAGAACCATTGCAGAATACAACAGAGATATCTGGCATCTGACAAAAGAGCGCTAGGAAACGGTTAACAGAAGAATAAAAGGATAATTGGATAAAAGTTGACAAATCAACATCATGGAATTATAATGACAGAAGTTGATTTGTCAACTTTTGCGTTATAGAAGGAAACAGGAGGTAACCATGGAAGACAGATTTGAGCGTTTCTCAGTAGGAATGTCAGAAATCTCACGGTACTGGCACAAGCTGACCGGGGATGAAATGGAAAAATACGGACTGAAGGGAACCCATTCCATCTATCTTCTGACCATGTACCGGTTTCCAGAAGGACTGACAGCGCCCAGGCTGTGTGAACTGTGTGTCAAGGATAAGGCAGATGTATCACGTATGATGTCCCTGATGGAAAAGAAAGGACTGGTACGAAAGGAGAGCGTTGGAAAAACGCTGTACGGAGGTGTCTTCAAGCTGACAGAGGAAGGACAGGAGGCCGCCAGACATGTGAGCGAGCGGGCCAGGATCGCTGTGGAGATTGCCGGAAAGGATCTGACAGAGGAAAACAGACAGATCTTTTATGAGGCACTGGACCGGATCGTGGAAAACCTCAGGATACTTGCAAAGGACGGGATCCCAGAAGAAAGGTGAAAACATGAATAAGAAAGTAAATATTATTGTAGATTCAACAGCAGATATTACAGAGGATGTGAAAGAAAGACTGACAGTCGTCCCTTTAACGCTCCGCTTTGGAGATGAGGAATATATTGAAGGTGTTACGATCCAAAAGAAGGAATTTTACCAGAAGCTGATCGAAAGTGATGTGCTTCCCAAGACCAGCCAGGCATCACCGGCAGATTTCGAGGATGTGTTTGAGAAGATCGTGGCAGCAGGGGAGAGCGCTGTTGTTATCACACTTTCTTCCAAGCTGTCAGGAACATGGCAGAGCGCCATGATCGCTGCAAGGGAGTATGAGGACAGTGTTTACGTGGTAGATAGCAGAAATGTAGCGATCGGAACTGCCATTCTGGCAAAGCTGGCGCTGCGCCTTGTGGACGAGGGGATGGGAGCCAGAGAGATCGCAGAAAGACTGGAAAAAGAACGTGAAAAGATCTGTCTGATCGCCATGCTGGATACACTGGAGTATCTGAAAAAGGGTGGACGGATCTCAGCAGCGGCTGCGTTTGCAGGCGGTGTGCTTTCCATTAAACCGGTTGTCTGCATCAGGGACGGGGAGATTGTGGTTCTTGGAAAGGCAAGAGGCTCCAAGCAGGGAAATAACCTGCTTGTCAGTGAGATCAGAAAGACAGGAGGAATTGATTTTACAAAGCCGATTCTTCTTGGCTACACCGGACTGGATGATACCCTTCTTCAGAAGTATATCGAAGACAGTAAGGCACTCTGGGAAGAAGGTATTTCCTCACTGGAGACAACCATGATCGGAAGTGTCATTGGTACACATGCCGGTCCAGGTGCAGTAGCGGTTGCATTTTTCTCAGTATAGTGTGTGAAGGATTGACTAAACGAGTCGAGTGGTGAACTGCGTGCAGTCCCACACAGCAGTTGCCAGTCCGTCATAGAATTCCGGTTCGTGGCATACCATGAGGATGCTGCCCTTATAGGCGGTCAGGGCACGTTTCAGTTCATCCTTGGCATCTACGTCAAGGTGGTTGGTAGGCTCATCCAGAAGCAGGACATTGGTTTCCCGGTTGATCAGCTTGCATAGACGTACCTTTGCCTGCTCGCCGCCGCTTAATACCTTAACAAGGCTTTCAATATGCTTGGTGGTCAGACCACATTTGGCAAGGGCAGAACGTACCTCATACTGGCTGTAGCCGGGGAATTCCTGCCAGATCTCTTCGATACAGGTATTACTGCCATCACCGGACATTTCCTGTTCGAAATAACCGATACTCAGGTAATCACCCTGAGTGACTGATCCGGACAACGGTGGGATCAGACCGAGAATACTCTTTAACAGTGTGGTTTTACCGATTCCGTTGGCACCGGTAAGAACAATTTTCTGACCTCTTTCCATTTCCAGATTTAAGGGCTTGGAGAGAGGTTCTTCATAGCCGATGACAAGATCCTGTGTCTGGAAAATATAGCGGCCAGGGGTTCTTGCTTCTTTAAAATGAAATTCCGGCTTTGGCTTTTCTGCCGCAAGCTCGATCACATCCATCTTATCCAGCTTTTTCTGGCGGGACATGGCCATATTTCTGGTGGAAACTCTGGCTTTATTCCTGGCTACAAAATCCTTTAAGTCCGCAATCTCCTTCTGCTGCTTATTATAGGCAGCTTCCAGCTGTGCCTTTTTCATGGCATAGACTTCCTGAAACTTGTCATAATCCCCTACATAACGGGTGAGCTGCTGATTGTCCATGTGGTAGATCAAATTGACAACACTGTTCAAAAACGGAATGTCATGGGAGATCAGGATAAAGGCGTTCTCATAGTCATTCAGATACCGTTTCAGCCAGGCGATATGCTCAGCGTCCAGATAGTTGGTAGGCTCGTCCAGAAGCAGGATATCCGGTTTTTCCAGAAGGAGCTTGGCAAGAAGCACCTTGGTACGCTGACCGCCGCTTAAATCAGAGACGTCTCTGTCAAGAGAAAGCTCCAGAAGGCCAAGAGCCCTTGCCACTTCTTCAACTTTGGCATCGATCATATAGAAATCGTGCATGGTAAGCAGATCCTGAATGGTTCCAAGGTCTTCCATGTACTGTTCCAGTTCTTCTTCAGATGCGGTTCCCATTTTGTCACAGATGTCATTCATCTGTTTTTCCATGTCAAACAGAAAATCAAAGGCAGAGGAGAGCACCTGACGGATCGTCATGCCCTTTTCAAGGACAGTGTGCTGGTCCAGATAACCGACACGTACGTTTTTCGCCCATTCTACCTGGCCCTCATCCGGCATCAGCTTGCCTGTAATAATATTCATAAAAGTGGATTTCCCTTCGCCGTTGGCTCCGATCAGGCCAATATGCTCACCCTTCAGCAGACGGAAGGAAACATCCTGGAAAATGGCTCTGTCACCAAAGCCATGGGTTAAATGTTCTACGTTTAAAATACTCATAAATGTCTGTACCTTTCTTCAGACAGCTCAGACAGAACTGTCAAATGTATATCATAAGGGATTATAGCATAAAAAATCAGCCTTGCGGGAAAATATCATTGACAGATGGAAATATCTGTCTTACACTAATATTAGTAATAGTTACTGATATTAAAAAGATTAAGGAGGAAAAAGAATGGATACATCTATACTAAGGAAGCTATCATATGGGGTATATGTGATCAGCACCTGGGATAATGGACGTCCTACTGGCTGCACAGCAAATAGTGTGATGCAGATCACCTCATCACCGAAGATAACAGTGGCATTAAGCCTGAACCATCAGAACTACACAACGGAATGCATTAAGGAAACGGGAGTATTTGCAGTTTCGGTACTTGCAGAGGATTCGGCTCCATCACTGATCGGCGGCTTTGGGTTCCGTTCTGGGAGAGATGTGGATAAATTTGATGGAGTAGATTATAAGGTGGAGGATTTCCTGCCAGTGATCAGTGACAGCTGCGGTTATCTGACCTGCCGTGTGATCAATACCATGGAGACTGATACGCATACCATTTTTCTCGGAGAGGTGACAGGTGCAGGAAGCTTTGACAAAGGACCGGAAATGACGTATGCTTATTATCACAGAGTTGTCAAGAATTCATAAGGTTGGAGGAAAACTATGGAGTTAAAAGGATCAAAAACAGAAGCAAATTTACAGGCGGCCTTTGCGGGAGAGTCAATGGCTACCAACAAGTACACCTACTTTGCATCCAAGGCAAAGAAGGACGGCTATCAGCAGATCGCAGCGATTTTTGAAGAGACAGCAGCCAACGAGAGAGAGCATGCCAAGATGTGGTACAAGCTGATCAACGGTGGAATTGATTCTACACTGGAGAACCTTGGACATGCGGCAGAGGGCGAAAACTACGAGTGGACAGATATGTACAGTGAGTTTGCCAAAGTAGCCAGAGAAGAAGGCTTTGAGCAGATTGCTGCTTTATTTGAAGGGGTAGCTGCCATTGAGAAGGAGCATGAGGAAAGATACCGCAGACTGATCACTAATATTGAGCAGGGCGTTGTATTTTCCAAAGATGGTGATACGATCTGGCAGTGCCGCAACTGTGGACATATCTGCATCGGTAAGGAAGCTCCGGAGGTTTGTCCGGTATGCGCACATCCGCAGAGCTATTTTCAGGTAAAGGCGGAGAATTACTAATGGAAGAATCAATGAAGGATTATGAAAGGGAGCTGGAGGCCAGCTTCCGCAAGATTAGTGAAGGAGATCTCATTTCAGGAACGGTCATTGACGTAAATGAAGAGGAAGTGACTTTAGATCTGAAGTATTACGCACAGGGGATCATTAAGGCAGAGGATATGAGTAATGATCCCTCCTTTTCCCTTATGACAGATGTTGCGGTAGGGGATGAGATCGAAGCAGAGGTCATCAGTATGGACGACGGACATGGCAATATACTGCTTTCCAAAAAGGAAGCGCAGCAGGATACCGCATGGGATGTACTGAAGACGTATCTGGAAGAAAAGAAAGAGCTGACCGTAAAGGTCAGTGAAGTAGTAAATGCCGGTGTGGTTGCCTATGTGGAAGGAATCCGTGGATTTATCCCGGCGTCCCAGCTTTCCCTGCAGTATGTGGAGGATCTGGCACCTTTCCAGGGCAGGCAGCTTAACGTGCGCGTGATCACGGTGGATCCGGAGAAGCAGAAGCTGGTTCTTTCAGCAAAGGAAATTTTAAGAGAGCAGGAGAAGGAAGCACATGACCACAAGGTAGCCATGATCGTACCGGGAACGATTCTGAATGGAACGGTAGAGAGTCTGCAGCCCTATGGAGCCTTTGTAGCACTGCAGGATGGACTGAGCGGTCTGGTTCATATTTCACAGATTTGTGAAAAAAGGATCAAGAAGCCTTCAGAGGTTCTGAAGGCAGGCGATAAGGTTAAGGTCAAGGTATTAAACACCAATGACGGCAGGATTTCCTTAAGCATTAAGGCAGCAGAGGAAAATGCGCAGGCAGAAGAGATCGAGGATACAGATGCGAAGCAGTACAGCTCGGGAGAGAGTCTTGGAACAAGCCTCGGGGATCTGTTTGCGAAGCTGAAGCTGTAGGGAAGGAAATCGTAACATGTACCAATATTGTTTATTTGATCTTGACGGCACACTGACGGATTCCCGGGAAGGGATCACAAAGTGCGTGCAGTATGCCCTTGCAAAGTGTGGGATCGAGGAGCCTGATCTGAAGAAGCTGGAGTGCTTTATCGGACCGCCGCTTCATACAAGCTTTCAGAAGTATTACGGTATGGATCGGGATATGGCGAAAAGAGCAGTGGAATTTTACCGGGAGAGGTTCCGTCCGATCGGTATTTTTGAAAACCAGGTGTATGAAGGAGTACCGGAAATGCTGCAGGCTCTGTCAGAGTCAGGGTGTCATCTGGCCGTAGCATCCAGTAAGCCGGAGATATTTGTGAAAAAGGTGCTGGATCACTTTGACATTGAAAAATATTTTTCTGTTGTGGTCGGAAGCGGTCTTGACGGCAGCAGGGAAAAGAAAGAGGAAGTGGTAGAGGAAGCACTGCGACAGCTTGGTATCCTGGAATTGTCTGAGGAAGAGCGCAGGGAGAGCTGTGCCATGATCGGGGATCGGGAGTTTGACATCCAGGGAGCCAGGGCATGGAAGCTGACCGGGGTCGGTGTGCACTATGGCTTTGCAGCAGAAGGAGAGCTGGAGGCAGAAGGAGCCGATGCCATTGCGGGAACAGTGGAAGAGCTGAAAGAGATCCTGCTGACAGGACAGGTGAAGGGATGAAGATGGGATTTTTACAGACCATGGAACTGGCATGGCCAGCAGAAGAACTGAAAAAATGGAAATCCATGAAGAAAGCGGTATATCTGTTGCTGCCGCTTTTTCTTTATTATGTGGTGCATGACCTCGCCCAGATCGTTCTCTGGGGAGGACTTGAGCTGATGCTTTCCGGAAATGATGGAGTCTTAAGGGAATGGCTTATACAGAATGGCCAGACAGCAAACGGCATGGTCAGCGGCATTGCCATATTGCTTGGCATGCTCCCCATATGGGGCATGCTGAAGAAGGAAGCACTTCCGGTATGGAAGAAAAAGGGAAATGTAACCTCCTATGGTGTACTGGCAGCGATCGCACTGTGTGTATCCATGGGTGTGAATATCCTGTTTTTCCAGATGGGGATCACAGAGAGTTCAGCAGCCTATACCAGAGTAGAAGAGGCGCAGTATGGGGTGGCCTTTGCCATTGGGCTTGTATTGTATGGGGTGATTTCACCCATTGCAGAAGAGGCAGTGTTCCGTGGTATCATTTATAACCGGATGAAACGGTGTTTTTCTGTGAAGCTGGCAGTACCGCTTTCTGCACTGCTTTTTGGCCTTTACCATGGAAATACGGTGCAGGCATTGTATGGATTTCTGCTTGGGGTGATCATTGCCATAGTTTATGAAAGGTCAGAGAGCTTTGCAGCCCCGGTGATATTTCATGCGGTGGCTAATGTTACGGTATTTACCGTGACTTACAGGAATGGACTTCGGGATTTAAACAGTGCAGTAGCGATCGGACTGGCAGTTGCTTTGTTGTTTTTTGCAGCAGGATTGGGAGTATGGTACCTTAAGTTGTGCGAAATGGGAGAAAATAAATATATAACTAATAAATAAATCTGACAAAATAAGCACAGAAAATAAATTCACAAATAATCTGACAATGATAAGAAAAGTCATTATTTACAAATAGAAAAAAGTGATGTATATTGATTTCAATGAAAGTCGCAAAGGAGCGAGCATAGCTCTTTTTGCGGCTTTTTTATGTCATGGGAAATTACGTCGTAATTTACTAAGGGAAGGAGATCCACAAAATGTTTGATGTGAAAAAGACCGTGCCAGATGCACCTCTGTACCGTCCGGAGTTTGAGCATGATAACTGCGGTATCGGTGCCTGTGTAAACATTAAGGGTGTGAAGAGCAGAGAAACCGTTGAAAATGCATTGAAGATCGTTGAGAATCTGGAGCATCGTGCCGGAAAGGATGCAGAAGGTAAGACCGGTGACGGTGTTGGTATTCTGACGCAGATCCCCCATAAATTTTTTAAGAGAGTGACAAAGAGCCTTGGGATCACACTGGGAGAGGACAGAGAATATGGTGTTGGTATGTTCTTCTTTCCTCAGGATGAGCTGCAGAAGAATCAGGCCAAGAAGATGTTTGAGATCATCGTAGAGAAGGAAGGACTTACTTTTCTTGGATGGAGAGAGGTTCCTACCCATCCGGAGGTTCTCGGACATAAGGCAGTTGAGTGTATGCCCCATATCATGCAGGCATTTATAAAGAAGCCCGCACAGGTGGAAAAGGGGCTTGATTTTGACCGCATGCTTTATATTGTAAGAAGAGTATTTGAACAGTCCTCAGATAATACCTATGTGGTTTCCTTATCCAGCAGGACGATCGTATATAAAGGAATGTTCCTGGTTGGACAGCTCCGTACTTTTTTTGCGGATCTGCAGGATAAGGATTTCGAATCTGCCATTGCCATGGTACATTCCCGTTTCTCTACCAATACCAATCCAAGCTGGGAGAGAGCCCATCCGAACCGATTTATCGTGCATAACGGTGAGATCAATACCATTCAGGGTAATGCGGATAAGATGCTTGCCCGTGAGGAAAACATGGAATCCGAGCATCTGCACAGCGTGCTGCATAAGGTACTGCCGGTAGTCAATACAGCAGGCTCTGACTCAGCCATGCTGGATAATACGCTGGAGTTCCTTGTCATGAGCGGCATGGATCTTCCCCATGCAGTGATGATCACGATCCCGGAGCCATGGGAAAACAACAAGACCATGTCCCAGCACAAAAAGGACTTCTATCAGTACTACGCAACCATGATGGAGCCGTGGGATGGTCCGGCTTCCATTCTTTTCTGTGATGGTGATGTGATGGGAGCAGTGCTTGACAGAAACGGTCTTCGTCCTTCCCGTTATGTGATCACAGACGATGACCAGCTGATCCTTTCCTCTGAGGTTGGGGTACTTGATATTGACCCTTCAAAGATCCTTGTAAAGGAAAGACTTCGTCCCGGCAAGATGCTGCTTGTGGATGTCACAAAGGGCAAGGTCATTGATGATAATGAACTGAAAGAGGGTTATGCTTCCAGACAGCCTTATGGTGAGTGGCTGGACAGCAACCTGATCCATCTGCGGGATCTGAAGATTCCGAATGAAAGAGTACCGGAATTTGCGTATGAAGAAAGACAGCGGATGCAGAAGGCCTTCGGTTATACCTACGAAGAGTTAAAGACGAGCATTCTTCCCATGGCAAAGAACGGAGCCGAGGCTATTGCAGCCATGGGAGTGGATACCCCGATCCCGGTCCTGAGCAAGACCAATCATCCTCTTTTCCATTATTTCAAGCAGAAATTTGCGCAGGTAACCAACCCGCCTATTGATGCGATCCGTGAGGAAGTGGTTACTTCAACAACTGTTTACGTGGGAACCGACGGCAATATCCTGGAGGAAACCCCGAAGAACTGCCACGTGATGCAGGTAAGCAATCCGATCCTGACCAATACCGATCTGATGAAGATCAAGGATATAAATCAGGAAGGCTTTAAGGCAGAAGTGATTCCGATCACCTATTATAAGAATACGAGCCTTGAGCGTGCTATTGACAGACTGTTCGTAGAGGTGGACAGAGCTTACAGGGACGGTGTGAACATCATGATCCTGTCTGACAGGGGCGTAGATGAAAATCACGTGGCAATCCCGTCTCTGCTTGCCGTATCAGCTTTGAACAGACATCTGGTCGTAACCAAGAAAAAGACCAGTGTAGCGCTGATCCTGGAGTCAGGAGAACCCAGGGATGTGCATGATTTTGCTACCCTGCTTGGTTATGGTGCCTGTGCGATCAATCCTTATCTTGCACAGGAATCCATCCGCGAGCTGATCGACAGCCATATGCTTGACAAGGATTATTATGCAGCCGTTGATGATTACAACAACGCTATTTTACATGGCATTGTCAAAATCGCTTCCAAAATGGGAATCAGTACGATCCAGTCCTATGAAGGATCCCAGATCTTTGAAGCAATCGGTATTGATAAGGATGTTATTAACAAATATTTCCCTCATACGGTATGCCGTGTGGGTGGTATTACCTTAAAGGATATTGAAAAGGAAGTGGATGCACTGCATTCACAGGCTTTTGACCCGCTGGGACTTGCAAATGACCTGACATTGAACAGTGTGGGACATCACAAGATGAGAAGTGGTGGTGACGAGCATCTGTACAATCCGGCAACGATCCATATGCTGCAGGAATCCACAAAGCGTGGTGATTATCAGATGTTCAAGCAGTATACAGCCCTTGTCAATGATGAGGATTCAGTAAAGAACCTGCGTGGCCTGATGGATTTCAATTATCCGGAAAAAGGAATCCCGATCGAGGAAGTAGAAAGTGTGGATTCCATTGTAACCAGATTTAAGACAGGAGCCATGAGCTATGGTTCCATTTCCAAGGAAGCCCATGAGACACTGGCAATTGCAATGAACACCATTCACGGACGCTCCAATTCCGGTGAAGGTGGTGAGGATCTGGAGAGACTTTCTGCAGGGTCTGATGGCAAGAACAGATGCTCTGCCATCAAACAGGTAGCCAGCGGACGTTTCGGTGTAACCAGCAGATATCTGGTAAGCGCCAATGAGATCCAGATCAAAATGGCACAGGGAGCAAAGCCCGGTGAAGGCGGACACCTGCCGGCAGGCAAGGTTTATCCCTGGATCGCAAAGACCAGACATTCAACACCCGGCGTAGGTCTGATCTCCCCGCCGCCTCATCACGATATTTATTCTATCGAGGATCTGGCAGAGCTGATTTATGATCTGAAGAATGCCAACAAGCAGGCAAGGATCAGTGTCAAGCTGGTTTCTGAAGCTGGTGTTGGTACTGTTGCAGCCGGTGTTGCGAAGGCCGGTGCGCAGGTTATCCTGATCTCCGGTTATGACGGTGGTACCGGTGCGGCACCGAGGAACTCCATTCACAATGCAGGACTTCCCTGGGAGCTTGGACTTGCAGAGACACACCAGACGCTGATTATGAACGGACTTCGTAATAAGGTAAGGATCGAGACAGACGGTAAGCTGATGAGCGGCCGTGACGTAGCTATCGCAGCGATCCTTGGTGCAGAGGAATTCGGCTTTGCAACAGCACCCCTGGTAACCATGGGATGTGTCATGATGAGAGTCTGCAATCTGGACACATGTCCTGTGGGTGTGGCTACCCAGAATCCGGAGCTTCGTAAGAATTTCAGAGGAAAGCCGGAGTATGTGATCAACTTCATGCACTTTATCGCAGAGGAGCTGCGGGAATATATGGCAAAGCTTGGTGTAAGGACTGTGGATGAGCTGGTCGGCCATACCGAGTTCCTGAAGGTAAAGGATAACCTTTCTAAGAGCCAGAAGCAGGTAGATTTAAGTCTGATCCTTGAGAATCCCTATGTGGGCAGCAAGGAGAAGGTTACCTTTGATCCGAAGCAGGTTTACGATTTCAAGCTGGAAAATACCATGGACGAAAAGGTACTGTTAAAGCAGCTTGACAAGGCCATTGAAACCGGTGCAAGAAGAAGCATTGAGGTAGATGTCAAGAATACGGACAGAGCCTTTGGTACGATCCTTGGTTCCGAGATCACAAGAAGACTTGGGGATCAGGTGGCAGAGGATACCTACCGTGTATTGTGTAACGGTGCCGGCGGACAGAGCTTTGGTGCCTTTATCCCGAAGGGACTGACACTTGAGCTTGTGGGAGATTCCAACGACTACTTTGGCAAGGGCTTATCCGGCGGTAAGCTGATCGTATATCCACCGAAGGGAAGCCGGTTCAAAGCAGATGAAAATATCATTATCGGAAATGTGGCACTGTATGGTGCAACCAGTGGAAAAGCCTTTATCAATGGTGTAGCTGGTGAGCGTTTCTGCGTCAGAAACTCCGGTGCGATCGCTGTTGTAGAGGGCGTGGGTGACCATGGCTGTGAATATATGACAGGAGGCCGTGTGGTAGTCCTTGGCTCTACAGGAAAGAACTTTGCTGCAGGTATGAGCGGCGGTGTGGCTTATGTACTGGATGAGGAAAATGACCTGTATATCCGCCTGAACAAGGAAATGGTATCTTCCTATGAAGTAACTTCCAAATATGATGTTATTGAACTGAAGGATATGATCAAGGAGCATGTGGCTCTGACCAATTCCGAAAAGGGTAAGATGATTCTGGATCATTTCAGTGATTATCTGCCGAAGTTCAAGAAGATCATCCCTCATGACTACGAAAAGATGCTGGCTACCATCGTACAGATGGAGGAAAAGGGCCTTTCTGCAGAGCAGGCACAGATCGAAGCATTCTACGCAGTCAGGGCAGCAAAATAAGGAGGTGTCACGATGGGAAAACCAACAGGATTTATGGATTATAAAAGAGAAGTATCAAAGGACGTAAAGCCTAAGGACAGGATTAAGAATTTTAATGAGTTCCATGAGCACCTCCCGAGAGAAAAGCAGCAGCTTCAGGGAGCAAGATGTATGGACTGCGGTGTGCCCTTCTGTCAGGCAGGAATGAATATCTGCGGAATGACAAGCGGCTGCCCCCTGCACAATCTGGTACCGGAATGGAATGACCTAGTTTATACCGGAAACTGGCAGCAGGCTTATAACCGTCTGAAAAAGACGAACAGCTTTCCGGAGTTTACCTCCCGTGTGTGCCCGGCGCTCTGTGAAGCAGCCTGCACCTGCAATCTGATCGGGGATCCGGTTGCCACGAAGGAAAATGAATATGCGATTATTGAGAATGCCTATGAAAAGGGCTATGCCGATCCGAAGCCTCCCAAGGTCCGGACAGGAAAGACGGTAGCAGTTGTAGGAAGCGGTCCTTCCGGACTTGCTGTTGCTGATCAGCTGAATAAAAGAGGCCACAGCGTAACGGTGTATGAGCGTTCTGACAGGGTTGGTGGACTTTTGATGTACGGAATCCCCAATATGAAGCTGGAGAAGCATATCGTAGACCGTAAGATCAAGGTCATGGAGGCAGAAGGCATCGTGTTTAAAACCGGTGTGGATGTCGGTAAGGATATTAAGGCAGAAAAGCTCTTGAAGGAGTATGACAGAGTCGTACTTGCCTGCGGTGCTTCTAATCCGAGAGATATTAGTGTACCGGGCAGGGATGCCAAGGGGATCTACTTTGCAGTAGACTTCCTGAAGGCCAATACGAAGAGCCTGCTGGATTCTGATTTTGAAGACAGGAAATATGTGGATACCAAGGGCAAAAATGTGGTTATCATTGGCGGTGGAGATACCGGAAATGACTGTGTGGGAACCAGCATCCGTCATGGCTGCAAGTCCGTAACACAGATCGAGATGATGCCAAAGGCTCCTGATACCAGAAGTGCCAGCAATCCCTGGCCGGAATGGCCAAAGATCTGCAAGACAGATTATGGCCAGGAGGAAGCTATCGCTGTATTTGGTCATGATCCCCGGATCTATGAGTCTACGGTGAAGGAATTTGTGAAGGATAAAAACGGCAGCCTTAAGGCAGTCAAGATCGTGAAGCTTTCCTGGGAGAAGGATCCTGCAAGCGGACGGATGAAGATGAGCGAGGTGCCGGGCTCCGAGCAGACTCTTCCCGCAGAGATCGTGCTGATCGCGGCAGGGTTCCTTGGAAGCCAGAAATATGTAACAGATGCGTTCCATGTAGATATCAATGAGAGAAGCAATGTGAAGACCGGCGCAGGTGCCTATGAAACCAGCGTGAAGAATGTCTTTACAGCCGGGGATATGCACAGAGGCCAGTCCCTTGTAGTATGGGCAATCCGTGAGGGCAGGGAAGCAGCAAGGGCTGTGGATGAAAGCCTGATGGGATATACCAATCTGATCGTGCAGTAAGAGTGTGGAAGTGAAGGTGGCTCTGCCTTTTAGCAGAGCCACCTTTTTTGATGCGCCTTGCGGCGCACGTCGCAGAGGTGCCGGAATCGGAAGATATTTCCGGAGGTCAGGGGCACCAAGTGTGTTTTCGGAGGTCAGGGGCACCAGATGTGTTTTCGGAGTTCAGGACCACCGGGAGTGTTTTCGGAGTTCAGGGGTATCAGGAAGGAAAATCTGCTGTGGTGCCCCGGAAACATTGAGATCAGAGGAAGGTTTTGGGTCAGGGGCACCAGAAAGGAAAATATGCTGTGGTGCCCCGAAAACTTCGCAGAGCGGGGCATCAGTAGGAAAAGTGCATGCAGATACCCCAAAAGGCAGTGAAATGAACGTAAAAATGACTGAGGTGGGGCATATGGGAAGAAAACATAGCCTGATGCCCCGGAGAATGATATGATGAAGTTATGAGCAGGAAAGGATGACTTTATTATGCAGAAAGTGATTGTGATTCCAGACAGTTTTAAAGGAAGTATGACATCGCAGGAAGTAACCGATATTCTGGCAGGATCCATAGAAGAACATTTGAAGTGTGAGGTTGTCAGACTTCCCATTGCAGATGGCGGAGAAGGAAGCATGGACTGTATTCTCCGGGCAAAGGGCGGAAGCAGGAAGACAGTGACAGTACATTCCCCGGAAGGAAAACTGATTGAGGCAGCCTATGGGATTCTTCCTGATGGAACGGCTGTCCTTGAAATTGCAGAAAGCAGCGGACTGACAAAGCAGACCGGATTTCGTGCACTGGAGGCCAGTACCTTTGGCTTTGGAGAACTGATAAGAGCGGCACTGGATGAAGGCTGTCGGAAGTTTTTCCTTTGTCTTGGAGGCAGTGCCACAACAGACTGCGGATGTGGGATGGCAGCAGCGCTTGGAATTACTTTCTTTGATAGAGATGGACGGTCATTTGTTCCGGCTGGAGGGACGCTGTCAGCGGTATCGAAAATAGAATGTTCGAGGCTGGATCAGCGGATCGGAGAGGCTGAATTTACGGTAATGAGTGATGTGACTAATCCCTTGTATGGACCTCTGGGAGCTGCCTATATTTATGCACCACAGAAGGGAGCAACGAAGGAAGAGGTTGCAGTCCTGGATGCTGGTCTGATCCACGTGGCAGAAGTGATAGAGCGTGACTGTCAGGCAATGCCGCCGGAGGCAGGAGCGGGGGCTGCAGGAGGTGCCGGATATGGATGTACGGCATTTCTAAGAGCAAAGACGGTCAGCGGCATTGAAGGTATGCTGGAGCTGTGTCAGTTTGATGCGCTTGTGAAAGACTGTGATCTGGTTGTAACCGGGGAAGGATGTCTGGATGAACAGAGCCTTATGGGAAAGGTTTTGAGTGGTATCAGGAAGCATGCCGGTAACAGGGAGATCGTTTCTTTCTGTGGTATCTGTAAAGTACCGGCAGAGGAACTTTGTAGAAATTGTGTAATTGCAGTGGAAATTGCCAGAGGGATTTCCATTCAGGAATCTATGGAGAAGGGGCAGTATTATCTGAAGCTTGCAGCAGATACTTATTTTAAGCGGTGGATGGGATAGAGCAACATTTATCTTAAGAGTTTATAGAACGGGGCATGAGGGATGAAATACATCTGTAATGCCCCGTAGAAAGTATGTCTGGCTGGCAGGAAGATCAGCTAGCCTTCTGGATCACAGAAATGATCTGGTTTCTTGTCAGATCAGAAATCTCCTTTGAGGTCATATCCTTGTAATCTTCATAGTACATGGGCTTCAGGAAGTGAACCTGTGTGCGTACCGGCTTTAAGCTGTTGACACCGAAGACCTTGTAGGAATCAATGAGAACGACAGGGACAATGGGGCGTCTGGCCTTCATGGCACATTTGAAGGCTCCGGGCAGGAAATCATGGACTTCGTTTCTGTTGTGGTCATAGCCGCCTTCCGGGAAAACGATATATCTTCTGCCGGAAGCAACCTCGGAAGCGACCTGAAGAACGGTGTTCACCTGTTTTCTCATGTCAGTCTTGTCAAGGCGGCTCCCCTTTAATAAAGAAACAAATTCCTTGGTCAGCGGCAGATCGGCCCGTTTGTCATCGATCATCATGGTGCAGGGTTTTTCGTGGGCGAAAATAATACCAAGCACGTCGTATTTGCCCTGATGATTGGGGTACATAACGTAGCCGCCGTCTTTTGGCAGATTTTCAAGACCGTAAACATCGGTCCGGATCATACCATTGAATTTCAGGATGGAAATAGCATTGCGGGCAATCTGGTACCGGACAGTTTCTGTGTATTTATCTCCGTGCTGTTCTACATAGCTGATGCGGATAAGATAATAAATAACGAATGGTAATGAGATACCAACTACATAACATATTCTGATCAAAAAACTTCACCCCTCAAATTTAGTACTGGGAAAATCATACCATATCAGACATTTCTTTTCAAGAAACGACTGAAAGCGCGGATATGGTGTGGGGATAAAGAAGTGTGTCTCAGAAAGGGAATGCAGTCTGTTTCAGATACCGGGATCTTTATGGAGCTGGTGGTGCTCCTTTAACAGCTCTTCTGCAAGATTTCCTGCATCCCAGAAAATGTTGACGGGTGTGATAACGGCTTTGCAGGCAATGGGAGAAATCCCCATTTTACGGTACTCAGCAAGGAACAGATCGATCTGCTCAGAGGTCATGCCGGAGAAGACAAGCATCTCAGCAGGAAGCTCCCTGCCAAGATAGACTGCATTTTTTCTTGCAAAACCTTCTATGCCGGCAAGATAGCCAAGTGACTGGGAATAATCGGTTCGCTGCACGGTTTTTACTGTGATAAAAAGCCTCTTACAGAGCTGGCGGATCTGCATTTCCTTTGTTTTTTCTATATGATATAATAGAATAACCTGAGTAAATGACATTTGAAAACTCCTTTTAAATCATGATAATCAGTTGTTGAGAAAAAGAATCATTTATAACCATTTCATTACTTACAGAATAGCAGAAAAATAGAAGTATGTGAAGCTGGCGGCATGTGGAAGAGAAATATGGCAAAGAAGTACGGGATAGAGGAAATGCTGTAACTGTCAGTATGAATGGTCAGGCAAGCTGCCCACGTAAGACACCGGAAGGAATAAAATAAAAGAAGGAAGGTAAAAGGAGAAGAGTATGCATTACAGAATATTTGGAACCCCTATGCCAGCAGTAACCTTGACTCTTGACAGGGGAGAAGAAATTTATACCCAGTCAGGTGGTATGATATGGATGTCAGAAGGATTTTCCATGGAAACCAATATGAAAGGCGGACTGCTTGGCGGTATTGGCAGGATGTTTGCCGGAGAGAGCCTCTTTCTGGCAACCTATGCGGCACAGCATGACAATGCAGAGATCACCATGGCATCCAGTTTTCCCGGAGAGATCAGGATGCTGGAGATAGGCAGTGGAAAGGAATACATTGCGCAGAAAAATGCTTTCCTCTGTGCGACAAAAAATGTGTCAGTGAGTGCATATGTTACCGGTGTAAAGGCGGGATTTTTCGGTGGTGAGGGTTTTATCCTTCAGAAGTATTCCGGCCAGGGTCTGGCATTTTTGGAACTGGATGGGACGATCGTGGAAAGGGAACTGGCACCGGGAGAGGTGATCAAGGTCAATACAGGCAATGTAGCTGCTTTTGAAACCAGCGTGGAATACTCTTCAGAAATGATAAAGGGTTTTGCCAATGTACTGTTTGGAGGGGAAGGACTGTTCCTTACGACATTGAAGGGACCGGGGAAGGTATGGCTGCAGACCATGAGCGCAGCAGGACTGGCACAGAGGATCATTCCTTATATACCGACTGGAAGATCATCCAATTAAAGAGGACTTCCTTTCCTCTGCATTTTCGATTATAATTGAAGCAGCAGGTAATAATTTTACCACAGAGAAGAGAAAGGAGATTTTTTACTTATGGCAAACAGAATTATGCTGAATCAGACCTCTTATCATGGAGCAGGGGCAATCGCAGAGATTGCAAATGAGGCAAAGGCACATGCTTTTCAGAAGGCGTTTGTGTGTTCTGACCCTGATCTGATCAAATTTGGAGTGACAGCAAAGGTAACAGAGCTTTTGGAAAAAGAAGGACTGGCTTATGAGATCTATTCCGATATCAAGGCAAATCCTACTATTGATAATGTAAAGAACGGTGTGGCAGCCTTTAAGGCTTCCGGCGCAGACTATATTATTGCAATCGGCGGAGGCTCTTCCATGGATACTTCCAAGGCGATCGGTATCATCATTGCCAATCCGGAGTTTGAAGATGTACGCAGCCTTGAGGGCGTAGCACCTACAAAGAAGCCCTGCATCCCGATCATAGCAGTTCCTACCACAGCAGGTACAGCAGCAGAGGTTACGATCAACTATGTTATTACTGATGTAGAGCGCAAGCGTAAGTTTGTCTGTGTAGATCCTCATGATATGCCGATCATCGCAGTTGTAGACCCGGAAATGATGGCTTCCATGCCTAAGGGACTGACGGCATCTACCGGTATGGATGCCCTGACTCATGCGATTGAAGGTTATACCACAAAGGCAGCATGGGAAATGACAGATATGTTCCATCTGAAAGCAATCGAGATCATTTCAAGATCTTTAAGAGGCGCTGTTGCCAATACCAAAGAAGGACGGGAAGGTATGGCACTTGGCCAGTATATTGCAGGTATGGGATTTTCCAATGTAGGACTTGGAATCGCACATTCCATGGCTCATACTTTGGGTGCTGTTTATGATACTCCTCATGGAGTTGCCTGTGCAATGATGCTTCCTATCGTTATGGAGTACAATGCAGACTGCACTGGCGAAAAATATCGTGAAATTGCCCGTGCCATGGGTGTTGAAGGCGTAGATCAGATGGATCAGGAGACTTACCGCAAGGCAGCAGTTGATGCTGTACGCAGGCTTTCTGAGGATGTAGGCATTCCGGCTAAACTGGAAGCACTGAAGGAGGAGGATCTTCCGTTCCTTGCAGAATCCGCTCATGCAGATGCGTGTGCACCGGGTAACCCGAAGGATGCCAGCATCGAAGATCTGACAGCACTGTTCCGCAAGCTGATGTAAGAAAATGTAATGTCCTGAATGGACAGAAGCAGAAATGACAGAAAGGTTCCCGGCTCCGTGTAAAACGCCGGGAGCCTTTTTTACAGATTCAACCAAAGGGGGATCCAGGAAAATCGGTAATCTGGTTTTAAAAAGATATAGCATGGCATCTTTGCTGGCAGAAAGGAATATGACATGATTCTGAATACAGGCAGCAGGACAGATATTCCGGCATATTTCAGTGACTGGTTTTACAAAAGGATCGAAGAAGGCTATGTGATGGTACGGAATCCCTATTATCCAGAACAGGTGACCAGATATGTGCTGAATCCATCTGTGGTGGATGTGCTGGTATTCTGTACGAAGAATCCGCAGCCGATGATAAGCAGGCTGGAACGTCTCAGTACTTATGACATGTTCTGGTTTGTTACGATCACGCCTTATGGCAGGGAGATAGAACCTTTCGTACCGCCCAAAGAGAAGGTAATTGAGAGTTTCCGGCAGTTATCGGAAATGACAGGCAGAGAGAAAATGAGCTGGCGTTATGATCCAGTTTTTATCACGGAAAAGTATTCTGTGGACTATCATATTGCCTGCTTCGCAGAAATGACAGAAAAACTCAGGGGATATACTGGTCAGTGTGTCGTCAGCTTTCTGGATCTTTATGAAAAGACAAAGCGGAACTTCAGGGAGGCAAGAGGGGTAACCAGGGATGAACAGGAGAGAATCATCGAAGCTTTTGCCGGGATTGCCGAAGCAAATGGAATGCAGATCCATCTCTGCTGTGAAAATCAGGCGCTGCTAAGATCTCATGTGGATGCGGACGGCTGCCTGTCACAGAAAGTTCTGGAGCGGGCCATCGGCTGTGGACTGCAGGTGCCAAAGAAGAAAACCGCCAGAGAGGCCTGCAGCTGTCTGCTTGGTGCTGATATTGGTGTTTACAATACCTGTGGACATGGATGCCTGTATTGCTATGCCAATTATGACCGGAAAAGTGTAGAAGAAAACAGAAAACGGCATGATGTGAACTCACCACTTCTGATCGGTCATCTGAAGGAAACAGATCATGTGAAAGAGGCACAGCAGAAGAGCTTTAAAGATACCCAGATGAGACTATTTCTCTGATTTATGCAGGAAAGGAAAACAGACAGAAATGAAGAACAGTATTTTGAAAAACAGGCTATATCTGTATCTGACAGAATTTTTCGCAGGAATGTCAGTTATGGCAGTAGAGCTTGGAGCAAGCAGACTGCTGGCGCCCTATTTCAGCTCTTCCCAGATCGTATGGACGATCATTATAGGAACAATCATGATCGCAATGGCGCTTGGCAACCTGTATGGAGGAAAGGCAGCCGATAAGGATCCGAATCCGGATAAACTTTATGGACGTATTATCATCGCAGCATTGTGGATCGCAGCCATACCGGTTGTCGGCAAATATATCATTATCGGAATATCAGCACTGCTGATCTTTACCGTAAACAGTAACTTCCTTATCATAGCCGGATTTGTGGCATGCATGGTGATCTTTGTATTTCCGCTGTTTCTGCTTGGAACCGTGACACCGTCTTTGGTAAAGTTTTCAGTGGACAGTCTGGATGACAGTGGAAGCGTAGTTGGAAAGCTGAATGCTTCCAATACCATAGGAAGCATTATCGGGACCTTTGTACCGACCTTTATCAGTATCCCGGCAGTGGGAACCTCGATCACATTTCTGATCTTTGCAGGTATTTTGCTGTTGCTGGCTGTTATTTATTTTGTGAGTACCAGAGGAAATTTTACCGGGGCCAGGAGGGTGCCGATTAGTATTGTAATATTTCTGATCTGCTGCCTTCTTGGCCATAACAACAGCTTTGCTTTCTGGCAAAGCAATCTTACCTATGAGGGGGAGTCAATTTACAATTATCTGCAGGTATATGAAAATGACAGGGAAGTAGTGCTTTCTACCAATGTTCTGTTCGGCGTGCAGTCGGTGTACCTGAAGGATAAAGGGCTGACCGGTATGTATTATGATTATGCCATGGCTGCCCCTTATATGGCGGGTGTGAAGGAAAAGGACAGACTGGATATCCTGATCCTTGGAAATGGAACCGGGACCTATGCTACCCAGTGTGAGCGGTATTTTAACAATACGTCCATCAAAGGGGTAGAGATTGATGAGAAGATCACGAAGCTTGCCAGAAAGTACTTTGAACTGCCGGAAGATGTGGAAGTCACGACCTATGACGGAAGAGCATATCTGAATGTGATCAGTGAAAAGTATGACGTGATCATGGTGGATGCTTATCAGGATATTACCATACCGTTCCAGATGTCTACCGTGGAGTTTTTTACCATGGTAAAGGAGCACCTGAAGGATGAGGGTGTCATGGTCGTCAATATGAACATGCACAGTGGTGCTGAGGGAAATATCAACGAGTATCTGGCAGACACTATTTCTGAGGTGTTTGATCAGGTCTGCACGGTAGATGTGAGCGGATCTACAAACCGGGAGCTGTTTGCCTCTGACAATGCGGATATGCTGCAAACCTACAGGCTCAATGTAGCACTGGAGCAGGATGGTGATCTGACAGCCATGATGGGAAGGATCGGGGATCATCTGGAGACTTACGAAGCAGGTGGTCACATCATGACGGATGATAAGGCACCGGTAGAGCTTCTTGGAATGCGTGTAATTGATGAACTGATCCAGAACGAGGTGTCCTATTACAAGACCATTTATCAGGAGAAAGGAATACGGGGCCTGATCGATCTGCTTTGAAAATGAGGGGATCTCAGATAAATTGACTCACGGAAATGCAGCATGGCATCAGCTGCGGCTGAGATTTTGAGATGGGTATGCAGAAAGAGAATGTACCTATTATAATAAGGGGGATATATGGAAAACGAAATCAGAAAAAAGGGCTTTTCCGGATTTTCAGGAAACCAGCTTAAGATATTTGCAATTATTGCCATGACAATGGATCATCTGGCAGCTACGATATGGCCAGGGTATGATAATAAGGCATGGTGGCTGCTGTGCATTCATCTGATCGGAAGACTGGCGGCACCAACCATGTGGTTTATGGTTGCAGAGGGATATCATTATACCAGAAATTTCAGAAAGTATCTGCAAAGACTGTTTATCTTCGCAGTGCTGGCGCATTTTGCCTATAATTTCTGCTTCGGCATTTCACCAATACCGTTCAGGGGTTCCGTGCTGAACCAGACCAGTGTGATCTGGCCGCTTTTCCTGGCAGCCATTGGCCTGTATATTTATGATGATGAAAAAAGAAGCTTTCCACTGAAAAACTGGCAGAAGACAGCAATATTGCTTGTACTGTGCCTGCTGGCATTCCCTTCAGACTGGTCCTGCTTCCCGGTGCTCTGTACCCTGCATATATATCAGAACAGAGGGAACTTAAGAAAACAGGTGCTTGGTATGGTCGCCTATATTTCCATGTATGTTATCGTCTGGTGCCTGTGCATTGACGTGGTATACGGCCTGATCCAGTTTGGCATCATCATCGTCTGGCCATTTATGCACTTCTATAATGGAACCAGAGGAAAAGGCAGATGGATGAAGTGGTTTTTCTATGTGTTCTATGTGGGCCACCTGGTTCTATGCGGTATTTTAAGACTGATCCTGCATAGCAATGCGACAACGATCGTCGGTGGCTGAGTCTGCAAAGAAAATAGAACAAATGTTCATGTAATTGCTTGTAAAAAACCATATGCTGTGATAGAATGGAATCAGAACAAACGTTCTGATTCTTTTTTTAGGAGCCAAAGTAATATGAAGCAGCTTCCGGCAGAGATCGCAGTGGGTGGTACCAGGACAGCAGGTTGTGATATAGAGATCATGACACATGAAAAAGTACCCTGTATTATGAAGGAACAGGAGAATATGAGTATCAGTGAGAAGCTGAACATTCTTGCAGATGCGGCCAAGTATGATGTTTCCTGCTCCTCCAGTGGTGTAGAGAGAAGGGGAGACGGCAGGGGGATCGGGAATTCTTCCAGAGCCGGGATCTGCCACAGCTTTGGGGCAGACGGAAGGTGTATCTCGCTTCTGAAGATCCTGTTTACGAATGAATGCATTTTTGACTGCAAATACTGTATGAACCGGAAATCCAATGATGTCAGGAGAGCCTGCTTTACACCGGAGGAGGTCTGCGATCTGACGATCCAGTTCTACCGAAGGAATTATATAGAGGGGTTGTTCTTAAGCTCTGGTATTATCAACAATCCTACCTATACGATGGAGCAGCTTTACAGGACAGTATATCTGCTGCGCACCAGATATTACTTTCAGGGTTATATCCATGTGAAAGCAATTCCCGGTGCTGATGCACAAATTGTGGAGCAGATGGGGCTTCTGGCTGACAGGATGAGTGTGAATCTGGAGCTGCCTACTGCAGAAGGACTTTCAAGGCTGGCTCCCAATAAGCACAGGAAGAATATTCTGACACCCATGCGGCAGATCCAGCAGGGAATCACACAGAATAAGGAAGAGCTTATGGTGTACCGCCATGCAAAGAGCTTCGTACCGGCAGGACAGTCCACACAGATGATCATAGGAGCCACACCGGAGAGTGATTATCAGCTTCTGATGGTGGCAGAGAAGCTGTATCAGAGGTTTGATCTGAAAAGAGTATATTATTCCGCCTTTGTCAATGTGAATGAAGATAAGGATCTGCCATCACTGCCGGGAGGACCGCCGCTCCTGCGTGAGCACCGTTTATACCAGGCGGACTGGCTGCTCCGGTTTTATGGTTTTGAGGCTGGGGAACTGTTAAGTGAGCAGAAGCCAAATTTCAATGTGCTGATCGATCCTAAGGCAGATTGGGCACTGCGGCATCTGGAGTATTTCCCGGTGGAGATCAATCGGGCAGACTATCAGTCGATCCTGCGGGTTCCCGGGATCGGAGTGAAGAGTGCACAGCGGATCGTGAAGGCCAGGAGAAGCGGAAATCTTAATTTTGAGCATCTGAAGAAGATAGGGGTTGTGCTGAAGCGGGCACTGTTTTTTATTACCTGCAATGGAAAGACCATGTACCCGATCAGGATGAATGAGGATTATATTACCAGAAATCTGATCTCCAATGAGCAGGGGAGAAGACCGTCTCCTGACGGGCTGACCTATAAGCAGCTTTCTCTGTTTGACGATTATCACATGGGAGAGGAGGAATCACAGTGGAAGAGTATTATCTGATCTGTGAAGATTCCCTGGAAGGGATCTTCTCCGGGGTTTATCAGGCCTATCTCCAGAAATGTCCACTGGAAAGAGTACATCTGATCGCAGGGGAGGAAGAGAATTACCGGCTGTTTGCTGTATATAAGAGGTGTGAGAGCAGCAGGGAGCATGCAGAAAAGGTAGGACGAACATTAAAGCGGGAACTGGGAGAGGAAGGATATTACAGGATTTGCAGGACACTTGCTTCCTATGAAGCTGATAAGGCAGAAGCGGTCTTTCGTACCATAGTGATGGCTCTTCATAGGAAAACAGGAGGAAAAATACTGGAGGATCTGAAGGATCCTTATATCAGGCGTGTATTTGAGCTTGACCGGACGGTAGGAAATGAAACTCATTCCCATATAGAATTTATTCGTTTCCGGGAGCTTGCAGACGGTGTTTTGTACGCACAGATCAGTCCGAAGAACCATATTCTGACTTTTCTGATGCCTCATTTTACAGACCGGTTTCCTTTGGAAAATTTTGTGATCCATGATATTGGAAGAAATCTGTTTGCGGTACATCCGGCAGAAAGGGAATATGTGATGGTATCCGGACAGGAAGAATGGAAACTGCCTGATACCTTTTCGGAGGGAGAAGAGAAATACAGTGAACTGTTCACAGAGTTCTTTCATACCATAGCTATAAAGGAAAGGACCAATTCAGAATTACAGCGGGGAATGCTGCCTGTCCGCTACCGGAAATATATGACAGAGTTTAACAGAGGAAATACAGGGAATACTGCAAATAAGTAGGACTTTAAATTTAGCCTTATGTACTAAAAAAAATACTTTACAAAAGCTTATCCGGATGATAATATTTGTCAAAAATGAAGAAAAAACGTTTTCTTTGTTACTTTGTTGTTTATGGATTGATCCATAGAAAGAGAAAGGTGATACTATGAGAACTCATAAAATCAGATTGAGAGTGGATGAAGTAAAGGATTTTGTTGCAGCAGCTACCAGATGTGATTTTGATATTGATATATCCTATAACAGATTTGTAGTTGACGCAAAGTCGATCGTAGGTGTACTCGGACTGGACCTGAATCAGATCCTTACCGTTTCCTACAATGGCTATGATCAGGAATTTGAAGATTATTTGAATCATTTTGCACTTGCCTGTTGAGTGGATTTACAGACAGGTAGACAATAGCAGTCTGATTGACTCCCTATGAAGGATAGCGTACTATCTTTATAGGGAGTTATTTTTATAGTCAGGAATGCAGCAAACAGAAGCAGGAGCATAAGGAATGACAGAGGTGCATGTTTCCGTCAGAAATCTGGTGGAATTTATTCTGCGGAGCGGAGATATTGACAATCGAAAAGGGCGTGCCAGAGATAATGCCATGCAGGAGGGTGGACGGATCCACCGTATGATACAGCGGCGGATGGGCTCTTCCTATCATGCGGAGGTTGCTCTGCGCTATACAGCTGACATGGAAGAGTACAGCATAGTTGTGGAAGGCAGAGCTGATGGCATTATAATAGAAGAAACAGGTGAGGTCAGTGCAGTACCGGAGCTGTCTACGGTGGAAATAAAGCCGGCTTATACGGATCTTGTGACTGCTACGGTCGATGAAATCAAGGGAACCTACCGGGAGATACATAAGATCAGGGAAGCCGTGCCGGTGCATCTTGCACAGGCAAAATGTTATGCAGCTATCTATGGAATACAGAATAGACTGCGGCGGATCCGGGTACGGATGACGTATTGTAATATGGAAACGGAGGAACTGAAATATTTTCATTTTGAATATGATGTCAGAGAACTGCAAAACTGGTTCCTGGATCTGATACAGGAATATAAGAAATGGGCTGACTTTCAGTTCCAGTGGGAGAAGACCCGGACAGCATCGATTAAGGAGCTGAAATTCCCTTTTCCCTACAGGGAGGGACAGAAGGATCTTGTCACTTATGTCTATAGAACTATTTATCATAAGAGAAAACTGTTTGTAGAAGCACCGACTGGTGTGGGAAAGACGATCTCTACACTGTTTCCAGCAGTGAAAGCCATGGGAGAAGGAATGGGAGATAAGATTTTCTACCTGACAGCGAAGACAATTACAAGGACAGTGGCAGAGAATACCATTGTCCTTATGAGAGAAAAAGGACTGAAGCTGAAATCTGTAGTATTGACCGCGCGGGATAAGATATGCTTTATGGAGGAAAGTCAGTGTAATCCGGACTTTTGCCCATATGCCAAGGGACATTTTGACAGAGTGAATGAGGCTCTGTATGATATGTTGACTCATACGGACAATTACAGCAGAGGAGAGATCGAGAGCTATGCCAGGAAGCATCAGGTCTGTCCTTTTGAGTTCTGTCTGGATATGAGCCTGTTTGCGGATGTGGTGATCGGGGATTATAATTACTTATTTGATCCTCATGTATACCTGAAGCGGTTTTTTGCAGAAGGGGTTCAGGAGAATTATATCTTTCTGATAGATGAGGCACACAATCTGGTGGAACGGGGACGGGAAATGTATTCGGCTGCCCTGATCAAGGAGGATTTTCTTGCCATGAAGAGGCTCTGTAAGGAGTACAGTACAAGGATCTGTCATCAGCTTGACAGGTGTAACAAAGAGCTTCTTGCATTGAAACGAAACTGTGCCGGTTACAGATATGAGGATGAGAGCAGCATAGCAGCATTTGTCAGGGCACTGAACAGTCTGTCTTCAGCTATTGATGATTATCTGGATGACCATGAAGAGAGCCCGGTGAAAGCAGAGCTTACCGAATTTTACTTTAGAGTATCGCATTTTCTTATGATCCATGAGGATCTGGATGAACATTATGAGATCTATACGAAGCTGGATGAGGAGGGAA
The DNA here is from genome assembly GCF_025567405.1 of Suilimivivens aceti. Classification (NCBI taxonomy): domain Bacteria; kingdom Bacillati; phylum Bacillota; class Clostridia; order Lachnospirales; family Lachnospiraceae; genus Suilimivivens; species Suilimivivens aceti. The sequence goes on along the minus strand of NZ_JAOQKJ010000008.1, from coordinate 123,839 downwards.
ATTTTCGGATCCGCCTGTTCTGTGTCAATCCAGGGAAAAAACTGGCAGAATGTATGCAGAGGGGCAGGAGCAGTATCCTCTTTTCGGCCACACTTCTGCCGATTCAGTATTACAAAAAGCTGCTGGGAGCAGAGGAAAAGGACTATGAAGTATATGCCAGATCCATATTTGAACCGGAGAAACGAGGACTTTTTATTGCATCCGATGTGACCAGCAGATATAAAAGGCGGTCAGAAGAGGAATATTATAAAATTGCGTCCTATATCCATAGGATCATAACCGGAAAAAGGGGAAATTATATGGCTTTTTTTCCATCCTATGCTTTTATGAACCAGGTACTGGATCAGTATGAACAGCATTTTGCCACAGAGGACGGGGCTGAGTGTCTGAAACAGGAAGAATATATGAATGAAGAGAGCAGAGAGGGGTTCCTCACAAGATTTGAAGGGGAGAAAGAATCAGGACATGCGCATACTCTGATCGGCTTCTGTGTACTTGGCGGTATTTTCAGCGAGGGGATTGATCTGAAAAATGACAGTCTGATAGGAGCTGTGATCGTAGGAACCGGATTGCCCCTTGTGTGCAGTGAAAGGGAGATCCTGAAGAATTATTTTGAAAAGCAGGGAGATGACGGTTTTGATTATGCGTACCGTTATCCTGGCATGAATAAGGTATTGCAGGCGGCAGGACGGGTGATCCGCACAGCAGAGGATATTGGAATTGTTGCCCTTCTGGATGACAGATTTCTCACGGAAACTTATTTACGGATGTTCCCGAGAGAGTGGAAAACCTTTGAAAGAGTGTCCCTGCAGCAGATAGAAAAGAAAATTTCTGATTTCTGGGAAGAAAAAGGATGGAGCAGCACAGAAATGCAGGAAATTGAAAAATGAAAGAGAAAAACATAAAATGACGTCATTCCAATCTCAAAAAGACAGAGCAGTTATTTGTAAATGACATGTGTGTCATTGTGGATAACTTTGTGGAAATGGGGGATTTCTCAGTTTTTCAAAAAGTCAAGAGGAAAAAATAAAAATGTTTTTCAGATAAAATCTGCAGGAAGCAGAATTCAAAAATGAAAAAATACCAATTTAGTCAACAAAAAGGGGCTGAAAATTGACCAGATGAGTATTTCTCTGAAAAACAGGGAATTATGCACAGTTACTGAAAAAAAAGTGGTATTTTCATCTGGCCTGTGATATAATCGTACAATGACTGTGAGTATGCGAAAATTTATGCAGTAATGAAAAAGAAGTTACTCAGATATATTTTTTAAGGAGGATGTACCAGAATGAGCGTACAGGTAGAAAAATTAGAAAAGAACATGGCGAAGCTTACCATTGAGGTTGCGCCGGAAGAGCTGGAAAAGGCAATTGAGGGAGCTTATCAGAAGAATAAGAGCAAGATCAGCGTTCCCGGATTCAGGAAGGGTAAAGTACCCCGCCAGATGATCGAGAGAATGTATGGCAAGGAAGTATTTTATGAAGATGCAGTGAATGCACTGATCCCTGAAGCATATGAAAAGGCAGTTGACGAGTGTGAGGAAGAGATCGTATCCTCCCCCAAGATCGAGGTTGCACAGGTAGAGGCAGGCAAGCCTTTTATCTTTACTGCAGAGGTAGCATTAAAGCCGGAAGTAAAGCTTGGCAAATACAAGGGTGTCAAGGTTGAGAAGGCTGACACAGAAGTAACTGATGAAGAAGTAGATAAGGAAATCGATAAGGAAAGGGAAAGCAACGCCAGAAATATTGATGTTACAGACAGAGCTGTAAAGGATGGCGATATTGTAACTCTTGATTTTGAAGGATTTGTTGATGGAACTGCATTCGAAGGCGGCAAGGGAGAGAATTATCCTCTTACCATCGGATCCGGAACCTTTATCCCCGGATTTGAAGAACAGCTTGTTGGCGCTGAGATCGGCAAGGAGACAGAAGTAAATGTAACCTTCCCTGAAGATTATCAGGCAGAAGACTTAAAGGGAAAGGCAGCTGTATTCAAATGTACCGTTAAGGAGATTAAGGAGAAGGAGCTTCCCACACTGGATGATGAGTTTGCAAGCGAAGTTTCCGAGTTCGAGACACTTGCTGAATATAAGGCAGATATAAGGGGCAGACTGGAAGAAAGAAAAGCAAAGGCTGCAAGAGAGGCAAAGGAAGCAGCAGTTATCGAAGAGATCATCAAGGATTCCGATATGGAAATTCCTGAAGCCATGATCGAGACACAGCAGAGACAGATGATCGATGAGTTCGCTCAGAGAATCCAGATGCAGGGACTTACCCTTGAGCAGTACTTCCAGTTTACAGGTGCTTCCTATGACCAGATGATCGAGCAGGTGAAGCCTCAGGCTGAGAAGAGAATCCAGTCCAGACTTGTTCTTGAGGCAGTTGCTGCAGCAGAGAAGATCGAAGCTACAGAAGAAGACTACGAAGAAGAATTAAAGTCCATGGCAGAAGCATACCAGATGGAAGTAGACAAGGTAAAGGAACTGCTTCCTGAGAAGAGCGTTCAGCAGATCAAAGAGGATATCGCAGTAAAGAAGGCAGCAGAGTTTGTCGTAGACAACGCTAAGGAGAAATAAATCAGTTTTTTCGGTGTCGTCTGAAAGGAGAAGATAAGAATGAGTTTAGTGCCTTATGTCATTGAACAGACAAGCCGTGGTGAGCGGTCTTATGACATTTATTCAAGACTGTTAAAGGAAAGGATCATTTTCCTCGGGGAAGAGGTCAATGAAGTAACGGCAAGTCTGATCGTTGCACAGATGCTTTTTCTTGAGGCGGAGGATCCTGAAAAGGATATTCAGTTTTATATCAACAGCCCCGGCGGAAGCGTAACTGCCGGTATGGCTATTTACGATACCATGCAGTATGTGAAATGTGATGTTTCTACCTATTGTATGGGTATGGCAGCCAGTATGGGAGCTTTCCTCCTTGCCGGTGGAACCAAGGGAAAGAGACTTGCTCTTCCCAATGCAGAGATCATGATCCATCAGCCTCTTGGCGGCGCACAGGGTCAGGCAACAGAAATTGAGATCGCAGCAAGACATATCCTGCAGACCAAGGAAAAGCTAAATAAAATCCTGGCAGCCAATACAGGCAGGGATTATGATGTGATCGCAGCAGATACAGAAAGAGATAACTGGATGACTGCTGAAGAAGCGAAGGAATACGGACTGATCGACAGAGTGGTATATAAGCGTGGAGAACAGTAATTCCTTTGTGGATACGTGCGTAGCCGGCACAGAAAATTGAGGAAGGAAATCAGAAATGGCAGGCAAGAATACTGACAATATCAGGTGCTCATTTTGTAATAAGACACAAAGTCAGGTAAAGAAAATGATTGCAGGTCCCGCAGGGGTATATATCTGTGATGAATGTGTATCTATCTGTTCCGATATCGTTGAGGAAGAATACGAAGAAACAGAGCTGCAGGAAGAAGGGGAAATGGAGATCAATCTGCTCAAACCGGTAGAGATCAAGAATTTCCTCGATGAATATGTGATCGGGCAGGATGAAGCTAAAAAGGTGCTGGCAGTTGCTGTATACAATCACTATAAGAGAGTTATGGCACCGAAGGATCCTGATGATGTGGAATTGCAGAAGAGCAATATTATTATGATGGGACCTACCGGTTCCGGAAAAACCTACCTTGCTCAGACACTGGCGAAGATCATCAATGTACCTTTTGCAATTGCAGATGCGACCACATTGACAGAAGCCGGATATGTGGGTGAAGATGTGGAGAACATTCTTCTGAAGCTGATCCAGGCAGCAGATTATGATGTGGAAAAGGCACAGCTTGGTATCATTTATATTGATGAAATCGACAAGATCACCAAGAAAAGTGAAAATGTATCTATTACAAGAGATGTATCAGGAGAAGGTGTCCAGCAGGCACTGCTGAAGATCGTAGAAGGAACGGTAGCAAGTGTACCGCCTCAGGGGGGAAGAAAGCACCCACACCAGGAACTGATACAGATTGATACTACTAATATTCTGTTTATCTGCGGTGGTGCGTTTGACGGCCTTGAGAAAATCGTAGAGAACAGACTGAACCGTAATTCGATTGGTTTTGATGCGGAGATCGCAGATAAGAAGACACAGGAGATCAGTGAAATGCTGAAGGAGGTAACTCCTCAGGATCTTGTGAAATTTGGGCTGATCCCCGAGTTTGTTGGACGTGTGCCGATCAGTGTATCTCTGGAAGGACTGGATGAGGATGCACTGATCCGGATCCTGAAGGAACCTAAGAATGCACTTGTAAAGCAGTATCAGAAGCTGTTTGAGCTGGATGATGTGAAGCTCACCTTTGAAGAGGATGCGATCAGAGCGATTGCAAAACAGGCATTTGAGCGGAAGACCGGAGCCAGAGGTCTGCGTTCTATTATGGAAAAGGTAATGATGGATGTCATGTTTAATATTCCTTCAGATGATACCATTGAAGAGTGTGTGATCACGAAGGAAGCGGTGGATGGAACGAGCAAGCCACTTGTCATTCATCAGGAACACATGCAAAAAGCAAAATAAAGATGCGCCGCCTGTTTATGGCGGCGTTTTTTGCAAAAATGTTATTTTAAGGAACAAAAAGATGAAAGATTTTGAAATGGAAAATAAGACAGTGGAAACAGAAAGCATACCAGCAGTCATTCTGGAGAATCTGACGATTCTGCCGGGTGCTGTGATCCACTTTGATCTGCATAAAGAAGAAGCCATTTCCTCTCTTGAGCATGCCATGGCAGAGGGAGGACGTGTTTTTCTGATCACGAAAAGAAAGCAGGAATCAGAAGCAGCCCATCCGGAGAAGAAGCTCTATGCCATTGGAACGGTAGCTGTTATAAAACAGATTACAAAGCTTCCAGATCACGTAGTCCGGATCCTGGTAGAAGGTCTTTATCGGGGAAAGCTGATCGGATTACAGAAGAAAGAAAACAGATATTTCTGTGCAGATTTGCTGAAGATGACAGATGAGGGGTCAGGCGGACTGGAAGCAGGTGCAGAGATCGAGGCCATGCTGCGTCAGGTTAAGGATTCTTTCCGGGCTTATATGGCATTTCATCCAAAGCTGGGACAGAATCTTGCAAAACGCTATGATTCCATCACTGATCCCGGCAGACTGGCAGATGAGATGGCCATGAATATGCCGATAACCTTTGAACAGAAGCAGCAGGTGCTGGATGCCTGCGACCTGAAGGAACGGTATGAGATCCTGTGCAGCATACTGATAAATGAAGTGGAAATTGCCAAAATACGGTCTGAGCTTGTACAGAAGCTCAAAGGGAGAGTTGATAAAAACCAGAAGGAATACCTGCTTCGTGAGCAGCTCCGTTATATCAGGGAGGAACTGGGTGAAGATGGATCCCTATCCGATGCAGACCAGTTTGAAAAAACGCTTTCTACGCTGCAGGCGACGGAAGAGGTAAAAAAGAAAATAGCAAAGGAAATCGGAAGATTCCGCAACCTGACAGGAAACAGCTCTGAAAGCTCCGTAGAGAGAGGCTATATCGAAACCTTGCTGGAGCTGCCCTGGGATAAAGCATCTGTTGACAATGAAAGCATGAAACGGGCAGAGGAGATCCTGAACAGAGATCATTACGGTCTTGAAAAAGTAAAGGAAAGAATCCTGGAGTTTCTTGCGGTGCGCTGTCTGAACCAGAAGGGAGACAGCCCGATCCTCTGTCTGGTAGGACCTCCGGGAACCGGCAAGACATCCGTAGCAAGGAGCGTGGCAGAAGCCCTGAACAAAAAATATGTCAGGATCTGTCTTGGAGGTGTGCGGGATGAGGCAGAGATCAGGGGACACCGTAAAACTTATGTGGGAGCTATGCCGGGACGTATCATTACGGGACTCCGGCAGGCTGGAGTAAAGAATCCGCTTATGCTTCTTGACGAAATAGATAAAGTGAGTAATGATTATAAAGGAGATACGTTCTCAGCTCTTCTGGAAGTGCTTGACAGTGAACAGAATGTAAGATTCCGTGACCATTATGTGGAAATTCCGGTGGATCTTTCTGAGGTATTGTTTATAGCCACAGCCAATACTACAGAGACGATCCCAAGACCACTCCTTGACCGGATGGAGATCATTGAGGTCAACAGCTACACGCAGAATGAAAAGTTCCATATTGCAAAGGAGCATCTGCTCCCCAGGGAACTGAAGAAAAACGGTCTCTCAAAGAGTATGTTATCCATTAAGGATAGTGCATTGAAAGCGGTGATCGCGTATTACACAAGAGAAGCCGGGGTCAGAGGTCTTGAGAGAAAGATCGGGGATATCTGCCGGAAAGCAGCCAGGGAGATCCTGGAACGAAGAGAGGAAGGAAAGGAAGAAACACAGATTTCTGTGACTGCGTCCAATCTGGAGAAGTACCTTGGCAAGAAAAAGTTTACCCAGGAAAAGGCAGACAGGCATCCCAAGACGGGTATTGTCAGAGGGCTTGCCTGGACCAGTGTGGGCGGTGAAACGCTGCAGATCGAGGTAAACAAAATGCCGGGAAAAGGGGATATCGACCTGACTGGTCAAATGGGCGATGTGATGAAGGAATCCGCGATCATTGCCATGAGCTATGTAAGATCCATCAGTCAGGAATACGGTGTGGATCAGAAAGCCTTTAAAGAATGTGATTTTCATATCCACATCCCGGAGGGAGCAGTACCAAAGGATGGACCGTCTGCCGGTATCACCATGGCTACGGCCATTTTCTCAGCAGTTACAGGAGAAAAGGTGCGTGGTGATCTGGCAATGACCGGTGAGGTCACTCTGAGAGGAAGGGTTCTTCCCATAGGAGGATTGAAGGAAAAGCTTCTGGCAGCCAAAATGGCAGGTGTGACAGAAGTACTGGTACCTTTTGAAAATAAAAAAGACGTGGAAGAGATCTCGGAAGAGATCCGTGAAGGACTGACCATCACCTTTGTCAAGAGCATGAAGGAAGTCCTGGAGCACGCACTTGTAAACCAAGGGAGAAAATAAATGGTTATCAGAAATGTAAGTCTGGAGACGGTATGTGGTATTACAAGCCAGATTCCGGAGCATGAAATACCGGAGTTTGCCTTTGCCGGCAAGAGTAATGTGGGCAAGTCATCTCTGATCAATGGCCTGATGCTCAGAAAATCACTGGCAAGAACCAGTGCACAGCCAGGCAAGACACAGACGATCAATTTTTATAATATCAATAATGAGTGTTACTTTGTGGATCTGCCGGGTTATGGTTATGCCAAGGCCGGAGAAGAGGTCAAGGCACAGTGGGGAAAGATGATCGAGAATTATCTTCATACCTCAAAGCAGCTGCAGATTGTATTCTTATTGGTAGATATCCGGCATGAGCCATCCGGGAATGACAAGCTGATGTACAAGTGGATCCTGGATCAGGGGTTTTCGCCGGTTATTATTGCAACCAAGCTTGACAAGATCAACAGAAGCCAGGTGGCAAAGCATGTAAAAATGATCAAAGAGGGTCTGCAGACGGTGAAGGGAACTATCGTGATTCCCTATTCGGCGCAGACTAAGCAGGGAAGGGAAGAGATTTACGAGTTGCTTGATACCTATCTTGAAACAAGAGAGGGAGAGTGATCAATATGTCTTATGACAAAAAGAAAACTTACTGTAAGGTATTTGTGAACCTGGGATTGATGCTGTTACTGATCCTGTTCTGTCTGTTTGGATTACCAAGGCTGATCGTGTGCTTCATGCCTTTTGTAGTGGGCTGGATCATTGCCCTGATCGCAAGCCCGCTTGTGCATTTCTTTGAAAAAAGGCTGAAAATACGTCGGAAGGCAGGTTCGGCTTTTGTGATCATTGCAGTAATTGCTATCGTGATCCTTGGAGGTTATTTTATTGGATCAGCACTGATCGAGCAGGCAGTTAAATTTATCGGGGATGTTCCGGATATGTGGCAGGCGGCGCAGATTGATTTTGACCATATCGGTGAGAATCTTTCCAAAGCAGCCAGATTTCTGCCAAAGGAATTACAGATGACGATTACGGATATTTCCGTAAATATACAGGATTATATGGGAAATGTGATCGGCAGTGTCAGTGAGCCGACAGTGGAGGCACTTGGTAATTTTGCAAAAAATATTCCGGGTATTGTGATCGGTATTATCATGGGACTGTTGTTTACTTACTTTTATGTGGCAGATAAGGATTATATACCCGGTATTCTGGAAAAAATACTGCCGGAGTCAATATTACTCCGCTTTGACATGATCAGAAGGGGACTTGGCCGGGCAGTAGGCGGTTATTTCAAGGCGCAGATTAAGATCGAGATCTGGATGTATTTTCTTCTTGGAATTGGATTTACCATTTTGAGGGTAAAATATGCGTTTATCATTGCTATTGGTGTAGCATTCCTGGATTTTCTGCCTTTTTTTGGAACAGGAACTGTACTGATCCCATGGGCAGTTATCAAATTTTTCAGCGGTGACTATAAGATGGTGATTGGGCTTCTGATCATCTGGGGGGTAGGACAGCTTGCAAGACAGATCATCCAGCCGAAGATCGTAGGAGATTCGGTAGGATTATCACCCATGCCAACGATCATCCTTCTTTTTGTAGGATACAGGGTGGCAGGTGTGTTTGGCATGATCGTTGCAGTTCCGGTAGGGATCATTGTACTCAATCTTTACGAAGAGGGGGTTTTTAACACAACGATCAACAGTCTTAAGATTTTATATGCGGGTATCAGTAATTTCAGGCATCTGACAGAAGAGGATATGGAAGAGGTAGAGAAATACAGGAAACGGGAACTGGCTGAGAAAAAACTAAGGGAAGAGAACACGGAAGAACAAAAAAACCAATGAATCAGTCGCATGTCCTGACAAGGCAGGACAGAAATGGAGGAGCATTATGAAAATTACCGTTTACAACTGCAGAGATTTTGACGAACGAGAATTGTTCCTGAAGTATGAAAAGGAGCTCGGTGTGGAGATCCAGCTTTGCACCTGCGCACCGACACAGGAAAGTGCAGCACTTTCACAGGGAAGTCTTTGTATTTCCATTATTACTACGGAAATGCCGGCGGAGCTGCTTGAAACCTTTGCGTCTTATGGAGTGAAGTACATTGTTACAAGATCCATAGGATATGATCATATTGATATAGCAGCAGCGAAAAGACTGGGGATCACCATAGCAAATTCTCCTTATGGGCCTAATGGGGTTGCTGATTATGCGACCATGCTGATACTGATGACAATCCGTAAGATGAAGAGCATAGAAATGCGTGGTGCAGTACAGGATTATACATTAAAGGGACTGCAGGGAAGAGAGCTGAAGGATCTGACTGTGGGAGTCATTGGTACCGGCAGGATCGGAAGAACTGTTCTTTCCAATCTTTCCGGATTCGGGTGTAAAAGGATTGCCTATGATATCTATGAAAATGACGAGGTGAAGAAAAGCGGGGTTCATTATGTGACACTGGATGAAATGTGGCAGCAGGCAGATGTGATCTCGCTGCATGCACCCCTTACAGAAAAAAATCATCATATGATCGGAGAAGATGCCATCAGCAAGATGAAGGATGGTGTAATGATCATAAACACCGCAAGAGGAGGACTGATCGATTCAGAAGCACTGATCCGTGGCATTGAATCAGGCAAGATCGGAGGAGCAGGGCTTGACGTAGTTGAGAATGAGTTTGGTCTGTATTATAATGACCGCAGGGAAGATATACTGGATAACAGGGAATTGTATCTGCTCAGAAGCTTTCCCAATGTTACAGTCAGCCATCATATGGCATTCTATACAGATGATTGCGTACGTACCGTGGCAAGAAATGCAATTATGGGATGCACATATTTCGCGGAAGGAAAGGAAAATCCCTGGGAGGTAAAATAGATTGCGTAATTTCAAAATTATCCTGCAGTATGAAGGAACCAGATACCAGGGCTGGCAGAAGCAGGATACCACAGGAAATACGATCCAGGGTAAGCTGGAAGCTCTTTTAACCAAAATGGCTGGTGAAGAAGTATCTGTGCAGGGATCCGGCAGAACCGATGCAGGAGTGCATGCCAGGGCGCAGGTAGCCAATTTTCACTGTAATACAGAGAAAACACCGGCGCAGATCATGGAATATATGAACCTTTATCTGCCGGAGGATATAGCAGTCATTGACATCTGTGAAGTGGAAGAACGTTTTCACAGCAGGCTGAATGCAAAGGGAAAAACCTACTGTTACCAGGTAGTAAATTCTGCAGTTCCGCATATATTTGAGAGAAGGTATGCCATTCAGATAGAAGAAAAACTGGATGTACCTGCGATGAGAAGGGCGGCAAAGCTCCTTAGTGGAACACATGACTACAGGGCATTCACATCTCTGAAAAAGAGTAAAAAGTCAACAGTAAGGACAGTTGACAGCATCAGGATAGAGGAAAGTGAAGCATTGCCCGGACTTTCCGGTGACAGGGCAAGGAAGCTTACCTTTACATTCAGCGGAGATGGATTTTTGTACCATATGGTGCGGATCATGATGGGAACGCTGCTGGAGGTAGGTCTTCATAAGAGGGAGGCTGAAGATATCCCTGCTGTTTTTGATGAGGGAAGAAGGGAAAGAGCAGGAGAGTTAGTACCGGCAAAGGGACTTACATTAATGGAGGTTCGTTATCTGTGCAGAAAAGAAGAAAAATAATCTTCTTTCTTTATCTGATTCTGGTGGTCAAACTGGTTATCTTTAAATATCCGATAGAAGATCTGAAGGCAATTGCAGCCTCCTGGCAGAAGGATGTGATACTGGAGGGTCTGTATACGGCGAATTTTACACTGTTTAAGACAATCTGCATGTATATTGATTATGCCTATAAGCTGAACAGCTTTGAAAACCTTGTGGGAAATATCGTACTGTTTATCCCCTTTGGGTTTCTGCTTCCTCTCTGTATGAAGCAGGGATGTAATTTTTTTGTGATGCTGCTGAATGCATTTCTTTTTGTACTTGGCATTGAAGTATTTCAGCTGTTCAGTGCTTTTGGTGCATTTGATGTGGATGATATTCTGCTTAACTGCCTTGGTGCAGTGATGGGATATTGTCTGTACATTATAGCAAAGGCAATAAAGAAACAGAAAAGAAAAAAGGAGAGACAAGAAAATGGCTGATTTTTTCAAAAATCTGAAGGCAAATGAGCTGATCTCAGCAATCATCTGTATGGCACTCGGGATCGTACTGATCATCTGGCCGGGAACATCTGTGAAGGTAGCTTGCATGATCCTTGGAGGGGCACTGCTTCTGTATGGAGTACTGCAGATCATCCTGTATCTTTTTGCAAAGGAAAGGACGATCTATCTGCAGGGCATGCTCCTGTTTGGAATCGTGCTGGCAGTGATCGGTGCATGGATCCTGCTGAAACCGGAAAGTATCATGAAAGCGGTTCCTGTGATCGTTGGCATTATTATCGTGATCCACGGAATCAATAATGCTGTCCAGTCTGTTGATCTGAAAAAGCTGGGTTATGGAAACTGGTGGATTGCCTGCCTGCTTGGTCTTGCAACCATCGTCCTTGGTGCTGTGCTGATCTTTAAACCATTTGGTGTTATCAATACTGTGACGAGAGTGATCGGCGGGTTCCTGATCTATGATGGATTATCAGATCTCTGGATCCTGTCAAGACTGTTTAAGGCCAAAAAAAATTATCAGAAGATCGTGGATGTGGATGCCAGGATCATTGATGAGGATGAAAAATAAAAAAACAGTTGACAATCGTATACTGGGATGATAGTATACAATACATAAAAGCGAAGGCGCTATGGAAGAGATCCGTAGCGCTTTTTGTTTTATAGGCTTTAAGCTGAATCCTCTGATACTAAGGGAAGAGCGGAGGAAAACAAAATAAGAAGGAGTGGAGCAAAGGAGCTCGTTTAAAAACGGATACTTTGCCTCCACTCTTTTTACATGAGGAGGAAAAAATATGACAGAAGAGATTTTTAGTGTTGTGAACGGTGAAGTATTTGGTGTCTGGTTCCTGATTGGAGCAGCGCTCGTGTTCTGGATGCAGGCAGGGTTTGCAATGGTGGAAACTGGATTTACCAGAGCAAAGAATGCCGGCAATATCCTGATGAAGAATCTGATGGATTTCTGTATTGGTACAGTAGTATTTATTCTTATCGGATTTGGACTCCTGTTTGGAGAAGATCTGGTTGGGCTGATTGGAAAGCCGGGATTTGATATTTTCACAGATTATGCTAATTTTGACTGGTCCAATTTTGTATTCAATCTGGTGTTCTGCGCAACGACAGCAACAATTGTATCAGGAGCTATGGCTGAAAGAACCAAATTCCTTTCTTACTGCATTTATTCAGCTGTGATTTCTGCATTTATCTATCCTGTTGAAGCACACTGGATCTGGGGTGGCGGCTGGCTTTCACAGATCGGGTTCCATGATTTCGCAGGTTCCTGTGCAATACATATGGTAGGCGGTATTTCCGCACTGATCGGTGCATGGCTGCTCGGACCAAGAATTGGGAAATTTGTAAAGGATGCTAAGGGCAGAATCACGAAAGTAAATGCATTTCCTGGTCATAACCTTCCTATTGGATGTCTCGGCGTATTTATCCTCTGGCTTGGCTGGTATGGCTTCAATGGTGCTGCATGTACAAGTGTTGAACAGCTTGGCTCTGTATTTGTAACAACTACAGTTGCTCCGGCAATTGCAACAGTGGTATGTATGATCTTTACCTGGATCAAATATGGTAAGCCTGATGTGTCTATGTGTCTGAATGCTTCTCTGGCAGGTCTTGTAGCAATTACTGCTCCCTGCGATGTAACAGATGTAACAGGGGCTATCATTATAGGTGCAGTTGCAGGTCTGTTAGTAGTATTTGGTGTGTGGTTCCTTGATAACAAGCTTCGTGTAGATGATCCTGTTGGCGCAGTTGCAGTGCACTGCTTAAATGGTATCTGGGGAACAATTGCAGTTGGTCTGTTTGCTACAACCTCTGCTCCTGGAAATGACAGCATAGTTGGTCTCTTCTACGGTGGCGGGTTCAAACAGCTTGGACTTCAGCTTGCCGGCTTTGCAAGTGTTGCAGCATGGACAACAGTTATGATCACAATTACCTTCCTGGTAATTAAAGCAACCGTTGGTCTCCGAGTGAGTGAAGAGGAAGAGATTGTAGGACTGGATTCCTGTGAGCATGGACTTCCTTCCGCATATGCAGGCTTCAGTATCATGGATATTTCTAATACCATGACAATGGATGTGAATGAAAACACAGATCTTGGTGTTTCTGATTATGATTCAGCATCCAGCTTCCAGAAGAAGGCAGCAGTAAATGTTGTGAAAGCACCCGAGATGCCGGCAACTGGAATTTATAAGGTAGTGATCATCGCAAAGCTTTCCAGATATGATCATCTGAAGAAGGCAATGAACGATCTTGGTGTAACTGGTATGACGGTAACACAGGTTATGGGCTGTGGTGTTCAGAAGGGTGCCGGAGAAATGTATCGTGGTGTTGAAGTAGATGCTACACTTCTTCCGAAGGTAAAGGTAGAAGTAGTAGTCAGCAAGATCCCGGTAGATTCCGTGATCGCAGCAGCAAAGAAAGCACTTTACACAGGTCACATCGGAGATGGCAAGATCTTCGTATACAATGTGGATAAGGTTGTAAAGGTACGTACTGGAGAGGAAGATTTTGAAGCTCTGCAGGATGTAGAATAAAGAAGCGTGTATCTATTCCCTTAGTTTAGTATAGCGAAAGGCTCCGGATTATCCGGAGTCTTTTGCTGTCATAGCTGACACAAATGTCATAAAAAGGAAAACACAGATAAAATAAGGCTTTTCCGGCATTGCATTTTCAAAACGCGTATTGTATGATGAATTCAAATGATAAACGTATTCTGGTAAAGAAGGGGAGGAAAGGTAATCAAATGAAACGAAAACTGGCAGCGATTGGAATGGCATTCTGTCTGATGACCGGTACGGTCAGTGCTATGGGAATAGAAGCGGCTGCAGCTGAAGCAGCAACAGTAACAGGAACAGTAAGATCAGGGACAACATCAGATCTGCTCTTACTCTCTACGAAAGAGGGGAATATGGAGATCAAGCTGGACAGTGGTACAGATACAAGCGGATGCAAGTTCCTGCTTCCGGGCAGTCAGATCAGTGTGACTGTAACCCATGGATCAGATGAGTATCTTCATGCGACAAAGCTGAGTGGAAGCACGACAGTCACCGGTGTGACAGTGGATACCTCCAATGCTTCCACTGTTTCCGGCAGTGTCAGCGAAAAGACAAAGGATGGACTGCTGGTGCTCAAGACGGCGCAGGGGGAAATGGAGATCAAGCTGGATACTTCAACAGATATGAGTGGATGCAGAGTACTGGTGGCAGGCAAGACCTACAGCGTAGCAGTTGCCAGAGGCTCTGATGCCTATATGCATGCGGTAAGTATTTCGGATTCTGTAGCAGCATCATCATCTGCAGCAGCAGCGGGTCTGACACCTGCGCCTTCAGGAACTGTTACCGCACAGCTTACAACAGTGACCGGTACAGTCGGTGACAAGACAAAGGATACCCTTCTGTATCTTGTTACTTCAGATGGCACCATGGAGCTTGTAATCGACAGCTATACAGATTCCAGAAACGGAATGGTACTGACACCTGGCAGATCACTTACCGTAACCTGCTACAGAGGAAGTGATGCCTATATGCATGCGGCATCTATTTCATCGACTAAAACCTATGGTGGACTGGTAACGATCGATACCAATACTTCTACAGTCACCGGAACGATCGGAAGCAAGTCTACAGAGAATATGTTATATCTGACGACACAGCAGGGAGATATGGAGCTGAAGCTGGATGCGGTCAGAAGTGTGACAAACTGCAAGGTACTGGTAGAAGGCTCCAGGGTTTCCATTGTGTGCGCCAGAGGAAATGATGCTTATATGCATGCGCTGGAGATCAAGGGTGCCTGAATAGGCTTTTCTGATAACAGATTTTAAACAGAATTGAAAATCCCTGTGAATGACTAATATGGTCAAACACAGGGATTCTTTATGCTCTGCAGAAACTGCAATGCTTCAATGTCCTGACAGAAAGCTCCTATACGGTAATGGTGTAGGAAGCTTCAAAGGTCTGATGGGGTGCAAGCTTATTGCCCCATTCTCTTTCAGTAAGATCACCGTCGAAATATTCGTCATCACAGCGTCCATACCAGGGCTCGATACATACGAAGGGAGCATTTTTACCCGGAGGAGACCAGATGCCGAAAAGAGGAGCTTCCATTTTGACAGTCAGGTAAGGCGTACCATCCTTCCTGCAGAGAGCAACAGTATCGGTCTGATGATCTTCAATGACAAGGGCGTCATGATCAAAAAGGTTGCTGGTAAGGGAAAGATGACCATCTGCCAGATGGTAAATATCCATGCAGCCGGTAGCAAGTCCCTCTTCACTGATCCTTGTGCTGACAATCTCGTCAGTATCAGCAAAGGAAACAGAATAATCGCTCTGCTTTGTTCCTTCGGTAAGTGGACAGTTGAAGGCAGGATGTCCTCCAATAGAGAAATACATCTGCTTTTCAGAAGGATTCTCTACCTTCCAGAGGACGGCAACAGTACTGCCCTCAAGTCTGTAGCCCAGATTTAAAATAAAAGGGAAGGGATACCTTGCAAGGGTTTCTTCTGTCGATTCCAGTGTAAACCAAAGTTCACTTTCAGTCTGCGTTTCCAGTTCAAAATCCATGTCTCTGGCAAATCCATGCTGTGTCATGGAATAGGTCTTTCCTTCAAAACGGTATTCCTTGTTTTTCAGACCACCTACAAAGGGGAAAAGAACCGGTGAGGTCCTGCCCCAGAATTTTGCATCGCCGCACCACATATATTCCTGATCGTCAGCGAGCTTTTTGAGAGATTTCAGCTCTGCGCCATGACTGTCAACAGTAATGGCGATCTGTTCGTTCTTTAATTCATATAATGCCATGTCAGACTCCTGTTCTATTCGTTTTGTAACTATTTTGTATGATTTTGAATAGTTACTTTATTTTACATCAGATAGACAATAAAGTGCAAGTCCGTATTTTGGGACACGTAAAATGATATGCTTATGTTATCAAAGAGAGAGCGGAGGATTTATCATGAAAACATTTCTGAGGACCGTTAGCGTATCAGTATGTCTGATGCTGATCACAGTACTCTGCATATCAGGGACAGTGATGAGCAGGGAGAAAAGAACAGAAGAAGCAGAAGGTAAATATTACAGAGAGCTGGGAAGCATATATGCGGAAGAGATGCGGGAATTTCTGAAGGGACAGGGCTATGCGGACTGTGGAGTAACCGTGACTTCAGTGGAGGATGAGAGCGGAGCAAGAAGGTATATTGTAACGATCCATCATGGCAGGATCGACAGAATGACGCAGACAGAAAAAGAAAAGCTGCTCGCAGAGTGCGGAACGGTTTTGTTCCCTGACAGGGCATGTAGTGTTTACCATAAATTTCTGGAGGAAGACTGCTAAAAGAAGCATGACAGACAAAGAAAGAATGCGTATAATGGGAATATCAGCATAAAAGAGATTGCTGATCAGGAGGAATATATGATGAGACAGAATCCCATGCCGCAGCAGATCTACAGACATTTCAAAGGTAATTTTTATCAGATCGTGACACTGGCAGAGCATACAGAAACAGGTGAGTGTCTGGTGATCTACCAGGCACTGTATGGAGATTACAGAATATATGCGAGACCGCTTTCCATGTTTATGGAGAAGGTAGACAGAGAGAAATATCCGGAAAGCACGCAGGAATACCGGTTTGAGATTGCGGATGTACCGGCGGTGAGCATAGAGGGCGGTGCACGACGCACAGAACAGGTAGAGTGTCAGGCAGAGGCGGGAGGTCTTGATCCGCTGGTGATCGAGTTCCTGGATGCAGACAGCTATGAAGAACGTCTGAATATCCTTGCAGCGCTTCATTACCGGATTACAGATGACATGATCAATACCATGGCGATAGCTATTGATGTGGAAGTAAGAGAAGGTGAACTGGAGGAGCGATACAGCGAATTGAGGAACTGTCTTCTTCTTTATGATAAGTTTGAATGTAACCGGCTCAGATAAGAGGAAATCTATGAAATACGGACAGATAGAAAAGGCATATTTTGAGAACAGGCCAAACCGCTTTATTGCTTATGTGGACAGGCTTTCACAGCAGGAAAGGGTACATGTGAAAAATACAGGACGCTGCAGGGAGCTCCTTTTGCCGGGAGCAGAGGTATATCTTGCCAGAGGCAGTGAGGATAAGAAGGAAGAGAGGAAGACGAAGTATGATCTGGTTGCCGTGAAAAAAGGGGAGCGGATCATCAACATGGACTCCCAGGCACCGAACCAGGCAGTTTATGAATGGCTTCTGGAAAAGAAGCTTTTTCCGGATCTTGTATCAGTAAGACCGGAAACAACGTATGGTGATTCAAGGTTTGATTTCTATGTAGAAACGCAGGATGAAAAGATATTTCTGGAGGTAAAAGGTGTTACCCTGGAAAGGGATGGGGTGGTATTATTTCCTGATGCCCCCTCAGAAAGAGCTGTAAAGCATGTGAAAGAGCTGATAACAGCTGCCAGAAATGGATTTGGTGCTTATCTTATCTTTGTGATCCAGATGCAGGATGTCCAGTACTTTATGCCAAATGAAGAAACGCAGCCTGAATTTGCAGAAGTGCTGCGGGAAGCCAGGAGGGAAGGCGTGAAGATCCTTGCTTATGACTGTCAGGTGACACCACAGAGCATGGAAATCCGGAAACCGGTGCCGGTGAAGCTTTCCCTTCTTGACAGGATCGAAAAGCCACTGCTTTCCTGGTATGACAGGGGAAGACGGATCCTTCCTTGGCGTGAGGATCCGACACCATATCATGTATGGGTGTCTGAGATCATGCTCCAGCAGACGAGAGTGGAAGCGGTGAAGCCTTATTATGACAGGTTCATGCAGACACTTCCGGATATTGCATCACTGGCAGCTGCAGAGGAAGAAACGTTGTTAAAGCTGTGGGAAGGACTTGGGTATTATAACAGAGTACGGAATCTGAATAAGGCGGCAGTCATGATCATGGAAGAATATGGGGGCAGGATGCCGGATGAATATGAGGAGATCCAGAAGCTTCCGGGGATCGGAAGCTATACAGCAGGAGCCATAGCATCGATCGCCTATCACAGAAAAGCACCGGCAGTGGATGGCAACGTCCTGCGGGTACTTGGGCGGCTCAGGATGGATGGCGGGGATATCATGCAGCAGTCCGTGAAGAAAAGAGTAGAAGAGGAACTGTTCCTTTCTATGGGAGAAGAGAGACCGGGCGACTTTAACCAGGCTCTGATGGAGCTTGGGGCTATGGTATGTATTCCAAACGGAGAACCAAGATGCGGGCAGTGTCCATGGGAAAACCTGTGCCTTGCCCACAGGGAGGGGAGAGAAACTGAATTTCCTGTAAAGTCTGCAAAAAAGCCAAGGACAATAGAAGAAAAGACAGTGCTGATCATTTTGGACGAAAACAGGGCAGCACTCTGCAAAAGACCGTCAAAGGGACTGCTTGCAGGTATGTATGAATTTCCTTCCATCAGTGGGAAGCGGACAGAGGAAGAGGTTCTTTCTTATTTGAAAGACAGAGGACTCTCTGTACTTAGGATTGAACCCTTAAGAGAATGCAGACATATTTTTACCCATAAGGAATGGCATATGACAGGCTATTTCATCAGGGTAGATGAACTGAGCAGACAGACAGACGGGGAGTATATCTTTGCGGAGAAGAATGAGGCGAAGGACAAATACCCGATCCCTTCTGCGTATGATGTTTACAGAAAATATTTCTATGAAAAGATCGTCTGAAGGTCTGTTAAGGAAATGTTTAGGAAACCTTAAGATTGATAAGGTGGGAAAAAAAGACAATATATGTTATACTTTCCCTGAAATCATGAAAATCAGTAAAAGTAAAGGAATGAAGGAATGAAGCTATTAACGTTTGCTGTACCCTGTTATAATTCGGCAGCCTATATGGAAAAGTGTGTTGCTTCCCTGCTGCCTGGTGGAGAGGAAGTAGAGATCCTGATCATTGATGATGGTTCTACAGATGAAACTGCAGAAATTGCAGACAGACTGGAAAGGGAACACCCGACTGTCATCCGGGCGATCCATAAGCCAAATGGTGGACATGGATCGGCAGTCAATACCGGGATCGCCAATGCAAGAGGAATCTATTTTAAGGTAGTAGACAGTGATGACTGTGTCAGGGAGGATGCTTATCAGGAGATCCTTCAGAAGCTTCATGAACTGACCGGCGGCAGCAGGACACTTGATATGCTGATCAGTAACTTTGTATATGACAAGGCAGCAGAGAAGCATCATAAGGTGATGCATTACCGTCACATCCTGCCAAGAAATGAATTTTTTACATGGAGTGATATCCACCATTTTTACAAGGGGCATTATATCCTGATGCATTCAGTTATTTTCAGGACAAAACTACTTCGGGAATGTGGGATCAGACTGCCGGAGCATACCTTCTATGTAGACAATCTCTATGTGTTTGAACCGTTGCCCTATGTGAAGACCATGTATTATCTGGATGTGAATTTTTACAGCTATTATATAGGAAGAGAAGATCAGTCCGTGAATGAAACTATTATGATCGGAAGGATTGACCAGCAGCTTAAGGTCAATCAGATCATGATCGATTATATGTCGGAGAATAAGGGAATGATCTCCGTAAACAGAAAGCTGGATCAGTATATGCTCAGTTATCTGGATATCATTACGACAGTTTCCTCCATTCTTCTGATCAAGTCAGGAACAGAGGAGAATCTTAAGAAGAAAGAAGAGCTGTGGAGCTATCTGAAGAAAAAGGACTGGATCCTGTACAGGAGACTGCGCTTCGGGCTGCTTGGCCAGGCCATGAACCTGCCGGGAAAGGGAGGCAGGAAAATCTCAGTAGAAGGATATAAGCTCTGTCAGAAGTTCTTTGGATTCAATTAATCAGAAACGGGAAATCAGAACAAAAAAGCTGTGTAAATGCAGATCCCGGAGTGGGAAGCATTTACACAGCTTTTGCGGCTCAATGATCTATACCTGTCTGATCTGTTTGCGGGCTCTTACTTCATAGCGGTGATTCTGCCAGATTGTTACAATATCTATGCCATATACTACAATATACATGACCGCTGCCATGATGAAAGCAGTCAGCACATCAAACACAGAATGCTGTTTGATGAACATGGTGGACAGGATAATGGAAACACATAGTATAAGGGATGCCGTATGGACTGCCGGATTTTTGCGCAGCTTTTCATTACGGATTACTGCAAAATGGGTTCCAAGTGAATTATATACGTGGATACTTGGCCACAGATTGGTTGGTGTATCGGTATGATACAGGAACGCAACCAGCCGGGTAAAAATATTGTCCCTCGGCATTACGGCAGGGCGCAGATGGTGGCCATTTGGCCAAAGTGTGGATATGATCAGGAAAATGGTCATACCTGTGAATAAAAATACACAGCTTCTGAAATAATCCTGTTTATCTTTAAAGAAAAAATAAACTACAACTGCACTGACATAAAAGAACCACAAAAAATAAGGAACCACGAAAAATTCGCAGAATGGGATCACGTCATCAAGACTCATGTGGATCAGATTTGCAGGTCTTGTCACATGTTTTTCCAGATAAGTGAACCAGGTCAGGTAAATGATGCCATAGATAATAAGGGGTATGGCATGCTTATACCGGTCATAAAACTTTTTCATAATCATCTCTCCTTAAAAACGATTGAAGCTATAAAAGCATCTGCAGCTTATTCTGCCCGCAGGTCAGGGTAATGGAAGAAGATTTCATGGAAACCTCTCCGTCTGTATGTACCCATAGCGGTGCAGAAGTGACAAGGCGCAGTTTCCTTGCCGTATACTTATCAACACCATGGAAGCGGTAGTGCTTTCCTTGAAAAGCAGTAGGCAGTACGATCAGGATCTTTGGCTTTGGAATATCACCAGCCACACAGATATCAAGAACTCCGTCGTGATAATTGGCACCTGGACAGAATTTAAAACCGCCGCCCTCATACTGATGTACCATTCCTGCAACAAACAGAAAACGGTTTAAGCGGATGGGGGTGTCAGAATCATCCAGATACATGTCACAGGAGACTTTCCTGGCTGCGATAAGCTGCTTTAAGGCAATAGTGAGATAGGTCAGCTTGCCGAGTCCTATCTTATTTAATATATTCTTAAAACGGGAAGCTAATGCTTCTTCACAGACAGCAGCATCAAATCCTATACCACAGCTTACTGCAAAATAGCGCACAGTCAGAAGCTCACTGCTGTGATGTCTTGATAACTGTGAAGTAGTATTTTCATAAACTACCTGTCCCATGTCCAGACACTGTGGTTTCTTACAGGAAAGAATATTCATAAGAATTTCCACCGGGTCTTTTGGCAGGTGAAGATCACGTGCCATGTCATTACTGGATCCTGTTGGGATATAACCAATGGCAACACAGGAAAAATCAGAAATGCCCTGCAGTGTTTCATTCAGTGTTCCGTCACCACCAAGAACGATAAGCTTCAGCGGATCCTCCGGTGAACAGGGCACCCTGCTGCACAGTTCTTTGGTAATTGTGATTACATGGCCGGCTCTTTCTGAAAAAAACACTTCATAGGACACGGCTTTCTCTTTTAAAACCGGTTCAATTCTGGCGTAGATCTTGGCTCCACGCCCGGATTTGGAAGCCGGATTGACGATAATATAGTACATAAATATCCACCCTCGTAAAATCTTTCCCTATTTTAACAGCATTATTTCCTATAGTAAAGCATTTCGGAAGATATTTAGATTTTTTTAAGAAAGGCTTTAGGAAACTGTTCCCTTTTCCGGTAGGTTCGTGTTATACTACATAAAATATTGAAATTAGTGAGGAGGAAGAAACATGTATTCACTTGATGAAGTAAGGAAAGAAGATCCCGAAATCGCACAGGCGATCGTGGATGAGCAGGAAAGACAGAATAGTCATATTGAGCTGATCGCTTCTGAAAACTGGGTGAGCAAGGCGGTTATGGCTGCTATGGGAAGTCCGCTGACGAATAAATATGCAGAAGGATATCCGGGAAAGCGCTATTATGGCGGATGCCAGTGCGTAGATGTTGTGGAAAATCTTGCGATTGAAAGAGCAAAAGAGCTTTTTGGCTGTGAATATGCCAATGTACAGCCCCATTCAGGTGCCCAGGCGAACTTTGCAGTACAGTTTGCCATCTGTAATCCCGGTGATACAATCATGGGAATGAACCTGGATCATGGCGGACATCTGACTCATGGAAGCCCGGTCAATGTATCCGGTAAGTATTTCCATATTGTTCCTTACGGAGTCAATGAAGATGGTTTCATCGATTATGATAAATTAAGGGAGATCGCTCTGGAATGCAAGCCCAAAATGATCATTGCAGGTGCATCCGCCTATGCAAGAACCATTGATTTCAAGAAGTTCAGAGAGGTTGCAGATGAGGTTGGTGCAGTGCTGATGGTAGATATGGCGCATATCGCAGGTCTTGTGGCAGCAGGACTTCATCCAAGCCCGATCCCTTATGCAGATGTCGTTACCACAACGACCCATAAGACTCTGCGTGGACCGAGAGGCGGTCTTATCCTCTGCAATAAGGAAGCAGCAGAGAAGTACAATTTTAACAAGGCAGTATTCCCGGGAACCCAGGGTGGTCCGCTGATGCATGTGATCGCAGCCAAGGCTGTCTGCTTCAAGGAGGCACTGACAGACGATTTCAAAGAATATCAGAAGCAGATCATTAAAAATGCACAGGCACTCTGCAAAGGACTGCAGAGCAGGGATATCAGGATTGTATCCGGTGGCACGGATAACCATCTGATGCTGGTGGATCTGACCACTTATGATCTGACAGGCAAGGCTGTAGAGAAGATGCTGGACGAGGCACATATCACAGCTAACAAGAATACGATCCCAAATGATCCCAAGTCTCCTTTCGTAACAAGCGGCGTACGCCTTGGTACACCTGCTGTTACTTCTAGAGGTATGAAGGAAGATGATATGGATCAGATCGCTGAAGCAATTGCTCTGATCATCAAGGGCGGCGAGGAGAAGATCCCCGAAGCAAGAGCTATCGTACAGAAGCTGACAGATAAGTATCCGTTAATTTAATAATTTAAGCGGATGGGATGTAACAGAATATTGAACTGAAAAGGACAGGGCTTTCTGAATGCCATACAGGGCAGGAAGAAAGCCCGTTTTTATGTCATAGGAAATTACTTCGTAATGTTCCAATGACATAAAAAACCCTCCGGGCAGGATCGCACTGCGGCGGAAGGGTAGATGTCGCATGGAGCGACCCGCCGCAGGCGGAGAATCCTGCAAGCAGGATTCTTTTTTATTTACAGGAAATCAGGTTGTTCCTGACATTCTGGATTGAAGCATGCAAAATAAAATGACAGAATAATCGACAAAATATGACAATAAAACTGAAATAAATCCACAAACTGGAAAGTGAATAAAAAAATAGAAGAAAAATGAAAAAATGTGTTGACAAATAAAGACCGTTCGATTATACTAAAGTTACAAAAACACAGAAGAAAAAGAAAAAAGTACAAAGGACAAGTACTTAAGAAGCACTCAATCGTATGGATGCACAAAAGAAAAAGTAACGAAGAACATAAGAGAAACAGATTGATGAACCGTTACAGTACCTGGTACAAAAGAAAAAGTGGAGAAGTACGAAAGAGAAAAGAAAACTGAATAAGGAAACGATACTACGAAAAGAGGTAGAGACCATTGGAGAGTATAGTTTAGAAGCGGGTGTTGATCGAAAGGATTGATGCCCGCTTCGCCGTATAGGAAATTACTTTGCAAAAATTTTGGACGGGCTTTTTGGGATCAAACCAGAGAAAAGAAGCGAAGAAAGAAATTTCCTGTGGTATTTCGGTGGTAAATAGGGTATCATGGTTTACAGATGCTGACTTTTGAAACGGCAGTTGCTTTTAATAGAAGAAACATATGCAGTACAGGAATGAGGATGAAAATGGCAGATACCGACAGAGATGAAGAATTTGATGAAATAGACAGAAGAGAATACCGGAGAAAACGACGGATGAAAAATCAGATCATTGCCTATGTCAGTGCGACAGTTATCATGGCAGTGGTAATCGCCGGAGCCGGGATTGGAATCCATAAGGGAATTACCTCCTATCAGGATAAGAAAAATGCCAGAGAGCTGCAAGCACAGCTTGAAGAGATGAGTGCACAGCAGGAAGAGCCGGTGGTAGTGGAAGCTCCGGCGGCAAGCCCGGAAGAAGAGACACAGGAGCAGCTAAGCCCCCTGGATGAGATCGTAAATGCACAGATTGAAACGATGCCGATCGAAGATAAGGTAGCCGGACTCTTTGTCATCACTCCGGAAGCACTGACAGGAACAGATCAGGTGACCAAGGCGGGCGATACTACGAAGGAAAAGCTGACACAGTATGCAGTAGGAGGACTGGTTTATTTTAAGCAGAATATTTCTTCGGGGGATCAGCTGAAGGAAATGATCAGCAATACAGACAGTTACAGTAAATACCCATTATTTATTGCTGCAGATGAAGAGGGCGGATCTGTGAGCCGTCTTGCAGCAGCAGGTCTTGCTGAAAATGTGGGAACCATGAAGGAGATCGGAGCATCCGGAAACCCGGACAATGCGAAGACTGCAGGAAGCAGTATTGCCTCCTATCTGACAGAGTATGGCTTTAATCTTGATTTTGCACCGGTTGCTGATGTAGTGACAGAAGGAAATACTTCTATTGGAGACAGATCCTTTGGAACAAATGCCGGTGATGTGGCTACTTATGTGGCAAAGAGCGTGGAAGGTCTGCAGGAGGGCGGTGTCAGTGCCTGCCTGAAGCACTTCCCCGGACTTGGCAGTGTAGACGAAGATTCTCATGAAGGAATGGTCGTTTCTGAAAAAACACTGGAGGATTTTGAAACAACAGATTTCCTTTCTTTCCAGGCAGGAATTGATGCCGGAGCAGATTTTGTCATGGTCGGACATCTGTCTGTACCTGGTATTACAGGAGACAATACCCCCTGTACGCTTTCTGAAAAGATGATCACGGAGGTTCTTCGTGGCCAGATGGGCTTTGACGGAGTTGTTATTACCGATTCTATGGCAATGAGTGCCATTACAGATTATTATACAGCAGATGAGGCAGCCGTAAAGGCGCTGCAGGCCGGGGCAGATATGATCCTTATGCCTGAAGATTTCGAGACAGCCTATCAGGGAGTGCTGGATGCAGTAAATAATGGAACCCTTACTGAAGACAGGATCAATGAATCTCTTGTCAGGATCTACCGTGTGAAGCTGAAAGACAGAGCTTCGTAAGAAAACCCGGATTCCGGGTTCAGGGAAAATCCCTGAGGAGAAGCCGGGTTTTCAGTGCATGTAATGTATAAAGATTTCAAATAATTAAAAAATTTAAAAAAGTTTCAAATTTGCTGTTGACAAAAAGAATAGTATCATGTATATTAATACTTGTCCGTTGGATACAGCGGTTCGAAATTGAAAACGCACGAGTGGCTCAGTTGGTGGAGCACGACCTTGCCAAGGTCGGGGCCGCGGGTTCGAGTCCCGTCTCGTGCTCTTGAAAAGTCCAGTAGTTACTGGACTTTCAGACTGTAGGCAAAACGCTTTTGGTCAGCACTCCAGAAGCGTTTTTCTTGTTTTAGGTTCAAAAAGTGTGTACTTGATCAATAATAAACACTTTTGGGCTCCCCTTTTCCCTTCTTGGCTATCATCTTTGCCAGTTTTTTCAGATTCATGCAGGCAAACGTAAGCCCGACTTTCATTTCCATCCGGTCTTTTCCTATCATCTGTGTATAGTGGAATCCGTGGTTTTCTTTTGCTGTTCCGAAGAGGCGCTCTACGGTCTCTTTCCGTTGCGCATACACTTCCTTCATCCCAATCGTATGCCGGATATCCTCACACTTTTCCATGTACGGCTCCCAGATATGCCGGGTCACTACCTTCACATGATCCCTGCTTTCTGTGCACTGCTTCAGATATGGACATCCTTCACAGACGATTCCGCAGCTCTTGTATTCCCGGTATCCGGAACGGTTCGTCGTATGATAAGCCAGCACCTGATCATTCGGGCATACATAGCAGTCAAAATATTCATCATACACATACTCGGCTTTTTGAAAAAACCATCTTTGGCCATGGGGCGTTTATACGGTAGAAGCGGTGTGATACCATCATCCAGAAGTAACTTTGCTATCGCTGGTGTTTTGTATCCTGCATCGGCTACCAGTGTCTGAATGCCAATGTCTTTTATCTTATCATACAGGGATTTAAATGTCCGGCTGTCATGCTGATTGCCGGGATTTACACTATAACCCAGAATCCATCCGTTTTTGTCACAGGCTGTCTGCACGGAATACGCAAAAACATTTTTATGCTCACCCTTTCGGAACCATCCGCTTTCCGGATCCGTTGTACTTTCCTTGACCGTTTTTTCTTCTTTTCCATCAGAGCTGCCACCACAGGAGGGGATCTTTGGGATCTTCCTTCTTTTCTTTCAGAGGCTTTTTCCCATGCGCTTCCCGGTCTTCGTTGATTTCCTTCTTTAACTGCTCTTCGAAGAACAGTGCTTCCTCATCTGCAATCCGTTTCCGCATCTTTTTGCTGTTTGCCCGTGCTTTTACATGAGTGGCATCCACGAAGACCTCGGAAGGATCGATCAGTCTGTATTTATAGCATTCCTGCAGGATACGGGAAAAGATCTGTTCAAAAAGATCAGTATCCTTAAAGCGTCTGGTATAATTCTTTCCAAACGTAGAGAAATGAGGAACCTTGTCCATCATTTCCAGACCGAGGAACCATCGGTATGCGACATTGACTTCGATTTCTTTTACTGTCTGGCGCATACTTCGGATGCCGTACAGATACTGGATGAATGGAATTTTAATGAGCATGACCGGATCCATGCTGGGGCGGCCATTGTCTGCACTGTATTTATCGATCACAAGGTCATAGATAAAACTCCAGTCGATTGCCTAGTCAATCAGGCGCAGCAGATGATCCTGCGGAACAAGGTCATCCATGCAGAACGTCTGAATCTGTTCTCTTTTCTTATCTGCATTCTGTGTCATCATAGGAAACACCGCCTTTATTTTGATACTTTCATTATACCAAAAAAGTAGTGAAAAGTCCCGTAAATACGGCATTTTCACTACTTCTTATATGCTTGTAAGTACATAATTTTTGCAGTCATGACACAAGAAAAGCTCCCTCACAGGAAGGAGCTTTGTCTACAGTCTGAGCCTGAGGCTTCTTTAGAAGCACTCAGGCTTTATCATTCTGAAAACTAGATCTGGAACTGATGCATCAGCTGTAACATAGTATGTACCTGCGCGGACTGTTTTTCGCTGACAGCGGCGGTCTCCTGAGAAGATGCGGAGTTGTTGTCCACGATTCCGGCCACATGAGCGATGTTTTCATCGATCTGCTGGACGCTGGACACTTCAGCCTGAAGGGCCTGTGCCATATCAACCATACGCTTGGTAGAAGCCTCGGCTTCTTCCATTACCTGATCCATGCTGGCTTCGGTTTCTTCTGCAATGGCGATTCCCTTGTTGACAGCATCGATGGTGTTCTCGATCAGCTTTGTGGTCTCTCCGGCAGCCTCGGTGGACTGTTCCGCTAGATTCTTGACCTGCTCGGCTACGACAGCAAATCCGCGGCCTGCTTCTCCGGCACGGGCAGCCTCGATGGAGGCATTCAGTGACAGGAGGTTGGTCTGGGAAGCGATATCCTCAATGACCTGAATGATAGAACGAATCTCCTCGGAACATTTACTGATCTCACCGATTGCGACTTTCAGTTCCTGCATCTTGGCATTGCCATCAGCAACCGTCTGTGCGGACTGCTTGGAGATATCTGCGGTCTCCTGTGCAACTCTGGCTTTTTCTTCAATACTCTTTGCCATAGCGTCGATCATCTGGGATGCTTCGGAAATCTTGGAGGCCTGTGCGGTACAACCTTCTGCCAGATCGGTAGCTGCCTGTGCCAGCTGCTCGGAACCACCATCGATCTCCTGTGCGCTGACCTGAATGGTGGACAGTGCCTTCTTCATATCGGCAATGATCTTCACCATGGAATCCTTGATCTGTACAAAGTCACCGACATATTCTTCCGTAGGCTCTACACGGTAATTGCCCTGACCCATCTGACCTAAGATCTCAGAAATCTCGGTGATCATCTTGGTAAAGTTGTCGTTCATGAAATGAACGGCCTGCACCATGATGCCGACTTCACTGTCATCCTCCGGCAGATCCAGACGGCTGTCAAAATGTCCCTGCGCAAGTACTTTCATCTGCTCGGATACTTTTACAATGGGAATCAGCAGTTCCTGTTTTGCAAAGGTCAGTGTGGTGACAATCTTGCGGGCAATGGTCAGGAAGCAGAGAATGAAAATCACCATGGTAGTGATCATTATCAGATTCAGAGTATTTTGCTTCTGAGCCATACGTGCCTGGATATCATTGATACAATTATCTGTGGTTGCAGTGATCTCCTGTACGGTAGATTCATATTCCTCACCAAATACATAAGAAATAGCTGCTTGTGTATCTCCGGAACCGGCCTTATCCATGGCTTCTTCTTCCTGAGGAACCAGACCGTTGGACATTTCAGCAATATGGTTTAACAGTGCCCATTCATTGTCGGTCAGACCGTCTTTCTGAAGACCTTCCCAGGCAATGTCACGATTTTTGTCCTCGTTTAATTCCTTCATATAATTGTCATAGTAGGTCTGGTCTCCGGTGACTGCGTAAGACTGTACGGCAGCGGTCAGCGTCTTGGAACCCAGACGATACTGGTTCAGATACATGGTAGCTTCCAGCTGCTGGGAATTGATCCGGCTCAGATACATGTTGGATCCGATGAACAGGATCAGCATAACGATGCTGATGATCAGTATCCGATAGGTTGATCTTGTGTTTTGCTGCAGCATGGCAGACTGACTGGTTACTTTGCTTTGCTTTTTCATTTGAAATATAACCTCTTTTCTGTAATACATGGTGAACTGATGTGTTACGAAAATTCTTTTCCTACAGTATACTACAATTATCGGAATTATACAAATCTTGCACCTTTAAAAATACAGCAAAAACGCGTAAAATTATTTATACGAACCATCAGTGACGACTTGCACCCTATACAGGAAGATGGTACTATAAAAAGTAAGAGGCATGATTCGGAAAAGAGAAGATAACGATAAATAAACAGACTGTAGACAAAGCTCCCTCACAGGAAGGAGCTTTGTCTACAGTCTGAAAGTCCAGTAGTTACTGGACTTTTTTATTTGCGTGTTGCATAGTATACTAATTCAATGCTATGAGGTTATTCTGTCCTCAAATTTTATTCGATATATTTTACCCAACTTTTAATTTTGTTATACAATATTTTTTAGATAAGTCTTTTGGGGACGGCCACTTTCAAGAACTGAAAAAACAATTAGAAAAAGTGAAAATTGGACTTAGAAAGAACAACATGAGGCCTGCAAAGTAATTGCACACAGGTTTTCCACGTGCTAAAATATTCTCACAGGGAATTCAGTTATAAAATGTAAAAGGAGAATACAGTATGAGAAAGAGAATTTTAGCACTGGTACTGGCGCTGACCGTGAGTCTTTGCCCGGTAATGACAGCAGATGCTGCAATGATAGTCAAGAATAATATGGGGGCATTGTATACTTCTAATATACTGGATAAAAACAAGACAGAAATACCTAAAGATTCACTGCAGAAAATTGCTGCGGGATACAAGATCAACTATTCAGCAGAAGATCTGGAAGCTCTGAAAAAGATTTTTGATGTAAATATATATGCCAAGGCTTATCCTGATGTTGCCAAGGCATATGGAAATGACAGGGAGGCTCTTTGGAATCATTATATTACCCATGGATTAAAGGAAGGAAGAACACAGATAAATCCGGCATTTAATGTGTTCGCCTATATTTCTGCTTATCCGGATCTTCAGAATGCGTTCGGGGATGATCTGGTGGCATATTATGTGCATTACGCCAATTATGGTATCAATGAGAACAGAAAACTAACAACGATCGATGCTGTAACAAAGGCAGGAATTACGGTGAGTGGAATGAACGGACAGGTGATTGCAAAGCCCGCAGTGCCGGAATCCGTACTGGCAGATCCAGCAGAAGAAACGATTTCTGTTCCGGCCAGTGTGCCAGAGAGTCCTAAGACAGAGAGTAAGCCGGAAGCAACAGCGGCACCTTCAGAAGCACCGAAGCCTTCAGAAACACCAGCACCAACGGAAGTACCACCAGCACCAGAACCGTCAGATCCGGCACCGAAACCTGAGAAAACATGTAAGCATGATGGTGGATTTACATATAAGATATTGACTGATAAAACTGATATGCATTTGAAAATGTGTAATAACTGCGATTATCCTGCAGAGGAAAAATGTATGTTTAACAATGGGGTATGTAAGTCCTGCGAAAGGCAATGTAAGCATGAATGGAATGTGGAAACGGGAACGTGTGAAAATTGTAAAATGACATGCAGTCATCCAGAATATAGTGATTTGCAGCCGGTCGATTCAGAAAAACATAAGTGTGTCTGTAAGCGTTGTGGGCATGAGGAAACAGAACCCCATAAATTTTCAGAAGGCAAATGTACGGGATGTGGAGCGGAAAGCAGTAATACTATCACTTGAAATATAATATAACTATGGATTTACGGAAAGAGGAATGTGATTCACTTGGGTTACAGGCCTCTTTTTTATGCGTCTGATATATGATAGAATGATTATCAGAGAGGCGTTACAAGATAGATATAAGGGAAAGAAATAAAATACCTATGAAAAATATCCTGGACAAAAATATGTTCTTTGCCGGATTGAAAGCAGTTATTCTTGCAAAATTCGGTGAACAGGACGGAGCTGCACTGTGGAAAAAAGCGGGAAACTACAGCATGAAGCTGATCAGAGAGAATAAAGGAGCTGTGAAGGATGCCAGAAATGTAGCATATCCCATGGCCGGCATTTATCTGGCACTGCAGGAGAAGGTTTCGAAAGAAGAGGCCTTAAAGCTTATGATGGACTATGCGCCCTCTGCCGGGGAAGCAGTGAAAGCAAAGCTGGCAGCCCTTACCGGGATCCCTGGACTGCCAAGGATCATATGGCGGAACCGGGAAGCGATCATGAGAAGCACCGGTCATGTGTGCCATTGACAAGATTTACACCACAGGGATCCGGGGAGTATGCTATCACAGGGAAAAATCGGTTGCTGAGGGGGCTGAATACTGTGATTACTATATCACAAGAAAATGATGGACAAAATTTTATAAAATGGTAAGATAGGGAGAAGTGCCATGTTTTTTATGATGGGTATTACGGATGGCAGGAAGGATTTTGATTTTACACAGACGATTATCTGTAATCTGTGTGGAAAATATGGGAGATATCAGGTTTTTATGACCTATACGGTGCTTTCCCTGTTTTTGATCCCCTGCCTGAAATGGAATAAGCATTATTACGTGCAGACAAGCTGCTGCCATGCCCTGTATGAACTGGATCCGGAGATTGGAAAAGCAATTTTCCACGGGGAGCCTGTGGAAATACGGCAGGAACATCTGACCAGAGTAAACAGGGGAGGCTATGGCAGCTTTTATGGTGCGTATAAACATTGTCAGTGCTGTGGCTTTGAGACGGCAGAGGATTTTGAATATTGTCCCAAATGTGGAACGAGATTTTAATGGTGATAAAAGATGAAAGAGCGGTTGGACAGAAAACAGTTTTTATTATATGCCCTGAAGCTGGCATTTCCGATCATGATACAGAACCTGATCAGTACGCTGGTGAATTCAGCGGATACGATCATGCTTGGTTATGTGAGCCAGACAGCCATGGCGGCCTCGTCTCTGGCAAATCAGTATACCTTTGTGCTGTTCTGCTTTTATTATGGACTTGGGATAGGGACAAGCGTGCTCTGCGCCCAATACTTTGGAAAAGGAGACAAGCAGACAGTTGAAAGGATCATTGGACTGGCAGCCAGAGTGGCGATCCTGATCTCACTTCTGTTTTTTGTGTTTTCTTTTTTTGCACCGGAAGCGATCATGAAGATATTTACTGACAGTCCACAGACCATAAAGGAAGGAGCAGCTTATCTGAAGGTGCTCTCCTTTTCCTTTGTGTTCATGGGATTCTCACAGGTTTTTGTGAGTGCCCTGCGCAGTGTAGGGAAGATCGTTTTTCCTTCTGCGCTGTATGTGGTTTCCCTGTTAGTCAATGTGCTGATGAATGCAGCCTTTATTTTCGGGCTGTTTGGACTGCCAAGACTGGGTGTTGTAGGAGTAGCGCTTGGCACGGTATCGGCAAGAGCAGTGGAAGTGATCCTGTGTTTTGTGTATTCTGCAGCAGGTAAGGATATTAAATTCCGGCTGAAGAATCTGTTCAGGCGGTCAGGCGTTCTTTTTAAAGATTTTTTGAAGATAAGTGCACCGTCTGTGGTGAATGATCTGATGTGGGGAATGGCAGCCACGACCTGTACGGCGATCCTTGGACATATCGGAGATGATATGGTAGCGGCCAATGCAGTAGCTGTCATGGTGGTCAATATGGGTGCCATTGTCTGCCGTGGCTTTTCTAATGCCACAACGATCATCGTCAGTCAGACGCTTGGTGAAAACAGGATGGAGGATACGAAGGTATATGCGAAAAGAATACTGTGGCTTACTGTGATCGTAAGTCTTCTGGGCTGCTGCGTGATCCTGGCGATCCGTCCGTTTATGGTACAGTTTTATCGTGATAAGCTGACAGAGACAGCGATATATTATCTGGGGATCATTATGATCATGACCACCTGGAGACTGGTAGGGGAAGGTATTAATACCTGTCTGATCTGCGGGTGCTTTCGTGGCGGTGGTGATGCGAAGTTCGGCATGGTAGTGGATACGGTGTTTATGTGGGGAGTATCAGTACCACTGATGGCGATCGCTGCGTATGTGCTGAAGCTGCCGCCGGTATGGGTTTACTTTGTGATGACGCTGGATGAGTTTGAAAAGATGCCGGTGGTATTTGCTCATTATTTTAAATTCAAATGGATGAAAAACATTACCAGGGATCAGAAGGAGCTGGAAGGATGACTCTGCAGGTGCGGAATATGGCATTGACAGCGAGCCGGTAATCAGTGACAGTTCTGGCCTTGCGGATAGCCTTCAGGTACTTTTCAGCACCATCGAAGCTCTGACCGAAGAATGTCCAAAGATCTTTCATTTTGTATAATGTATTCATGTCACCAGACATGATGGAAAGATATCCGTCCAGAATGGTATCGTGGAAGCTTTTCAGCGTGGAGGGATCCGTATTTTCCTGACGGAGAAGTGCAGGAAGAAGCGGATTTTTCAGAAGACCACGTCCGAGCATGATCGTTTTTATGCCGGGAAGTGTCTTAAGAGTCTTTTCCTGTGTGGCAGGAGAAATAATATCACCATTATAGCAAAGAGGGCAGGAAAGCATTTCTTCTGCTCTTTTGTATGCACTGAGGTGAGGCGTGCCGCCATAGCCCTCCTTCTGAAGTCTTGGATGGATGATCAGTTCTGCAATGGGGTATTTCTGATAAAGGGACAAAAGTGTTTCCCATTCAGACTCCTGTTCCATGCCGATCCTGGTCTTGATGGAAATAGACAGAGGACATCTGCTGAAGATTTCGTCAAGGAAGGCATCAAGCTCATCAGGACAGGAAAGGAAGCCGGCACCCCGCCCCTTGGCAACAACGGTTCCGGAAGGGCAGCCGAGGTTCAGATTGACAGTGTCATAGCCGTAAGAAGAAAGGTCCTGGCACAGGGAAAGAAAATCTTCTGCTTTGTTTGTCAGGATCTGGGGAATAGTACACATCCCTCTGTTATGCTCCGGCAGAATATCGTTCTTTTCTCTGCTGCTCATATGACGGTTACAGAGAAAGGGTGTGAAGTATTTGTCAATACCGCCATAGTACTGATGAAAGGCATTGCGGAAAATGTAGGTGGTAAGTCCCTCCATGGGAGCCATGTAATAGTTCATAAAAGTGTTATCCTTAAGTAAGCTGTAGTTTGTACAGGGATCATTATAGTATGTTTTTGGTTGACAGGAAAGATATTCTGATGAAAAGAAGTAAGAAAAGAA
Organism: Suilimivivens aceti; assembly: GCF_025567405.1. Classification (NCBI taxonomy): domain Bacteria; kingdom Bacillati; phylum Bacillota; class Clostridia; order Lachnospirales; family Lachnospiraceae; genus Suilimivivens; species Suilimivivens aceti. The sequence goes on along the minus strand of NZ_JAOQKJ010000008.1, from coordinate 89,716 downwards.
AGCATGCATGGTGTTGTGATATGCGTACCCTGATGGGAATATTGATACTCTGTCTGTTAAGCTTTACCGTGCCGGGAATACTGGAAAACGAAGAAGAGCAGCCAGCAGCTTATGAAAGCGAAGCCTATCTGCCAGATGAGGGAGGCTCAGAGAGTACCTGTATTGCAGATCCGGACAGTATTCCGGACTATTCAGGAGAAGACTATATCGTTCTGAATGGTGGAAGACCCAATTTTACGGAATGGGAGATGAGCCATATTACCGGAGAGCATTACAGTGAGCTGGATGGACTTTCAAGGTGTGGCACAGCAGTCGCCATGCTGTCCAGGGACATGATGCCGACAGAAAAAAGAGGGGATATCGGAGAAATACGCCCTTCCGGATGGAAACAGAAGAAATACGAAGGTCTGATCGATGAAAGTCCGCCCTATTTATATAATAGAAGCCACCTGATCGCCTATGCCCTGACCGGGCAGGAGGCCAATGAAAAGAATCTGATCACCGGAACCAGGTACCTGAATGCCACGACTATGCTGCCCTGGGAGGAAAGGGTCATGCGCTATCTGGATCGTACTGAGGGACATGTGCTTTACCGGGTGACTCCTTATTTTAAAGGAAGTGAGCTGGTGGCAAGAGGTGTGGAAATGGAAGCATATTCTGTGGAGGATCATGGGAAAGCGATCTGTTATCATGTTTTTCTTTATAATATACAGCCCGGCATCATTATCGATTATGCTACAGGGAAAAGTGCCGAAGAACAGGGAAAAAGCAGGGAAGAAATAGGGATAATTTCAGATAGAACAATAAGATAAAGTATGATAAAATATCTTCATATAAGAAGAAGGTCATAAGAGGAAACAGCTATGGGAAGTGTGATGAAGGTGCTGACAGGGATCCTGGGGGTATTAGCAGTGATCGCCTGCCTTGCAACAATAGGAATTATCGGTTATACAGTGATCGGTGGCAGTGGGAGCCAGAAGATGGCAGACAACGTGAAGCCGGACAGTACGCAGGAGGCGGATATTGCGGATGCGCCTTCCCTTGCACCAGTTCCGACGATCCTGCCGGATCAGACAGGCAGTACGGATCAGACACCGTCAGATCTTTCCGGCGATACAGAGAAGCACAGCCCTTCTGCCGCAGCAGATCATGTACATGATTATAAAGAGAGCGTGGAGAAGAAGGCTACCTGTTATCAGTCAGGCAGGCTGAAATATACCTGTGATATCTGCGGGGATGTTTATTACGTGGATAGTCCCTCTACTGGTCATGTGGCAGAGGACAGCTGGGAAACTGTGAGAAAGGCCACTGCAGATAAGGAAGGATTAAGAGTTAAGAAATGTATTTATTGTGATGAGGTGGTAGCACAGGAGGTTGTACCTTATAAAGGAGGCTCCGCATCGGCCGCATCCCATGTGCATGACTATATTGCTTCTGTAGAAAGAGAGCCTACCTGTGTGCTGGCAGGCCTCAGGAAATATACCTGCAGCTGCGGCAGCTTTTATACCGAGCCGATCCCGGCTATGGGACATATTGCAACAGACTGGAAAGTGGCAGAAGCAGCAACAGAGAAGCAGTCGGGAACTGAGCAGAGAACCTGTACTGTCTGTGGTGTGGTACTGGACACCAGGTCTATCCCGCCGGTAACACCAAGTGCATCGCCTTCGGCAACAGCTGCCGCAACGGCAGGTGCTTCAGCCGGGACAAGCGCATCCCCTTCGGCTACAGCTGCGGCAACGGCATCACCGAGTGCAACGGCATCACCGAGTGCAACAGCATCACCAAGCGCCACACCACATGTGCATAATTACACCTCCTATGTATTACAGGAGGCCAACTGTACACAGCCGGGGATCCGGTCATATGTATGCAGCTGCGGCAGTACCTATGCAGAACAGATCCCGGTTGATCCGAATAAACACAATTACAGATCCATTGTGATCCCGCCTACAGCCACAAGCGCCGGTTATACGCTGTACCGCTGTACCAGATGCAATGACACTTATATGGATGATTACACACAGCCTACTGGTCAATAGGTAGTCTAATCCCTCCGTATCCCGCATATAAATAGGGGTACAGGAGGGATTTGTTATGTATACAGAAAAAAGCGTCAGGGAACTGGAAAAGCTGTTTACGACCAGTCTGCAGGATGGACTTAAAGAGGATGTGGCAAAGGTACGTCTTCTTGAAAATGGAGAAAACAGGATTTTAGAAGGAAAAAGGAAACCGGTTCTGCAGCTCTTTTTTGAGCAGCTGTGCGATCCTCTGATCTATATCCTGATGGCGGCTATTGTGGTGTCGCTGTTTCTGAAGGAAGCGGGAGATGCCTGTATCATTGGGGCAGTGATCCTTTTGAATGCGTGTATGGGTGTGATCCAGGAGGGAAAAGCCAGGAGGGCTATTGAAGCGCTGAAAAAGCTGACAAGCCCAAAAGCGATTGTTGTCCGGGACGGCAGGGAGCAGGAGATCGACAGTGCATTTCTGGTGCCGGGGGATATTGTCCTGCTTGACAGTGGAAGACAGGTGCCGGCAGATATCCGGCTGACAGAGACGGTAAATCTGAGGATAGAAGAAGCGGCACTGACGGGAGAATCCCTTCCTTCAGAAAAAAATGACACGGCTCTGACAGAAAAGGTGAAAAATCCGGGAGACCGGAAGAATATGGCTTATATGACCACTATGGTAACCTGCGGGAGGGGCAGGGGAGTGGTGACTGCTACCGGTATGGATACAGAGATCGGCAGGATCGCAGGCCTTATTGAGGAGAAGGGGGCAGAGCTGACACCCTTGCAGAAACGGCTTTCCGATCTTGGAAAGATACTCAGTATCGGGGCGGTGATGCTCTGTCTTCTTTTGTTTCTGGTGGCGGTTGTACAGAAGCGGAATATCGGGGAAATGCTCCTGACTGCGATCTCACTGGCAGTAGCAGCAGTGCCGGAGGGACTGCCTGCGATCGTGACGATCGTGATGGCACTCAGCGTTTCCAGGATGGTAAAGGCAGGAACCATTATCAGGAAGCTTCCTTCAGTGGAAACACTGGGGGCGGTGAACGTGGTCTGCTCGGACAAGACAGGAACACTGACGCAGAACCGGATGACGGTAAAGAAGTGCTATCTGGATGGCAGGATCGTGGATGCAGGTGATATTACCGGAAAGGGACATGAATATTTCCTGGAAAGCTGTGTTCTGTGCAATGATGCTGACCTTGAAGAGCGGATCGGAGATCCTACAGAGATTTCTCTTCTTGCCTATGCAGATGGGTATGGATACGACAGAAAAGCTTATGGGCAGAAGTACAGAAGAGTGGCGGAGAGAGCCTTTGACTCTGAGAGAAAGCGCATGACCACAGTACAGGAGCGGGAAGGGAGCCTTGTGGCATACTGCAAGGGGGCAGCAGATGGGATCCTCCTGCGGTGCAGCAGGCAGTACCGCAATGGAAGGGAACTTCCCTTTTCTGAACGGGAGAAGAAGGAGGTCATGAAGGCTGCGGAGAAAATGGCGGGTGAGGCGCTGCGGGTGCTGGCCTTTGCCATGAAGACAGAGGGGAAAACCGGCTCACAGGAGGAGCTGCTCTCTGAGGAGAACCTCACATTTCTTGGACTTACCGGTATGATCGATCCACCAAGAGAAGGTGTCAGGGAGGCAGTTCAGAGCTTCCGGCGGGCTGGTGTTAATACTGTGATGATCACAGGGGATCATGTGGATACCGCACTTGCCATTGCAAGGGAGCTGTCGATTGCAGATGTAAGGAGCCAGTGCATGACGGGGGATGAGATCGCAGCTCTTTCTGAAGGAGAATGGGAGGACAGGGTGGAAGAGATCCGCGTGTTTGCACGGGTATCACCGGAGCATAAGGTAAGGATCGTGGAAGCCCTGCGGAAAAAGGGCAGGATCGTGGCCATGACAGGAGATGGCATTAATGATGCACCATCCCTGAAAGCGGCGGATGTGGGGATCGCCATGGGAAAGGAAGGAACGGATGTTGCCAGAAATGCAGCAGACATGGTGCTGACGGATGACAATTTCACAACCATAGAGAAGGCCATGCGGGAGGGACGTGGAATCTATGAAAATATCAGGAAAACGATCCTGTTCCTTTTATCCTCCAATTTCGGGGAGATCATGACTATGCTGGCAGCAGTCCTTGCGGGATTTCTGCCGCCTTTAAAGGCAAGCCATATTCTCTGGGTCAATCTGATCACGGATTCGCTGCCGGCGCTTGCCCTTGGAGCAGATGAAAATGATACAGAAGAGCTGATGGGACAGCCGCCAAGGAAAAGCAGGGAAAGCCTGTTTGCACAGGGAGGACTTTCCTGTATGCTCTGCTATGGGGTTGTGATTGGAAGTATCAGCCTGCTGGCATTTCTGACGGTGCCATACCGGGAGCTTCTTGTAAGGGGACTGCCGGTGAGCATTGATAATATAAGAAAGATGCTTATGGTAACCAGTGTGCTGAATAAAGCACAGACTCATGCATTTACAGTTCTTGGCATGAGTCAGCTGATGCATGCCATCGGTATGAGGGACGTGAATAAATCTCTGTTTAGGATGAATCACCGGAACAATCCCTATATGTTGGTATCCTTTGTGGTTGGCATCCTTTTGCAGGTGCTGGTGACGGAAATTCCGTACTTTGTGGAGCTGTTTGGCACAAGCCGTCTTACCCTGGAGGAATGGGGGCTTCTGCTTCTGCTGTCATCCATGCCGCTTGTGGTGCATGAACTGCTGGTGCTTTCTGCAAGGCTGTCAGGAGTACAGGAATTTCAAAAGCCTGGACAGGGCAAGAAAGAGAAAGAACAGGGCCGGGAGAAGAGAGAGTATGCATGAATGCTTCCTGAGAAGCCGTCTGCTTAAGGAGAGTCCGAGGATCAGGGACAAAAGGTGGATCGCGGAGGAAAGCAGCAGTATGACAGGGAGCGGAGGAAGATTAAGCTGATAACCGGCGCCTGCGGTAAGACTGTCAAGAGACAGGACAAGGGAGAGCAGGAAGGCTTCCTTCACAGAAAGGACAGAGGGCTTAGCATAGTTAATCCTGCGGGAAAGGGAATCGGTGGTAAGAGCTCCGGCCAGTGCTTTTTTCTGTCCGCATCTGCCGTGGCTCCTGAAGGACAGGGCATCATAGCCCTTATAAAGAGAAAGACAGAAAAAGATCAGAAAGGAAAGAAGAAGGACTGCTTTTTCCGGAAAATGCACTGAGAGAAAAACGGAGAAAAAAACAGAAAGGGTAAACATGAGACCGGAAACGAGGGCCAGAATAAGCTTTGAGGGAGCAGGGATCCTGACACCGGAGCTGCCATAGGATAGCCCTGCGGTAAAGGTGTCTGCAGAAAGCGCAATGCAGAAAAGAAGAAAGGTCAGAAAAGACGAAAGCATTGGAAGTGTCCTTATAAGGTTTGCTATATTATATTCAGATATGGTATACTTTGTTATATTGTGAAGGAATTTGTAGCTTAGGAACAGATTGGAGGAAATGGCATGAGGCTGATGTTTATTGGGGCAGATCATGAGGTTACAGGGAGCTGTCATTATCTGAATGCATGTGGGAAGCATATCTTGGTGGATTACGGTATGGAGCAGGGCGTTAATGTGTTTGAAAATGTACCGCTTCCCGTGTCAGAGTCCATGATAGATTATGTACTTCTGACCCATGCACATATTGACCATTCCGGTATGCTGCCACAGCTTTCAGCGAGAGGATTTCACGGACAGATCCTGACAACAGAGGCAACTGCGGATCTTTGCAGCATCATGCTGCGCGACAGTGCGCATATCCAGATGCAGGAGGCGGACTGGAAGAACCGTAAGGCAAAGAGGAATGCCAGGCAGGAGCCCTATGAACCGCCATATACAATGGAGGATGCCCAGAATGCGATCAACAGGCTTGTGCCTTGTCCCTATGGAAAGAAGATGCCTCTCTGCGATGGGATCGAGATACGGTTTACGGATGTGGGACACCTTCTTGGTTCAGCCAGTATCGAGGTATGGATCACTGAAGAGGGGGTCACGAAAAAGATCGTCTTTTCCGGGGATATCGGAAATAAAAACCAGCCATTGATCAAGGATCCGCAGAAGACGCAGGAAGCAGATTATGTTGTCATGGAATCCACCTATGGTGACAGACTGCATCCGGGAGAACGTCCTGATTATATAAGGGAACTGACCGGGATACTGAAGGAAACCTTTGATAAAGGCGGTAATGTGGTGATTCCTTCCTTTGCTGTCGGAAGAACCCAGGAGATGCTGTACTTTATCAGAAAAATAAAAGAAAACAGACTGGTGGAAGGGCATGAGGACTTCCCGGTTTATGTGGACAGTCCTCTGGCGGTAGAGGCTACCGGTATTTTTCATCAGAATGAAGTAGACTGCTTTGATGAGGAGGCCATGGAGCTGGTAAAGAAAGGGATCAATCCTATTTCTTTTTCAGGCCTCCGGCTTTCCATTACCAGTGAGGAGTCCAAGGCTATCAACTTTGACAGTACACCAAAGGTTATCATCTCAGCTTCCGGTATGTGCGATGCAGGCCGTATCCGTCATCATCTGAAGCATAATCTGTGGAGAGAGGACAGTACGATCCTGTTTGTCGGCTATCAGGCAGTGGGTACGCTTGGCAGAAGTCTTGTGGAGGGCATTGATGAAGTAAAGCTGTTTGGGGAACCTATTGCGGTACGGGCAGGTATCCGATCCCTTACGGGATTGTCCGGACACGCAGATAAAAACGGACTGATCGACTGGCTGCAGGGCTTTACGGAGAAGCCGGAGCGTGTATTTGTGGTTCATGGTGAGGACAGCGTATGTATGTCCTTTACGGAATGTCTGAAAAAGGAGTACGGCTATCAGGCCTATGCTCCTTACAGCGGAACGGAATTTGATCTGCTGACCGGCGAATTTGTCTATGAGGCAGAGCCGGTGGCACTGAAGAAAAAAGCAAAGGCGGTATCCGATGTGTTTGCAAGACTTGTGGCAGCAGGCCAGAGACTTCTTTCTGTCATCCAGAAGTGTGAGGGAAGGCCGAATAAAGAGCTTGGCAAGTTTGCGGACCAGATCAATTCCCTTTGTGATAAATGGGAGAACTGAAAGGAAAATCGTGTATTATGAGTATGGCAGATAAGATATTTGTGGATATGTGCAGGGATATTCTGGAGAATGGCACCAGCACAGAGGGGGAAAAGGTAAGACCTCACTGGGAAGATGGGACACCGGCCTATACCATCAAGAAATTCGGGGTGGTAAACAGGTATGACCTTTCAAAGGAATTTCCCCTGATCACATTAAGGAGGACCGCGCTGAAAAGTGCAACGGATGAGATGCTCTGGATCTGGCAGCAGAAATCCAACAATATCCACGATCTTCACAGCCACGTCTGGGATGAATGGGCCGATGAGAACGGTTCCATCGGTAAGGCCTATGGCTATCAGCTTGGTGTGAAGCATCAATATAAGGAAGGCATGATGGATCAGGTGGACAGGGTGATCTATGATCTGAAGAACAATCCGTTCAGCCGCCGGATCCTGACCAATATTTATGTGCATGAGGATCTGCATGAGATGAACCTGTATCCCTGTGCATACAGCATGACCTTCAATGTGACCCAGAAGAAGGGAGAGGATAAGCTGACACTGAATGCGATCCTGAACCAGAGATCCCAGGATGTGCTGGCGGCCAATAACTGGAATGTAGTCCAGTACGCAGTGCTTGTCCATATGCTGGCACAGGTATGTGATATGAATGCAGGGGAGCTTGTGCATGTGATCGCAGATGCCCATATTTATGACAGACATATTCCGGTCATAAAGGAGCTGATAGCAAGAGAACAGTACCCGGCGCCCACCTTTCATCTGAATCCGGAGATCAGGGATTTCTATAAATTTACGAGAAATGATGTCAGCGTGGAAAATTATGTGACGGGAGAGCAGATCATAAATATACCGATCGCTATTTAAAAACAGAAAGAAAATGAGGATAAATACATGAATGTAATTGCAGCGGTAGATGAAAACTGGGCCATTGGAAACCGGAATGAGCTTCTTGTGAGGATTCCGGCAGATCATAAATTTTTCCGGGAAGAAACGACAGGAAAGGTCGTGATCCTTGGGCGGAAGACACTGCAGACATTTCCGGGGGGACTGCCGCTTAAGAACAGGGAGAATCTGATTCTGTCCGGAAATGAGAATTTCAAGGTGAAGGATGCAGAGGTGTTCAACAGTATCGAAGAGCTTCTCGAAAGACTGAAGGACTACGACACAGAGGATGTATATGTGATCGGCGGGGAGAGTGTTTACAGACAGCTTCTGCCTTACTGTGATACCGCACATATTACAAAGATAGACCGTGCCTATGAGGCAGATGCCTTTTTCCCAAATCTGGAGGAGGATCCGGAGTGGGAGCTGACTGGTGAGAGTGATGAGCAGGTGTATTTCGATATCACCTATCATTTTCAGAAGTATGAACGCAGAAAATAGGGAAAACCAAAGAACTATTGACTTTTTTTAGGAAAAGGATAATAATAAAAAAAATTCAATATGGTTCTACACAGGAGAGGAGCGTAACAGTATGGAAAAGAAAAATATTGATTGGGCCAATCTTGGCTTTGGTTATCTACAGACAGATTACAGATTCGTTTCCAACTATAAGAATGGTGCATGGGATGAGGGAACCCTCACAACCGATGCTAATATAGTCCTTAATGAATGTGCAGGTGTTCTGCAGTATGCACAGACTGTATTTGAAGGTCTGAAGGCATATACTACTAAGGATGGTAAGATCGTAACTTTCCGTCCCGACTTAAACGGTGAGAGACTGGAGCAGAGTGCAGCTCGTCTTGAGATGCCCATTTATCCTAAGGACAAGTTCGTTGAAGCAGTTAAGAAGACTGTTAAGGCGAATGAAGCCTTCGTGCCTCCTTATGGAAGTGGTGCTACCTTATATATCCGTCCCTATATGTTTGGCAGCAACCCTGTTATCGGTGTAAAGCCTGCTGATGAATACCAGTTCAGGATCCTGACCACACCGGTTGGTCCTTATTTCAAGGGCGGCGCTAAGCCGATCACCATCCGTGTCAGTGATTTCGACAGGGCAGCACCGCACGGAACAGGCCATATCAAGGCTGGTCTGAACTATGCAATGAGCCTTCATGCGATCGTAGATGCTCATAAGCAGGGCTATGATGAGAACGTATATCTGGATGCAGCTACCAGAACCAGGATCGAGGAGACAGGTGGGGCAAATCTTCTGTTCATTACAAAGGATGGCAAGGTAGTAACTCCCAAGTCAGACAGTATCCTGCCTTCTATCACACGTCGTTCACTGATCCAGGTTGCAAAAGAATACCTTGGACTGGAAGCAGAGGAGAGACCGGTATATCTTGATGAGATCGGAGAGTTCGCTGAGTGTGGACTTTGCGGAACAGCAGCAGTTATCTCACCGGTTGGCAAGATCGTAGATCATGGCAGGGAGATCTGCTATGGCACAGAGATGGGACCGATCACCAGGAAGCTGTATGATACATTAACAGGTATCCAGATGGGAACCATTAAGGCTCCGGAAGGATGGATCTGTGAGATTGATTAAGTAAAATAAAGAATACAAGTGATCTATGAGGCATTCAGATTTTAAGATCTGGGTGCCTTTTTCTCTTTTCAAACATTTATTTCCTGTCGGACGAGCATACGTCGATCACAACAACCCAGACGAAGGAACCTGGTCTTTACTCTGCTTATATCGCAACTTCAGAAGGGGAACAGGTAGCCGGGGACCAGTACCATTATTTTTTATTTGGAAACAGGTGCGACCTGGATGAAAAGCTGAAGACACAGGATCCACGACCAGAATTACAGGAAAGATCATAGAAACGATCAATGAGATCGCTGAACAGACAAATCTTCTGAGCTTAAATGCATCCATTGAAGCGGCCAGAGCCGGAGAAGCAGGTAAAGGCTTTTCAGTGGTGGCACAGGAGATCAGAAAGCTGGCAGATGAATCCGTACATTCCGCAGAAGAAATTGCAGGGATCGTATCTGAGATCGAGAGAAGCAGCCAGGAGGCAGCAGAGGTTGCGAGACAGGCAGAGAGCGTTGTGGAGGATCAGCAGAAGGCGGTAGAGCTGACTACGGAATCCTTTGACAGGATTGGAAAACAGGTTGAGGGTCTTCTGGGAGCATTGTCTGTGATCAATGAAAATGTAAAAAGCATGGAAGAAGGAAGAAATGCAACACTGGCTTCAATTTCGGCGATCAGTGCGATATCTGCACAGACAGCAGCAGGCTCCGCTAATGTAGCTCATTCAGCGGAAAGACAGCTTGCCTCTGTAGAACAGCTGGATGTGGCTGTAGAAGCATTGGAAGAAAAGGCAAATGAACTGAACCGGATTCTGCAGGAATTTGTTGTATAACTGCATATTATGACAAATATAATGAATATTGATTTTACTTATAACAAAGAATCCTGTATAATAATAAAGTAAAGAGCTCAGAGTAAACAGAAATCTGCGGATGCGGGTTTCTACATGAAAGTGAGGATATTTTTATGGTAAAAGCAGTTGTAGGTGCTAACTGGGGTGATGAAGGCAAGGGCAAGATCACAGATATGCTTGCAGCACAGGCAGATATTATTGTCCGTTTTCAGGGTGGAGCAAATGCAGGACATACGATCGTAAATGATTACGGTAAATTTGCATTGCATACGCTTCCATCAGGTGTTTTTTATGGACATACGACCAGCGTGATCGGTAATGGTGTGGCACTGAACATCCCGATCCTGATAAACGAGATCAAGTCTATTACAGACAGGAATGTTCCGATGCCGAAGATTGTAGTTTCTGACAGGGCACAGATGGTAATGCCTTACCATATTTTATTTGACCAGTATGAAGAGGAGAGGCTTGGCAAGAAGTCCTTTGGCTCCACCAAATCAGGTATCGCTCCTTTTTATTCTGATAAATATGCAAAGATCGGTTTTCAGGTCAGTGAGCTGTTTGATGAGGCGCTGCTGAAGGACAAGGTGGTAAGAATCTGTGAACAGAAGAACGTTATCTTAGAGCATCTTTATCACAAGCCGGCTCTGCAACCGGAAGAGCTGCTTGCTACCCTGCATGAATATAAAGAAATGATCGAGCCCTATGTATGTGATGTATCTGTATTCCTTGATAAGGCACTGAAGGAAGGAAAGACCATCCTTTTAGAGGGACAGCTTGGTACACTGAAGGATCCTGACCATGGTATTTATCCTATGGTTACTTCATCCTCTACACTGGCAGCTTATGGTGCGATCGGTGCGGGAATCCCGCCGTATGAGATCAGACAGATCGTTACGGTATGCAAGGCATATTCTTCTGCAGTCGGAGCAGGCGCGTTTGTGTCCGAGATCTTCGGGGATGAGGCAGATGAGCTGAGAAGACGTGGCGGTGATGGCGGTGAATTCGGTGCTACTACAGGTCGTCCGAGACGTATGGGCTGGTTTGACTGTGTGGCTTCCAAGTATGGCTGCAGACTGCAGGGAGCAACAGATGTGGCATTTACCGTACTGGATGCACTTGGCTATCTGGATGAGATCCCGGTTTGTGTTGGCTATGATATCGATGGAGAGGTTACAACAGACTTCCCTGTTACCTATAAGCTTGAGAAGGCAAAGCCGGTACTGAAGAAGCTCCCAGGATGGAAATGTGATATCAGGGGAATTAAGAAATATGAGGATCTTCCGGAGAACTGCAGAAGGTATGTTGAGTTCGTAGAAGAGCAGATCGGATATCCGATCACTATGGTCAGCAATGGACCCGGCAGAGAGGATATTATTTACAGAGAAAGTCCTCTGCAGAAATAAAGATCAGAACGTGAAGGTGCACTGCAGATCCGGTATAAGGATCTGCAGTGCATTTTTTGAATAAGGACAGAGAGATGCAAAAAAAGAATTACCAGAAAATGCTGGATGAAATTCTGGCAGATAAAGAGAATTACGGAAAGAAGCTGCTGCTTCACAGCTGCTGTGCACCCTGCAGCAGTTACGTGCTGGAGTATCTGAGGGGATTCTTCAGGATCACAGTTTTTTATTATAATCCCAATATTACGGAGGAGCCGGAGTACCATAAGCGGGTAGAGGAGCAGAAGCGTCTGATCAGGGAATGGAACCGGAGGGAGGATGTGGGAAAGGAAGCTTTTTCTATTGAGATCATAGAAGGGGATTATGAGAGAGAGCTTTATTTTGAAAGAATAAAAGGACTGGAAGCCTGCAGAGAGGGAGGAGAGCGCTGCTTTGCCTGCTTTCTGCTCAGACTTGAAAAGACAGCGGCACTTGGAAAAGAAGAGGGAGCAGATTATTTCACAACAACGCTGACCATCAGCCCTTTGAAAAATGCACAGAAGATCAATGAGATTGGGGAGCAGCTTGCAAAGGAATATGGGATTTCCTTTTTGCCTTCCGATTTTAAAAAGAAAAACGGATACAAGCGGTCAGTAGAGCTGTCGGAAGAATACGGACTGTACAGGCAGGATTACTGTGGATGTATTTTTTCAAGGATGGAACGGGAAGAAAAAAAGCGTTCTTGTGAAAAAGCGTAAAGAATGCTAATATAAAAACAGTATGAACCGGAGGCATGGAAATGCGGACGGGAGAAAGGCATGGGATTAAGATAATGAAGAAATTTCTGGATCTGATATCGGAGGAGATCATGCAGGCATTTGAGGATGCCGGCTATGACAGAGAGCTTGGAAGGGTAACTCTTTCAAACCGCCCCGATCTTTGTGAATATCAGTGTAATGGAGCAATGGCAGGTGCCAAGAAGTATAAGAAGGCACCGATCATGATCGCCGGGGATGTGGCAGCGAAAGCGGAAGACAGTAAGCTGCTTGCAGAGGTGGCGGCCGTAGCTCCCGGGTTTTTAAATATCAAGGTGAAGGAATCCGCTGTTAGTGATTATCTGAAGAAAATGGCAGAAAGTGAAAGGTTTGGCCTGGAGCCCCCGGCAAAGAAGGAAAAGATCGTAATGGATTATGGCGGACCTAATGTTGCGAAGCCGCTTCATGTTGGACATCTTCGTTCAGCTGTCATCGGAGAAAGTATCAAGAGAATTGCCAGATATGCCGGTCACGAGGTGATCAGTGATATCCATCTTGGTGACTGGGGCCTTCAGATGGGGCTGATCATTACAGAACTGAAGGAACGGAAACCGGAGCTTGTTTATTTTGATGAAAATTATACGGGAGAATATCCCGAAGAAGCACCTTTTACAATTTCAGAGCTGGAGGAGATCTATCCGACAGCAAGTGGTAAATCCAAAGAGGATCCGGCCTACAAGGAAAAGGCCATGGAGGCAACCTACAGGCTGCAGAATGGAGTGAGAGGATACAGGGCACTCTGGGAGCATATCATAAAAGTGTCTGTCACTGACCTTAAGAGAAATTATCAGAACCTGAATGTGGAATTTGATCTCTGGAAAGGTGAATCTGATGTCCATACCGTGATTCCGGGTATGGTGGAATACATGAAAAAAGAAGGCTATGCACATATGAGCGAGGGTGCGCTTGTCGTGGATGTCAAAGAAGACACCGATACCAAAGAGATCCCGCCCTGTATGATCCTGAAATCAGATGGTGCATCTCTTTATAATACGACAGACCTTGCTACCATTATGGAAAGAATGGAAAAGCTCCATCCGGATGAGATCATTTATGTGGTAGACAAAAGACAGGATCTTTATTTTGAACAGGTATTCCGCTGCGCAAGAAAGACAAAGCTGGTAGATAAGGATACGAAGCTGAAGTTCCTTGGTTTTGGAACTATGAATGGCAAGGATGGCAAGCCCTTTAAGACAAGAGAGGGTGGTGTCATGCGTCTGGAAACACTGATCTCTGAGATTAATGAAGAGATGTACAGGAAGATCACAGACAACAGGGAAGTGCCGGAGGCAGAGGCGAGGGAAACAGCGAAGGTAGTAGCTCTTTCAGCGATCAAGTATGGTGATCTTTCCAATCAGGCTTCCAAGGATTATATCTTTGATATTGACAAGTTTACCTCCTTCGAGGGAGACACAGGTCCCTACATCCTTTATACGATCGTCAGGATCAAATCTATTCTGAATAAGTATAAGGAGCAGGGCGAGAGACTGGAAAATGCGGTTCTGCAGGAGGCAGTCAGCGAATCAGAGAAGGCGCTGATGCTGCAGATCACAAGGTTTAGCGCGATGATGGAAAATGCCTTTGAGGAGACAGCACCTCATAAGGTGTGTGCTTATATCTATGAGCTGGCCAATGATTTCAACAGATTTTATCATGAAACAAAGATCCTCTCAGAAGAGGATGAAAAAAAGAAGGCAGGCTTTATCGCACTCCTTGTTCTGACAAGAGATATTCTGGAAACCTGTATCGATGTACTTGGCTTCTCAGCACCGGAGAGAATGTAGGTGACATCTGAGGGAGGAAACAGAAGGTACATTCCATGTATAAGTCAGTTACAGATAAATTTTCCGCACGGAAGACTTTTATAGTCTTCCGTTGCAGGGAGAGAAGAACCATTCCAGAATGAGAAAATTTGAAATGAGGAATTTGCAGCTTGCCGGTTTACAGAAAAAGGAGATAATGCTATAATATAGCAAGTGCAGGAGAAGTCAGACGATTGTGAAGCACTGGTATATGAGTTTTTAAATATTTTATATTCCGCAGATATAGTTCATCGGTAGAACACCAGCTTCCCAAGCTGGGGAGGCGGGTTCGATTCCCGTTATCTGCTCTTCCTTTTTAGATGCGGAAGCCTGTAAAATCAAGGCTTCCGCTATTTCTTTTAATAATCCCCAAGGGGTACACCCCTTGAATCAGTTAAAAATCTCGTTGATTTTCATTGTCGTAATAAGTCCGAGTCTGGAAGGACGTTTATAATGATCTGTTGTGCTTGGACAGGCGCGACCAGCAGTGTACTGAATTCCTGCCTGATCAACTCCTGCTTCGTACATTTTCGTTACAGCCCAGAATCTCATTTTGTGTGGAGTTCTATAGGTAATATCAGCTTCGCCACAGAACTTATGCAAATGCCTGTAAACGGGACTTTCTGAAACAGGATTTAAACCATTGGTAAAGCTGAAAACAAAGGAATCTTCATTGGCATTCGTTTGTAATTCGTATTCCCTACGAAACAAATCTTCGGCTGTTTTTGAAAGAGGAATGTAACGATTACACTTTTTCCTTTTCTCCCTTTGTATGATTTTCAAAGTCTACATCAAACCACTTTATGGATCGTACTTCACCAAGACGGAGTGGCATGCAGAATAAAATCACGAACATTCTTGCAATCACGTCCTCTGGATGGTTCAAAACCACTTTCAAAAGTTTTTTACGTTCCTCATCCGAGTAAATTTCTTCATAATTATCCTCATCACGGAGATTTAGATCCTTTAAGTTTACCTGTCTAGAAACATTGTTGCTGATTTCATGAGTTGTCATGGAACTGCTCTCATGAAGTACATGAAAGCTGCAAAGCAGATGGGGTAGATCTGGATAGAAAGATTAACTGTTCGTAGCGGATGCTATCGAGAACTATGGAGAAAAAGAAAGAGGGCTCAGTGCGAGCCCTCTTTATCAATCCTCATAGTGTCCACGGCAGGAAATAATCCACAAAAATCCATTTTCATCAATGTTGTAGACGAGTCTGTTTACATCATCAATTCTTCGGCTCCACGCTTTTCTGTGACGAAGCGGTTCCGGTTTACCGATTCCTGCACTAAGGCCATCCCGTTCAATGGATTTAACGAGATCATTGATTCGTTTTAATGTTTTTTGTCTTGCGTCTGCCAGTATAGGTAGTCATCCCAAGCTCGGTCGGCCCAAAGTTTTTTCATTCGTCTACCTCAATAAGCTCATGTTCCTGACCTTTACCGGCCTCCAGCTGTGCAATACTGCGGTCAATCATTGCAAGATATTCATTGTTTCTTGCAGCTTTTTCCAGTCTGTTATATTCATCTAGGCTCATTAAAACGATATTCTTTTCATTTTTTCGAGTAACGATAATAGTTTCGTGTTGGTCGGAAGCCTTGTCGCAGTAATCTTTAAGGTTATTTCTGATCGTAGAGTAGTTTACGGCAACCATGTGTTACTCCTTTCTTGCTGAACAATATGCTGTACAAGTTCTTGTACAATTATAATACTATATTATTATGCCACTGTCAACCGATGTGATTCATGAATCGTATAAAAATCATGGAATAAGAGGTGCATCCCTTATAAAAGAAATTAAACATAGAGGTTATAAACAGGGTTGGGTAAAAGAAAAGCTGGATTCTGAAAAAACAAAGGAGGGAATTGTAGCACTAAATAGAGAAAACGTTAAAGTAAAAATGCAGGAAGAAAAATGCCGGAAGAACATACCGATGACAAAGAGTTGTTATAAGGAGTTTGATGAGTTTTTAAAGGGTAAGAAGAATGCATATATTTATTCCACAGCAGCTTTGCATTTGTTTGTGAAGATGTACAAGGAAAATCGGGTGGATATCGAAATTGATCCCTGTTAAGAAAGGATCTGATTTTATGGCTGGTGTGTTGTTTCAAAAAATGGAATTATCCGCTTTTTGAATGAGAGAGAAGCGGATGCCCTGTGCAAACGGTATCTGGAGCATTGGAGGGAGGAACTGGAATGAAGATTTTGAAATGCTTGCTGATGATTGTAACTGCACCGGTCATTTTGGTGTTGACGCTTTTTGTCCGGCTCTGCATGGGACTGCCGCTGGCTGCGATCTGGCTGCTGGGCAAGGTGCAGAGTTTGAAATTTGCGATCCATGATTGGGTGTATGGGCAAATGATGTGAATATAATTTGGAATGAAAAGAAGCAGGACAATGGGAGATGAGACCCAATGCCCTGCTTCTCTGTTTATTCGGAACGAACTGTAATATATTTTTGATTGCGACTTTTAGGTTTATCGGGAATAGTCATTTCTAATTGCCCGGATTCTAAAAGCGGATTGATATGCTTCAAAGTGAAGTTTCTTAAATCTTTGAAGCCGCAAAATACTGCAAGCTCTTTCTTGGATTTTGGTGTTGTGCAAAAAGCCAAAATCTGTTTGGACATCGTTGATAGTTCAATATCTTGGTGGGTAACTTGGTGGATAACTTGGTGGGTATCACCCTCTAAGTTGTAGTTTACATTTTTCAAAATAACTCTGAAATCTGTCGCTGTTGAGGAAAATTCGGGCTTATATGCCTCTGTGTATCCAGGCAGCTTTTCAGTTTCACTGACGATTTTGCGTAGGCCGCTTCCACGGCGTTCCATGTACTTCATGCGGTGGAACAGGTCAGCAATCACAGGGTTTCGTCGCATCGAAAGAATACTGTAAATATCGTATTCCTGAATTGAGCCGCCGCCAAACATACCGCCAGGAGATGTGATTTCCACCCGATCATCAAACATATCAATATGGATTTCGCTGCCAAGCACAATATAATCACGATGGATAAGCGCATTGACAAGAGCCTCTGTCACAGCTCGTTCAGCATAATCCGGCTTGTCTACACGATACTGTGCCTTTTTGACAAAACGGACTTTAGAATTATTGCGAATAAATTCACTGCCGCTGTTCAGTAAATAAATCAAATTTCCCTCGTATTCTTTATCGTCCAGCGCATCATCAAAGATAGAGCCTTTTTCCAAGCCATTCCACCGGGTACAGAACATACGGGAGTTATAAACCGTGTGCTGATCGGTCATGAGTTTACCGGCATTGGTCAGGAGTCCATTTTTATCAGTCAAACCAAAGGAAACATAATCGGATGGCTCAAAGCGGAGACCGGTCCGTTCCAGATAGGTTGCTTCTAGAAGTGTAAAGCTGTAATCCTTTTTTACCGCGTCTGTTGTTAGGGTATCAAAGGACTGATTGGTTCCCTTTAAGATCAATTCATTCACAATGTAATCAGGGGCAATTACGCTTTCATTTCCAACACGGATATATGCTTCCATCACGCCGTCTGCCTTGTAATAATATGGGGTGCTGCGGCCGGGAGAAACCTCCAGAGCTAATAGATTTTTACCATCTTCCTGTAATGGTTTTAAGATAAACTGAGGTAATGGTGTGATTCGTTCTTTGATTAAGCGGCTGATCGCCTCAGCATCCTTTTGAACATCGGACAAGCCAATAGGTTTCCGGTCATCAGAGATTCCGAAAAACAGAGTTCCGCCGATTCCATTAGAAAAGGAACTGACACTTTTTAACCAGCTTTTGGGTTTCTTTATTTCAAGTGCAACTTTGAAATCACATTCGGTTGCTTCAGCAATTAGCTGTTCTATCATAAAATCCTTCCTTTGAGGTATTGGTAGTTTCTTTATATTATACCCATAAGGAGAGTTTATTTCAACGATAGGCACAAAGAGTTCAGAGAAAATATTTTGAGAGGAGAGCTTTTTATGGCAACTACAAGAATCATGCCGCTTCATGTCGGCAAAGGCCGCACAGAGAGTCGGGCGATCAGTGACGTCATCGACTATGTAGCAAATCCACAGAAAACAGATAACGGCAAGCTCATTACCGGCTATGCGTGTGACAGTCGGACTGCGGATGCAGAGTTCCTTCTGGCAAAGCGGCAGTACATTGCCGCTACCGGACGAGTGCGTGGCGCAGATGATGTGATTGCCTATCATGTGCGCCGGTCCTTCCGCCCCGGTGAGATTACCCCGGAAGAAGCAAACCGGCTGGGCATGGAATTTGCCAAGTGTTTTACCAAAGGAAATCATGCCTTTGTGGTCTGTACTCACATAGACAAGTCGCACATGGATCATCCTTTTCAAAAGTTTGTATAAAGCGGTAAAATTCGTCCTTTGTCCAGAATGAAAGGCTTTTCTGCTTCTTACCAACGGCATTACCGGCAATAACACAGGGATTTACAGACAGGCCATAGAACCGGATCGCAAAATTGAAAATACTGGATAATTCTGTGACAAGGTTTTGCATATATCCGGGAGAAAGGGGCTTTCCAGTCTGCCCTGTTGCTTCCTTCAGATCAGATTGCCACTTCCGTATGTCCTTTGCGTCGATAGAATTAAGTGGCTGCCTGTTGAAGTATGGCAGGATCCAGATATCTATCCGGTTTTTCTTTGTTTCGTAGGTGATCAGCTTACAGTGAGCCTTTTTGTCCGCTAGGTACAGATCAGCAAGGACCCGGAAGGGCATGGAGGGTTGTGCAGACTGCTTGGATAGAAAGTCCTGTTCCCACTCCTTGGCATCTCGCTGCAGCTTGAAGCCCCGCTTCATCTTCTGCTTTTTGGCACCGGTATAGTCGGTGTAGTAAGTTTTTACATAAAAAGTATTTCGTTCTTCGTCCTTAAATACTGGCATTTGTTTTCCCTCTTTCCATGTGCTGGCGGCGGTATGGTAAAAGAGAAAAATAAAATTGCGTATGTTATTATTTCAATTTCCTGTTGCTTAACGGGGGAAGGGTGGTATACTATACTTAACAAGAGAACCGAAAGCTAGATGAAGCCTAGCCGCCGGCAGAGTAAATTGTAATAAATAAGCGCCTTACTTTACCAGAGCGAGGGCGCTTATTTACGTTTTATAAGAGTTACAACAAGAGTTATAACAGCGCAAAGCATAATTACAAACTGGATCAGATCCTGATATGTAACCATTGGCACCAGCTCCTTCCGTATAGCGTCCGACAGCTGACATATTGCCCCTTCGGTTCCCTTGGTAAATATATTATGTTATCAATGTGCGGGGACACCTGCCGGACAGGATGAAAGGACTGTATGGCAGAATCGAAACAGAAGTAAGAACAGGTATGTCCCATGTAGCTAAAATGATTTCCAGAAGCAGGAAAAGTTGATAAATACTTATAAAACATGGCAATAAAGGATTTGTGCATATTGCTATGTAAATTCCAATCCAGAAGGTCAAACAGCTGGTATATTCTGTCGAATGGTGGTAAAATAGATTCATTCCTGAGGAAAGAGCAGATGAGTGATTCAGATAGATTCTGAGTGACAGGGTAGGGAGAAACAGAAAATGAAACGAAACGGAAATATCAGTGAGTCAGGGAAAATGCTGATCCTTGGTATAGGGATTTTGCTGATTCTTGCAATCATAGTGATTGTGCTGGTTGTCCGGATGAAGGATGATGTCAGGAAAAGGGATGCTGTTGTGGAGACACTGCAGCAGGAAATTCCGGAGGACGATGAAGGACAGGCGGAATCCGGCAGTGAAACGGAAGATGGAAGGGAAGCTGCCAGGCAGGAGAATGCGGCAGATAGTGAAACGGAAGATGGCAGTGTGCAGGTAGGGGCACTTGAGGATGAAGAGGATCCGCAGGAGCAGAAAGCGGCTGAAACTGCTGGAGGCATTGCTGTGGCGATAACTAAGGGAGCAGAAAATACGGTACCAAAGTCAGCAGACGAAACCGGTCAGCAGTCCATGGGGATCGATGTATCCAAGCATCAGGGAAATATCGACTGGGCGAAGGTGAAGGCTTCCGGTGTGGAATTTGCCATGGTACGTGTGGGATACCGGGCGAAAAGTACAGGGCAGCTTTATGAAGATCCTACTGCCAGATATAATCTGCAGGAAGCGCAGGCAGCAGGGATCAGGCTTGGGGCATATTTCTTTTCCAGTGCGGTGACGGAGGAGGAAGCCAGAGAAGAAGCCAGGTTTACAACAGACCTGATTGCAAAGTATAAAATTACCTACCCGGTAGCCTATAACTGTGAAGGATTTCAGGATGCAGGAAATAGACAGTATGCGCTGAGTCAGACAGAACGTACAGGTCTTGCCTGTGCATTCCTTGATGAAGTGGCAGCGGCAGGATATACGCCTATGTTCTATGCGTCAAGAAACGAGCTTGCAGGAAATGCAAGCTGGGATACGGATATCCTTGCATCCAGATATAAGATCTGGCTTGCCTGGTATCCAAGTGTTATGACAGAGCAGGCTGACTATTCCGGCAGCTATGCCATGTGGCAGTATACCTGTCAGGGAACGGTAGATGGAATTTCAGGAAAGACAGATATAAATACTGCTTACTTCAGTTATACGAAGGAAGCAGAGGCAAAGGACGATACTCCTGCAGAGAGGGTGACGGTGAATCCTGAGGTAGGGATTAATTTTACAGAGGTCAATGAGACTGTGACAGCCAAGCAGGAAACCAATCTGAGGACAGAGCCGAGCACGGCAAGCGATGACACGATCGTAGGAAAGCTGACCCATGGAGATACAGCGACACGGACCGGTGTTGGACATAATGGCTGGTCGAGGGTGGTCTATCAGGGACAGACCCTGTATGCAGTAACCAGCTATCTGACAACAGATATGGAGGACACCGGGCAGCAGGCACCGCCGCAGGGACCGGTCTATACGCCTGTGGGAGATCAGGTGACAGCCAAGCAGGAAACCAATCTGAGGACAGAACCGAGTACGGCAAGCGATGACACGATAGTGGGTAAGCTGCACAATGGAGAGGCTTTGACGAGGATTGCAACTGGAGACAACGGCTGGTCACAGCTTGAGTATAACGGACAGACGGTATATGCAGTCAGCAGTTATCTGATGCCTGCCGGCTGAGAAAATAGAAAACAGACAAGGAGAGACAGATTATGTGGGCTTATGAAAGTGTATTTTATCAGATTTATCCTTTGGGATTTTGCGGAGCACCATTTGAAAATGACGGAGTGCTGACACACAGGATCAAAAAGGTGGAAGAGTGGATTCCTCATATGAAAAGACTGGGGATCAATGCCATTTATTTTTCACCTGTTTTTGAGTCTGATACGCATGGCTACAATACAAGGGATTATAAGAAAATTGATGTCAGGCTTGGAACTAATGAGGACTTTAAGGAAGTGTGCGACAAGCTGCATGAAAATGGGATCAGGGTTGTGCTGGATGGCGTATTCAATCACGTGGGAAGGGGGTTCTATCAGTTTCAGGACGTTATTAAAAACAGGGAGAATTCTCCTTATCTGAACTGGTTTCACATCAATCTTTCGGGTAATTCAGGTTATAATGACGGACTTTGGTATGAGGGCTGGGAAGGCAATTATGATCTTGTGAAGCTGAACCTGCAGAATAATGAAGTAGTGGAGCACATCCTGGACGCAGTGAAGTACTGGATCGATACCTTTGATATTGACGGACTTCGGCTGGATGTGGCATATTGCCTGGATGAGAACTTTGTCAGAAGGCTGCGCAGCTTTACCGACAGCCAGAAACAGGATTTCTTCCTGCTTGGGGAGATGCTGCATGGAGATTATAACAGACTGATGAATGATGCCATGCTGCATTCTGCTACCAATTATGAATGTTATAAGGGATTGTACTCCAGCTTTAACAGCATGAATATGTTTGAGATCATTCATTCTCTTTTAAGACAGTTCGGTCCGGAAAACTGGACCCTTTATAAGGGAAAACATCTGCTTTCCTTTGTAGATAATCATGATGTGACAAGAGTGGCAAGTATTCTGCAGAATGATAAGCATCTGCCACTGATCTATGCACTCTGCTTTGGTATGCCGGGAATCCCCTGTGTCTATTATGGAAGTGAATGGGGAGAGAAGGCAGACAAGAGTGAAGGGGATCCGGCACTGCGCAGGTGCTTTGATGCCCCGGTATTTAATGAGCTGTCAGAGTGGATCTCCAGGCTGGCAGAGGCAAAGAAGCATTCTGCTGCATTGAATTATGGGGATTTCAGATCTGTGCTGCTGACAAACAGACAGTGTATTTTTGAAAGAAAGACGGATGGAGAAAGAGTACTGGTAGCGATCAATGCAGATGGGGAACCGTTTACGGCGCATTTTGATGCAGGATGCGGTACGGCTGTTGATCTGATCACGGGACAGAACCATGATTTTGGAGGAGGAAGTGAACTGCCTCCGTACAGCGCTTATTTCTGGAAAATGGAGCGCTAGACGGGAGCCGGGATACCGCAAGAGAGGATCAGGGATTCAGAGAAAAGACAGTAATTGGAAGGAAAAATGGGGTCAGGAACAGTGATCAGTGAAGGACTGATGGATCAGATGATCCGTATCATAAAGGAGGGCGGAGAGATTATTCTCTCCGCCCGGCATATCGGAGAGACGGTGACAGCCAAGGAGGGCAAGGGTAATTTTGTCACAGCATATGATAAGAAAGTACAGGCATTTTTGTTTGAAAGACTGGGAGAGCTTTTGCCGGAAGCTGTTTTTGCAGGAGAAGAGGAGGAAAGCCATCCGGATGTCAAAATTGGCTATGCCTTTATCATTGACCCTATTGATGGCACTATGAATTTCATGAAGGGATACCGCAGAAGTGCCATTTCAGTCGGACTTCTTAAGGAGGGGGTGCCCTGTGCCGGAATTGTATATAATCCCTATGCCGGTGAAGTATTCAGTGCCATCAGGGGTAAGGGAGCATTTCTGAACGGAAACAGGATCCATGTAGCAGATGAAGGTCTGTCAGAGCAGCTTGTCCTGTTTGGAACATCCCCATATGATCAGGAGCTTTATGAAAGGACATTCCGGATCTGCTATGCACTGTTTCAAAAATGTCCTGATATCAGACGAAGTGGATCAGCAGCCATTGATCTGTGTGATGTAGCCTGTGGGAGAGCCGGACTTTATTTTGAACTGATGCTCAGTCCCTGGGATTATGCGGCTGGCTGCCTGATCCTGGCGGAGGCAGGAGGAAAAGCTGTCACACAGGAAGGAAAGGAGCTCACCTTTGATCAGAAGAATAGCGTAGTGGCAGGAAGCATACTTACAGTAAAGGAGGCTCTTTCCTGTATGAAGTAATAGGAAGGGCAGAGGAGACAGAATGGAATACACAGTTTATCAGCTTGCTTTTTTCTTTTTTATTTATTCCTTTGCAGGATGGTGTATCGAGGTCTGTTGTGCAGCCATCCAGAAGCGGAAGTTTGTAAACAGGGGATTTGTAAATGGACCTTTGTGTCCGATTTATGGATCAGGTGCAGTGTTATTTGCTATATTTTTGCCAGAGCTTAAAGAGGCTCCTTTTTTCCTGTTTCTGGCCGGTGCAATTCTGGCCTCCATTCTCGAATTTATCACAGGGGCGATGCTTGAAAAGCTGTTCCATAGAAAATGGTGGGACTACTCTGATATTAAGTGGAACTATGAAGGATATGTGTGTCTGCCTTTTTCCCTGATCTGGGGTGGTTGTGCGGTCATTTTAAATATGTTCCTGAATCCACTGCTGGTTAAGCTTCTTGGTATCATGCCAAAGCTTCTGATAGTGATCATTATGATCGCCCTTACGGTGGTTCTTGTGCTTGATACAGTGGGAACCACACTGACGATCCGTGGTCTGCAGAAGAAGCAGGTTCAGCTAGCAGAGTTTACGGAGGGTGTCAGCCATGTATCAAAGCTTCTGGAAAATGCTATTACCAGACGGATACAGAAGCGTATGGACAAGGCATTTCCGATGCTGGAAATACCGAAGATCAAGAGACAGAAGAGAACGAAGGAAAAGGAAACTGTATTTGCTGAGGGATGCAGCTTTTATAAGCTGGCCAGCCTGTTTTTTATCGGTGCATTCCTCGGAGATATTACGGAAACAATTTTTTGCCTGATCACAGCAGGAAAACTGATGAGCAGGAGCAGTGTTGTATATGGTCCCTTCAGTATCGTATGGGGACTTGGCTGTGCGTTTCTGACAGCGATCCTTTACCGGATAAGGAATAAGAACGATTCCTATATATTTATTGCAGGAACACTTCTTGGCGGTGTCTATGAATATATCTGCAGTGTGTTTACGGAGCTTGTATTTGGAACGGTATTTTGGGATTACAGCAAATTTGCCTTTAATCTGGGAGGCAGGATTAATCTGCTCTACTGTTTCTTTTGGGGAATTGCGGCAGTTGTATGGATGAAGCTGCTGTACCCGAGACTTTCTACCTGGATTGAGAAGATTCCCATGAAAGCAGGTAAGATCATCTGTACAGTAATGCTGGTATTTATGATTTTTGACTGCCTGCTGTCAGCAATGGCACTGGCCAGATACACAGAGCGGAACACGACAGGAAAACAGGCACAGAATGAAGTCGAGAGCTTTCTGGATGAGCATTTCGGAGACGAAAGAATGGAGCGGATCTATCCAAATGCTAAGATAGTGGATTGAAATTTAGGAAAACGGGTTTCCGGAGATCAGGATATGATTTCGGGAACCTGTTTTTTATGTCATAGGAAATTACTCCGTAATGTTCCAATGACATAAAAAACCCTCCGGGCAGGACCGCACTGCGGCGGAAGGGTAGATGTCGCATGGAGCGACCCGCCGCAGGCGGAGAATCCTGCAAGCAGGATTCTTTTTTATATAAGCTGTTGACAAAACAATATTATATATCGTATAGTATGAGATAGAAAATATATTATACAATATATAATATTATAAAAATATATATGATTGCTGCTGCAGGAAACTGAAGTGAGGAAGGGAACGGTAAGCTGCATCAAAGCATGGGGAAAGGAGAGAGGGCATATGGTTTTTAATACAGGAGCAGCGCTTCTGGATGCCATTGTACTGGCTGTTGTTTCAAGATCGGCAGAAGGGGCTTATGGCTATAAGATCACGCAGGAAGTAAGGCAGGTTATTGAATTGTCAGAGTCAACGCTTTATCCGGTACTGCGGAGGCTGCAGAAGGATGAATGTCTGGAGGTTTACGACTTGGAATGCGCAGGACGGAACCGGAGATATTACAAGGTAACCGAAAAGGGAAGAAGTCAGTTAAATCTGTATGAGAGTGAATGGTACCGTTATGCGGCCAGAATTAATAGTATTTTCGAGGGAGGAGTAAAGTAATGGGCAGATGGGAGTTTATGAGAAAACTGGAGGAGCTGCTTTCCGATATATCACCCAGTGAAAGGGAAGAAGCCCTTCAGTATTATAATGATTATTTTAATGATGCAGGCAGGGAAAATGAGAAGGAAGTGATCCAGGCGCTTGGCTCTCCGGAGGAGGTAGCGGAGATCGTCAGGTCAGGACTTATGGATGACCCGGATAAGGGAGAATTTACCGAAAACGGATTTGCCAGCCAGCAGAAGGCAGTACGACAGAATGAGATCATTCAGTCAGAGAAGGTGGAAGGCAGCCGTAAAGCAGGGCGGGAAGAGGAACAGGGAACCTGCAGGGGGAGTCAGAATAGAGCGGCTCAAAATACAGGCAGCTTTGCAGAAGGAGAAACAGAAGGCGGAAAAGAAAAGGATGGGTTTCCGACCTGGGCGATCGTGCTGATCGTGATTGCCTGTGTTGTTTTATCACCGGCTATTTTTGGAATCGGCGGTGGGGCATTAGGTGTACTGGTTGGTATTATTGCAGGGATCTTTGGTATTGTGATCGGTATCGCGGCAGCCATGGTGGCTTTATATGCAGCAGCTGCTGGTCTTGTAGTGTTTGGAATTGTTGCCCTTTTTGAAACACCACTGATTGGAATTGGGCTGATCGGCGGCGGACTTCTGTGTGCCGGACTTGGTGTATTGTTTATGATCCTTACTGTGCTGATCTTCCGGGAAGGCATTCCGGCACTTATCAGAGGATGCAGGGCATTGTGGAAAAAGATAACAGGAAAGAAGGAGGAGTGCAGGGCATGAGAAAGTTTTATAAAGGGAGTCTTATCACGGCAGCCTGTCTGATCGGGACGGGGCTTATCCTTACTGCGGCCGGAGGTGCTGCCGGTATTCACGAAGCATATGGGATATTGAAGAATGAAGCTGTAGATTTGGAAATCATTGATCACTGGGATATGACAGATGATATGGGTGAGACCGGAAATACAACAGGAGATGAAAATATGCTGAATAATACAGAGGTCTTTATCGCAGAGAATGTGGATCAGCTGGCGGTTGATGTGGGAGCCTGCAGGCTTGTTGTGAGGGAAGAGCAAATGGAGCAGGAACAGATCCGGGTTTCCTATACGGGAAATGCAAGGATCAAATGTGAGATGGATGGAGATGAGCTGACAGTAAAGGGGTATCAGAGAAAATTCTGGCTCATTTCTGGAAATAGAAGAGCTCCGGAGATTGTGATCACCATACCGGAGGGAAGAAAGTTTTCTGAAGTGGATCTGAAGACAGGAGTAGGGCAGGCTGAGATCTATGACCTTAAGGCAGATGAGATCAGTATAGAAGCAGGAGCAGGGGAAGTCATTATGAGCCAGGTGGCAGCAAAGGAAATAAGTATGAAAGCCGGCGCTGGCTCTCTGGAAGCAGAAAAGATGGACGTGAAGGATATAGAGGTCTCTGTAGGGGTTGGAAGCTTCAGCTATGAAGGAAAAGCGCCGGAAGAACTGGAAGCAGACTGTGCTATAGGAGAGATTGTCATGAAGCTTTCCGGAAAAGAAAGTGATCACAGCTACAGTGTCCGCTGTGCAGCAGGAGAGGTAAAGATCGGAGACCATACCAGCTCCATGCTGGCAATAGAAAGGTATATTGATAATGGTACCGGCAGTGAATATTCTGTAGACTGCAGTATGGGCAGCATCAGCATAACCTTTGCAGGAGAATAATCAGAGCCGGCATATGGATGATCAGTCGTTCTTCTCCTTGGAAAGGGTGAAGAACAGCCCGGCCTTCTTGAGGGCAGGACGGAGCGCCATATAAATCAGTACAGATACGATCGTGGAAGTAACGGCATTGATGGAGGTAGCAGTTACATTCCAGGCAAGAGTCAGCTCGGCAGCAGGCTTTCCAAGGATCAGAAGCTTATAGAAGTAACCGATCAGGGGATCAAAGATTACATTGAAAAGAAGTCCGGCAACGGAAGCTAAAATGGTCCACTTCAATACCTTCTTCTTATCGGTTTCAATGGAAATCCTGCCGATCTTATGTGCCACAAGACCAGTGATCAGACCGATGCAGAGCTTTAAAAGGAAGGTTTTGGGAGCATATACGATATAAACAGGATCCAGAAGATCACCAATAGTCATACCGATGGCACCGCCAAGTCCGCCATAAAATCCACCGATCAGGAGAGCGCCGAGAACACATACGGCATTGCCGAGATGGATGGAAGTAGCATCACCGCCAGGCAGAGGGATCTTGATCTGCAGAAAAGTGAATACTACATAGGACAGTGCGGCCAAAAGGCCAGTAAACGCAATTTTCAGGGCTGTTTGATTTTTCATAATAGATTCCTCCAGTAAATTGTGATATATATTTCTTATGATGCTCAGTATAATAGAATCTGGTATTTAAAAAAGTGCCAGATAAAAACTTTTTAATAATACCAGTTGCAAGAAAAGGTGGGTTATTACAGAATAAATGGAAGAAAATAAACAGAGCAGAGGAAAATCGCTGATAGAGACAGCACAGGGAATGGGACTCAGCGGCAGTACCCTGAAGGTCATAGCTGTGCTGTCCATGATTGTGGATCACTGGTGCTATCTGTTTGCGGAGCAGGGAACAGATATTTATGAAATCGGGCGTATGTGGATCGGACGGGTGGCTTTTCCGATCTTCTGTTTCCTTCTGGTAGAAGGGTTTCAGAAGACAGGGTGCAGGAAGAGGTATGGGCTGAGGCTGCTTTTGTTTGCTTTCCTTTCGGAGATCCCCTTCGATCTGTTCCGTTATGGAAAGGTGTTTTCCATGGAGGGCTGTAATGTTTTTGTTACCCTGTTTCTTGGTTTCCTGTTAATGGCGGTTACCAGGTGCGTGGCGGAGAGTGAAGCGGGTGAAGCTCGGAAGGCTGTTTACAGGCTGCTTGCTCTTTTGCTGGCGGTGGGTGCAGCATATCTGATCCACAGTGACTATAGCTTTTATGGTGTGATCTCCATATATATTCTTTACATGTTCCGATATCAGAGGCGTCAGCAGCTCATGATGGGCGCTCTCTCATTTCTCTATGAGCCAACAGCTCTTGCTGCCTTTGTCCCGATCGCTTTCTATCATGGCAGGCGCGGACTTAAGGTCAAATATTTCTTTTATCTTTTTTATCCCATTCATTTACTGGTGCTGTATCTGGCATCACAGCTGCTGCAAGGATAAGTCAGATGGAAAGGTCAAATATAAACAGATTCTAAAGAATTATAAAAAAAGTGGAATCTGTTTGACATCTGATATTTATCCTGCGTATAATATCAAAAGTTAATTAGTTAAATATTAAATAATTAATTATAAGAAGGGAGGTATGTAACGTGAAAGACGATCGGAGCAGGAGCATATGTCTGCTTCAGACTATCAACAGAAATATGAGACGCTGTGTGGAAAAGAAGGTGGCTGGAACAGGTGTGTTCAGAAGCCAGCATAAGCTGCTTATGACACTTGGAAATCATCAGGACTGTTCCCAGACAGAGCTGGCAGAAAAGCTGGAAATCTCACCGGCGGCCGTTGCAGTATCCCTGAAGAAGCTGGAAAAGACCGGTTATATCAGCAGGCAGTGCGACAGCAGGGATAACCGTGTGAACCAGATTGTGATCACTGAAAAAGGGCAGGATATGATCCGCAGAAGTGTGGAATATTTCCGGGAGATTGATGAAAATATGCTGAAGGGTTTTTCGGAACAGGAAATTCAGGAACTGAACGGACTGCTGACAAGGATGCAGCAGAACGGAGAAGCCTATTATCAGAGTCTGGATCATGGTGAATGAGAGAAGAGGCAGCAGGGAACGGAACTGGCGGTGAGCACCCAAATGACAGCAACGCATGGTTCAGATGTGCACCTGCAGGAGCTTCAGGATAAGAAAAAAGAGGAGATGGAAGAATGAAAAGATACTGGAAGTATATAAAGCCGTATTTACCGGCATTTATATGCGGACCTCTGCTGATGATCGTGGAAGTCATCGGAGAGGTGCTTTTGCCGAAGTTTATGGCAAATATCATTAATATCGGAGCAGCAAACCAGGATGTACCCTATATCATCACTATGGGGATTGTCATGGTAGTGACTGCTCTTCTGATGATGGCAGGAGGAATCGGCGGTGCTTACTTTGCGGCCAAGGCGGCGATCAGCTTTGCAGCAGATATCAGGAAGGATACCTTTGAGAAGGTACAGAAATTT
The DNA here is from genome assembly GCF_025567405.1 of Suilimivivens aceti. Lineage (NCBI taxonomy): Bacteria > Bacillati > Bacillota > Clostridia > Lachnospirales > Lachnospiraceae > Suilimivivens > Suilimivivens aceti. Next base: position 59,780 of record NZ_JAOQKJ010000008.1, on the reverse strand, counting down.
TCCTTCGCCAATCTGGATCAGTACAATACCGGTTCACTGGTAACCAGACTGACCAACGATGTAACCCAGGTACAGAACCTGATCAATATGGCGCTCCGTATGATGCTCCGGGCGCCTGGTATGCTGATCGGGGCGCTGATCATGGCATTTATGATGAACAGAGAGCTGGCAGCAGTGATCCTTGTAGTGATCCCGATCCTTGTGATCCTGATCGGAATTGTGATCAAAACAGCATTTCCCAGATTTACCATCATGCAGAAAAAGCTGGATACGCTGAATTCCACGATCCAGGAGATGCTGACAAATGTCCGTGTGATCAAGTCCTTTGTCAGGGGAGATTATGAGGAGGAGAAGTTTTCAAGGGCCAATGAGGATCTGAAGAAATCCAGCTTAAGTGCCTTTAATGTAGTGATCCTGAATATGCCGATCATGATGCTGATGATGAACCTGACGACTCTTGGTGTGGTATGGTTTGGCGGAAAGCAGATCCTTGTCGGCAGGATGCCGGTCGGTGACCTGACAGCCTTTACTACTTATATTGTACAGATATTGATGTCCCTGATGATGCTTGCCATAGTGCTTCTGCAGAGCTCAAGGGCAATGGCATCCCTGCACAGGATCACAGAGGTGCTGGATGCCAGGATTGATCTGACAGATGAAAACAGCGCTCAGAAGGATAAGAGGGTAGAGAATGGAACTGTAGAGTTTAAGGATGTTTCCTTCCGTTATTATAAAGAAAACAAGGAGCCTGTCCTTTCCCATATCAATTTCAAAATAGACAGTGGGAAGATCCTTGGCATCATTGGCTCTACGGGAAGCGGCAAGACCACACTGGTACAGATGATCCCAAGGCTTTATGATCCGGATGAAGGAGAAGTTCTGGTTGACGGGGTCAATGTCAAAGAGTACTCGCTGGAGCATTTGAGAGAGGGCGTTGGAATGGTACTGCAGAAGAATGTCCTTTTCTCAGGAACGATCCGTGAAAATCTCATGTGGGGAGATGAAAATGCTTCTGAGGAAGAGGTGGAAAAGGCGGCAGCAGCTGCGCAGGCAGGCTTTGTCAGAGACTTTACAGAAGGCTATGAAACAGAGCTTGGACAGGGCGGTGTCAATGTATCCGGCGGTCAGAAGCAGAGACTCTGTATCGCAAGAGCACTTCTTAAGAAGCCGAAGATCCTGATCCTGGATGATTCTACCAGTGCGGTAGATACGGCAACAGAAGCAAAGATCAGAGAAAGCTTCTCCGGACTTTTAAAGGAAACAACAAAGATCATTATCGCACAGAGGATCACTTCTGTCATGGAAGCGGATGAGATCCTTGTGCTGGATGAAGGTGAGATCGTGGGAAAGGGTACGCATGAGGAGCTGCTTAAGACCTGCGAGGCTTACCAGGAGATTTATTATTCACAGATGGATAAGGAGGCGAGCGGACAGTGAGAGAAGAAAAGCTTGAATATCTGAAGAAAAAATATGAAAGCCGCTTAAATCCGAAGAATGACGAAACGCCGGGCGGTATGCCAGGGGGCGTACCCGGCGGACGGAGAGATGGACGGAATGGAGCCAGACAGGGAATGGGCGGAAAGCCAAAGAACCTGAAAAAGACAATAGGAAGGCTGCTTTCCTACATTGCCCATGAAAAGGGAAAGCTGTTTCTTGTATTTTTCTGTGTGATCGCAGGAACAGCAGCAAACCTGGCAGGCTCCTATATGCTCCGCCCTATCATCAATGGACTGACGTCTGAGAACGGAAGCGTGGCATTTCTGCTAAAGGGTGTCCTTGTGATGCTTATGATATATCTGGTCGGAACACTGGCGCAATATATGCAGCAGAAGATCATGATCGGTATTTCCCAGAATGCGATCCAGAAACTGCGTAATGAGCTGTTCCAAAAGATGCAGAAGCTGCCGGTCAGATATTACGATACCAATAACCACGGCGATCTGATGAGCCGTTTCACCAATGATGTGGATGCAGTAGGGGAAATGCTGAATAATACTGTAGTACAGATGATCTCCGGTCTGATCAGTATCATCGGAACCTTCAGCCTGATGCTGTATACCAATGTATGGCTGACACTGATCACAGTTGTGATGATCCCTCTGATGCTGCAGGCAGTAAAGAAGATCGGAAGCATGAGCCGGAAGTATTACCGTGCACAGCAGGCTGCACTTGGTACCCTGAACGGTTATATTGAAGAGACTGTAACCGGACAGAAGGTTGTCAAGGTATTCTGCCACGAGGAAGAGGCAAAGGAGGAGTTCGATTACCTGAACACTGATCTTCGTGGAAAACAGATCAAAGCACAGTTTTTTGGTGGTATCATGGGACCTGTGATGGGAAATATGGGACAGGTGAGCTACTCCCTGACAGCGTGTATCGGTGGTATCCTCTGTGTACTGCGTGGCTTTGATATCGGTGGACTGACTGTGTTTGTAAACTATTCCAGACAGTTCTCAAGACCGCTGAATGAGATCGCTATGCAGGTCAACACGATCTTTTCCGCACTGGCAGGCGCAGAGAGAGTTTTTGCAGTAATGGATGAAGCACCGGAAGCAGAAGATGCGGCGGATGCCATTGCCATCAGAGAAGAGGAAGAAGGCTTCTGCTATGTGATCCCGAAGACGAATGCAGCAGCAAAGGATCAGAGGATCATGACAGATATTCTGCGCGAGGATGCAGAGTATTATTATAAGAAGGTAAACGGTGCCGTTACCCTGGAAGATGTAACCTTTGGCTACAATCCGGACAAAACGATCTTAAAGCATGTGTCCCTGTATGCAAAGCCGGGACAGAAGATTGCCTTTGTAGGATCTACAGGGGCAGGAAAAACGACGATTACCAATCTGATCAACCGCTTCTATGATATTAACGAAGGCAGTATCACTGTTGATGGCATTCCGGTAACAGCGATCAGGAGAGATGACCTGAGAAGAAGTATCGCCATGGTGCTGCAGGATACACACCTCTTTACCGGAACAGTGAGAGAAAATATCCGTTATGGACGGCTTGATGCCACAGATGAAGAGGTAGAGCAGGCTGCGAAGACGGCCAGTGCCCATTCCTTTATCATGCGCCTGGAAAATGGATATGATACCTTGCTGGAAGGAGATGGCGCAAACCTAAGTCAGGGACAGAGACAGCTTATCAATATTGCAAGAGCTGCCATTTCCAAAGCACCGATCCTGATCCTGGATGAGGCAACCAGCTCTGTTGATACCAGAACTGAGAAGCATATTGAAAAGGGAATGGACAGACTGATGGCACAGAGAACCACCCTTGTGATCGCACACAGACTTTCTACCGTAAGAAATGCAAATGCCATCATGGTACTGGAGAATGGCGAGATCATTGAACGTGGTGACCATGAGGATCTGCTTGTACAGAAGGGACGCTATTATGAGCTGTATACGGGTCTGTCTGAGCTGAGCTAAGCATTATATGCAGACAGGCTTTGACAAATATATCCCGTGTGCGGTAAACTGAATTTAATTTATGGACTGCCCTTCTGCGGACTGTAGAAGGGCATACGCTTTATCGGGAGGGGAAACGATGTTTATTGAAAACAAAATACTGATTGGCAGATCCGGGGAAGAAAAGGTATTTATCTATCCCCAAATGGCAAACCGCCACGGTATGATCGCGGGTGCTACGGGAACCGGTAAGACTATTACCTTAAAAGTACTGGCAGAGTCCTTCAGCGACTGTGGTGTTCCGGTCTTTCTGGCAGACGTGAAGGGTGACCTTGCAGGTATGTGTCTTGAGGGGGAAAACAATGAGAATATCAGAAGCCGTGTAGAAAAGCTTGGACTTTCTGAACTTGGATTTTCCCTGAAAAAGTACCCTGTCAATTTCTTTGATATTTATGGAGAGAAGGGTATGCCTCTTCGTACGACAGTATCTGAAATGGGACCGCTCCTGCTGTCACGGATCCTTGATCTGAATGACACCCAGACGGATATCCTGACTGTCATCTTTAAGATCGCAGATGATCAGGAGCTGCTTCTGATCGATACCAAGGATCTGAAAGCCATGCTGCAGTATGTGGGTGACAATGCAAAGGAGTTTTCCCTGACCTATGGCAATATTTCCAGGCAGAGCCTCGGAGCCATTATCAGGGCGATCATCGCACTGGAGGCAGAGGGAGCAGAGCTCTTCTTTGGGGAGCCGGCATTAGATATCAGGGACTGGCTGAGCACAGACAATACGGGACGTGGCAGGATCCAGATCCTGGATTGTCAGAAGCTCATTGGACGTCCTGCCATGTATGCCACCTTCCTGCTCTATATGATGTCTGAGCTGTTTGAAACACTGCCGGAAACAGGTGATGCAGAAAAGCCGAAAATGGTCTTTTTCTTTGATGAAGCCCATATGCTTTTTAATACAGCGCCAAGGGTACTGCTTGAGAAGGTGGAACAGATGGTGAAGCTGATCCGCTCTAAGGGGGTCGGCATTTACTTTGTAACCCAGAGTCCCAAGGATATTCCGGATGGCGTGCTTGCCCAGCTTGGCAATAAGATCCAGCATGCCCTTCATGCCTATACACCGGCAGAGCAGAAGAAGGCGAAGGCAGCTGCAGCATCCTTCCGGGAAAATCCGGAGTTTGATACTTATGAAACATTGACAAGCCTTGGAATTGGAGAAGCACTGATCTCTGTGCTGGACGAAGAAGGGATCCCGACTGTAGTGAAGAAATGTAAGATCCTGCCGCCCCAGAGCCGGATGGGTGCCATTACGGATGCAGAGAGAGAAAGGGAGATCAGAGAGAGTCTTCTTTACAGCAAATATGAGGAAAATTTTGACAGGGATTCTGCTTATGAATTTCTGCAGAGAAAATCACTGACAGATGCAGCAGAAGCGCAGAAGGCAAAAGAAGAGTCTGAGGCGAAAAAGCTTCAGGCGAAGGAGGAAGCAGCTCTTCAGAAGCAGAAGGAAAAGGAAGCGGAGCGCCAGAGGAAGAGAACAAGATCTGCAGTCAATCAGGTGGCAGGCAGTGCGGCCGGGACAATAGGAAGAGAGATCGGGAATACTCTCGGCAAATCCGTAGGTGGCAGCTTTGGGAAGAAGCTTGGCGGTAATGTAGGAGCCTCTCTTGGGAGGGGACTGATGAAGACTCTGTTTAAAATGTAGGATAAAAAGAAAAGGGAAAACGGCAGCGGTTCTGCAGAGAAGCAGAAGACACTGCCGTTTTCTGTATTCTCTCGTTTACAGGATAAATGCGCTGTGCTATAATCAGAAGAAAATAAGCATAGTATACCGATAGGAATTATGTATATAAAGGAGGACAAACAAAATGGAAGATGGAATTACAAGAGACGAGGCTTTTGCCCTGTTAAAAAAGTATAATAAGGAGTCCTTTCATATTCAGCATGGTCTGACCGTAGAAGGTGTCATGCGCTGCTTTGCCAGGGAGTGCGGCTACGGAGAGGAAGAAGAGCATTGGGGTATAGTAGGACTTTTGCATGATATTGATTTTGAACAGTATCCGGAGCAGCACTGTATCAAAGCACCGGAGCTGTTAAGGGCAGCAGGTGTGTCTGAGGATATCATCCATTCTGTCTGCAGCCATGGCTATGAGCTTACCGTAGATATCAGGCCGGAGCACGAGATGGAAAAGGTGTTGTATGCGGTAGATGAGCTTACAGGCCTGATCGGTGCGGCAGCATTGATGAGACCCTCTGGCAGTGTACAGGATATGGAGCTGAAATCCCTGAAGAAAAAGTACAAGAGCAAGGGCTTTGCAGCAGGCTGCTCCAGAGAGGTTATCGAAAAGGGTGCAGAGATGATGGGAATCCCGCTGGATGAACTGCTGACAAGGACACTGGAGGCTATGAGGAGCTGTGAGGCGGATGTTGCAGAGACCATGAAAAAGGAAGAGGCATAAAGAAAAAGCATAAGGGAGAAGAACACAATGGAATATACAGTAGAAACAAGATGTCTGCATCTTGAAGAAGAAAAGAATAAGGATAAAGATTTTGGCTCAGTCAGTTTTCCTATTTACCAGACGGCAACCTTTGCCCACTATGGGGTAGGAAGAAGCACCGGCTATGATTATACGAGACTGCAGAATCCAACGAGAGAACAGCTTGAAAGGATTGTGGCTTCACTGGAGGGCGGTTGTGATGCTATTGCCTTTGCTAGCGGTATGGCAGCCATTGCTACTCTTATGGAATGCTTTAAGCCTGGCGATCATCTGATCGTAGACGGTGATCTTTACGGTGGTACGATCAGGCTTTTCAACAGCGTCTGTAAAAACAAGGGGATTGAGATCACAGCCATTGAACTGGCAAAGGAAGATCCCCTTCCCTACATAAAGGAAAATACAAAGGCAGTTTATGTGGAAACCCCCACCAATCCCATGATGAATATAACTGATATAAAAAAGCTCTCGGAGATCACGAAGGAAAAAGGCCTGCTTCTGATCGTGGATAATACCTTCCTGTCTCCGTACTTCCAGAATCCACTGTCACTGGGCGCTGATATTATTGTGCACAGCGGCACCAAATATCTTGGAGGACACAACGACACGATCGCCGGCTTCCTTGTGACAAACAGAGAGGATGTTAAAGAGCAGCTCCGGTTCTTCTACAAGACGACAGGAGCTGCACTGGCACCCTTTGACAGCTGGCTGATCCTGCGTGGTATTAAGACACTGGCTGTCCGGATGGAGCGTGCACAGGAAAATGCCATGGCGGTTGCAGAGTGGCTGAAGGGACAGAGCTGCGTGACAAAGGTTCTTTATCCGGGACTGCCAGAGCATCCGGGATATGAAGTGATGAAAAAGCAGGCAAGAGGCTTTGGCGGGATGCTGACCTTTGAGGTGGACACAACTGAGCGTGCACAGGGGATTCTGGAGCATGTCAAGCTGATCCAGTTTGCGGAGAGCCTTGGCGGTACGGAAAGCCTGATCACTTATCCGGTGACACAGACCCATGCAGATGTACCGAAGGACAAGCTCCTTGAAAATGGAATTACTGACAGAGTACTGCGGCTTTCTCTGGGGATCGAGGGAAAGGAGGATCTGATCGCAGATCTTGCGCAGGCCTTCACAGCTGCATCAAAGTAAAAGGGAGGAAGAAGAGAATGAGTGAAAGAAATCTTGATTTTGATGCACCGGTAGAACGTAAGGGCACGGACTGCCTGAAGTATGATTTTGCCGTAGAAAGAGGAATGCCAGCGGATATATTGCCTTTGTGGGTGGCAGATATGGATTTCAGGATAAGCTCCTATATCCAGGATGCCCTGGCTGCTCAGGCTGCTCACGGAATCTATGGCTACAGCGATTCCAAAGAGGATTATTTTGCAGCGATCAGGGACTGGATGAAAAAGAAGCATGGATGGCAGGTGGAAGAAAAGTGGCTGGTCAAGACACCGGGTGTAGTATTTGCCCTTGCTATGGCAGTGAGAGCCTTCACAAAAGAGGGAGAGGCTGTCATGATCCAGCAGCCGGTCTATTATCCCTTCAGCAGTGTGATCAAGGACAATGGCAGGAAGCTTGTCAGTAACACACTGGTACAGAAGGAGGATGGTCATTATGAAATGGATCTTGCTGATTTTGAACGTAAGGTAAAGGATGAAAAGGTGAAGCTCTTTTTCCTCTGTAATCCCCATAATCCGGTTGGAAGAGTCTGGGACAGAGAAAGTCTCCTTGAAATTGGAAGGATCTGTGTGGAAAATCATGTTGTCGTAGTCAGTGATGAAATCCATGCAGACTTTATCTTTGAAGGAACGCATCAGGTATTTGCAGATCTGAGCGATAAAATCAGGGATATCAGTGTGACCTGTACGGCACCCAGCAAGACCTTTAATATCGCAGGACTTCAGGTATCCAATATTTTCATTGCAAATGACAGCCTGAGAAGGCGGTTTGTCAAGGAAATCTCAGCGGCCGGCTACAGTCAGGTCAATGCATCTGGACTTGTGGCCTGCAGGACAGCCTACGCGCAGGGGGAGGAATGGTATCAGGGCATGATGGCTTATGTCAGGGCCAATATCGATTTTGCAGAGCAGTATATCAGGGAACAGATCCCGGAGATCAGGATGAGAAAGCCGGAAGGAACCTATCTTCTCTGGCTTGATTTCAGAAGGCTTTCCCTGACAAGCGAGGAGCTGGAGGATCTGATTGTCAGAAAGGCAGGCCTCTGGCTTGACAGTGGTGCTATTTTCGGAGCCTGTGGAGAGGGATTTCAGCGGATCAATGCAGCCTGTACAAGGGCTACCCTGGCAGAGGCGCTAGGGCGGATCAAAAATGCAATAAAAAATTCTTAAATTCCTATTGACATACTAGGAAAAGAGATGTATGATATCCTCAACAGATAAACATAGTATTCATACTAGGATAGTATAGAATAAAGCGGAGGATGAAAAAATGAGTAAAATTGTAGAAAGTTCATTAGAATTAGTTGGAAAGACACCCCTTCTTAAATTAAACCGTTATGCTGCAAAGAGTGGCATCACTGATGCAACCATTCTTGCCAAGCTGGAGTACTTAAATCCTGCAGGATCTGTGAAGGATCGTATCGCCCTTGCCATGATCGAGGATGCAGAGAAGAAGGGAATCCTGAAGGAAGGCGCTACCATTATTGAGCCTACCAGTGGAAATACCGGCATCGGTCTGGCAGCAGTCGCAGCAGCCAGGGGCTATAAGGCAATCCTGACACTGCCGGAGACCATGAGCGTTGAAAGAAGAAACCTGCTGAAGGCATATGGTGCAGAGCTTGTACTGACAGACGGCTCCAAGGGTATGAAGGGTGCTATTGCCAAGGCTGAAGAATTAAAGGAAAGCATTCCGGGATCTGTGATCCTCGGACAGTTCGTAAATCCTGCAAACCCTGCAGTGCACAAGGCTACCACAGGTCCTGAGATCTGGGATCAGACTGACGGTAAGGTTGATATTTTCGTAGCTGGTGTAGGTACCGGCGGAACCATTACCGGTGTTGGTGAATATCTGAAGGAGCAGAATCCTGATGTGAAGATCGTAGCAGTTGAGCCGGCGACAAGCCCTGTTCTTTCCAAAGGAACACCCGGTGCTCACAAGATCCAGGGAATCGGTGCAGGCTTTGTACCGGATGTCCTGAATACCAAGGTATATGATGAAGTCATCACCATTGAGAATGAAGATGCTTTTGCAGAGGGCAGGAAGTTTGCTGTCAGTGAAGGAATCCTTGTAGGTATTTCTTCCGGTGCAGCTTTGAAGGCAGCAGGAATCCTTGCGTCAAGACCGGAGAATAAGGGGAAGACCATCGTAGTCCTGCTTCCCGATTCCGGAGACAGATATCTGTCTACTCCTTTATTTGCAGAATAAAAAGAATAAAAAGAAGTACGTGAAACCAGTGATGACGGATCAGCCTGAATAGAAAGGGGATCCGTCATCTTGCTGTGTGTAAAACACGTTGCCAGCAGGGAAAGTAGATGTTACAATGAGCATTGCAACGGAGGAAATAAATCAATGTTAAATCAGTTTTCAAGAACAGAGCTTTTACTGGGAAGAGAAGCCCTCGAGCATCTGGAGAAGACCCATGTGGCAATCTTTGGAATCGGAGGTGTAGGAGGCTATGTGGCAGAAGCGCTTGTCAGGAGCGGTGTAGGAAGCTTTACGCTGGTGGATGATGATAAGATCTGTCTGACTAATCTGAACCGTCAGATCATAGCAACCAGGCAGACTATAGGAAAATACAAAACAGAAGTGATGAAGGAGAGGATCCTTTCTATTAATCCACAGGCACAGGTGAATGTGTATAACTGCTTTTTCCTGCCGGAGAATGCCGGGGATTTTGATTTTACTTCCTATGATTATGTAGTAGATGCGGTAGATACCGTAACTGCAAAGCTTCAGATCATCATGCAGGCAAAGGAAGCAGGCGTTCCGGTGATCAGCTGTATGGGAGTTGGAAACAAGCTGAATCCCACAGAGCTGTGCATTGAAGATATTTACAAGACGAGTGTCTGCCCGCTTGCAAAGGTAATGCGGCGTGAATTAAAGAAGCGGGGTGTAAAGAAGCTGAAGGTGCTGTATTCCAGGGAAGAGGCCATGAAGCCGGTCGAGGATACACAGAACAGCTGCAGAACACACTGTGTCTGCCCACCCGGGACCCAGAGGACATGTACTGTCAGACGGGCCATTCCGGGAAGCACTTCCTTTGTACCGTCTGCAGCTGGTCTTATCATTGCTTCAGAGGTAGTGAAGGATCTGACAGGGATCAGACATGATAAAAAGGGTTGAGAACATGGAAAGAAAAACGATACAGGCTCTGATAGAGGATGCAGGGGAAAAGCTGGTCATTGATATCAGAAGTGAAGAAGACTACAAAAGAGAAACCTATCCGGGTGCCATTCATATTTTCCACGAGGATTTCATGGATGAGCTTGACAGAGTGCCAAAGGACAGACCGGTCTACCTGATCTGTTATACGGGGCAGAAGAGTGATGATATTGCAGAAGAGCTGTCAGGGCAGGGCTATGAGATCTACAGTATAGATGGCGGCTTTCATTCTTATCTTCGTTATAAGCTGCAGAAGCTGATGGAAAAGGAAGAGGATAAGCTGGACCGCTGCGAGGAAGCAGAGCGGAGCATAGTCAAGAAATTCCGTAAGGAGATCTGGCGTAAATTTACCAAAGCGATCAATGAATATGAACTGATCCAGGATGGGGATAGGATCGCTGTCTGTATATCAGGCGGTAAGGATTCCATGCTGATGGCCAAGCTTTTTCAGGAGCTTGAGCGTCATGGAAAAAAGAATTTTGAAGTAGTATATCTCGTGATGAACCCCGGCTATAATGAACTGAATTATCAGACGATCCTGAACAATGCAAAGCTTCTGGAGGTGCCGGTCACTGTTTTTAAAACGGAGATCTTTGACACGGTAGCAGATATCACAGAATCCCCCTGCTATCTGTGCGCCCGTATGAGAAGAGGCTATCTGTACAGCAAGGCAAAGGAGCTTGGCTGTAATAAGATCGCACTTGGACATCACTTTGATGATGTGATCGAAACGATCCTGATGGGAATGCTCTACGGAGCACAGATCCAGACGATGATGCCAAAGCTTCACAGCACCAATTTCGAAGGCATGGAGCTGATCAGGCCGCTGTACCTGATCCGGGAAGCGGATATCATCAAGTGGATGCACTATAATGAACTGCACTTTATCCAGTGTGCCTGCAGGTTTACAGAGAACTGTGCATCCTGCGGCGGCACAGAAAAGGGTTCTAAACGGGCTGAGATCAAGGAACTGATCCATGAGCTTGCCGAAAAGAACCCTGTGATTGAAAAGAATATTTTCCGCAGTGTGGAAAATGTAAATTTAAGTACTGTAATTGCTTATAAGCAGGATGGGGTCACCCATCATTTCCTTACTACTTACGCTGGGCACGGATCAGATTCTGATAAAAGCTGACTGCGCCCGGCAGACAGTTGTAAACAATATTTTCATTCAGGCCATGCATGCCTTTCATCTGCTCAGGACCATAAATAACAGGAGCAAAGCGGATACAGCTGTCACAGATACACTGATAGAACTGGGCATCTGTAGCGCCGGTCATGACGTAGGGACTGACAGGAAGACCCGGAAAGGTCTCTGCGATCACAGACTCAACCTGACGGAAGGCAGAGCCGTTTATATCAACCGGCGTGGAATAATCATTGGCATGCAGTACTTCCATCGTAAGACCATATTTTGAAGCGAGCTTTTCCATAATGGAAAGGCTTTCTTTTTGTCCCTGATGGGGGATAAAACGCATGTTGGCACTGACACTTGCCTCCTGTGGGATCACATTGCAGGCATCGGAGCCGGACTGCATGGTAAAGGCAATCGTAGTCTGCAGCATAGCACCGGCCTGGGCACTGATGCTGCCAAGGAGTGGCTTTAATACCGGAGAAAAGAGCCAGAGATTGCCAAATACCAGCTTTAATGGGAAGGGGGCATAAGGAGCCAGCTTCCGGAACATGGCAGATACCTCAGGTGAAAATCTGCGCTGGAAGGGAGTATGCTTTTCGACTTCATTGACAAAGGCAGCAAGTCTTGGAATGGGGGTGTTTTTGCCGGGAGCACTGGCATGCCCACCTGTGGACCTGGCAGTAAATTTCACATCTGCCTTGCCCTTTTCAAAAACACCGACCATGGCAAAATTACCCCTGATACCACCGATCGGATCGGTAATGATGCCGCCGCCTTCATCACAGACCAGAAAAAGGCGGATGCCTCTTTTCTGCAGCTCAGCTACGATCTTTGGAGCACCGTCACCGCCCCACTCTTCTGTGCAGGAGGAAGCCAGATAAACATCACAGGCGGGTGTATAGCCTTCAGCAAGCAGCTCTTCCACAGCCTGGAAAAAGGCCATGACAGAACATTTGGTGTCGGAGGCGCCTCTTCCCCAGACCTTTCCGTCCGCAATGTCACCAGAAAAAGGAGCATGGCTCCATTCACCCTCTGCAGGGACCACATCCTGATGGCTCATCAGAAGGATTGGGTTTTCGCGGCTTTCTCCCTTCCAGTAATAGAGAAGGTTTCCTTCGATCACTGTTTTTTCAAGCTGTTTGTGGACGAGTGGAAACAGCTCCTCCAGGAGCTTGTGGAAGCTGAGAAATTTTTCCTCTTCATGGACTCCTGCATGTGAGGTTGTATCATACTGGATCATCCGGGAAAGCTTTTCTGCAAGCATCCTGGCTTTTTCTGTTTCCTTTGGTGCGGTATAGGAGGACTTCCTTGAAGGAATCAGAAGGGTATGGATCACAGCGATAAGCAGCAGAACAATAAGAAGAGCAAGGACTGCTGCAAGGATCAGTAAAATTGTTTTCATCATTTGTCACCTGCTTTCATATGGAGATCAGTTTCCTGTGCCAGAGCCTTTGCCTTTTGGCGGTAGAAGAGAAAAGCGATACCAATCGCAAGACCGCCGGAAGGAATGATCATAAAACTGGTGGAACCTGTCAGGGAAGGAACCAGGATAAACAAAAGGCTCATCAGGACAAGAGGAGCGGCTGCAATTTTCAGGTTTCCGCGGAAATACTTATAGGCCATGGCACCAAAAAGGGCTGGCACTACATTTTCAAAAGCGGGCTGCAGTACTTCGCTCTGTAAAACAGGCTGGAGCGGCACCAGTAAAAGGACGCCGAGAGCCAGTACCAGAATCGTAACAAGGGAAGAGGCTGCAATGGAAAGAGTGGAGATGATCTCATTTTCCGGGGTACCGCTTTTGGCTCCAACCTGATCCCTGGCATTGATGGCACAGGGGATCTTCATGTTGATTAGATTTCCCGTGATAAAGGCCAGATAGCCGCCACCTGCACCCAGCATGGGCGTATAAACAAGAAATTCCACGATACTGCTCACAAACCAGATAATTCCTACAGAAAGGAAGCCTTTGCCAACGGCAGGAAGGTCTGGCATGGCACCAAGGAACAGACCGATCATAAAGGGAGCGCCAACCAGAAGAACCAGTGTGATAACGGAAAAGACTCTTCCGAGGATATGGGTCCCGGCATTGTATTTTTCAAAAGATTCGTTATTCATGTAAGATTCGCCTCCTTATAAGTACAGATTTGCTAAGACAGCGGCTGCCATGCCAAGGAGCATGCTGCCGGCAATGGAGAAGCTGTCGATCCAGACCTTTTTCTTCTTTTCAGAAAGATACAGGCAAAGTGCCATGGCAAGGCCGGAAACCGCAACTACGATAAGGGGAAGGATACTTCCGGAAAAAGTAAACAGACCATTTCCAGAAACAAAGCCGCCGATGTAGCTGCCGATATAAGCAGAAACAAGTCCAATGAACATGGCACTCATCGCATGATCACCAAAGCCGCCCTGAGCGCTTCCTTTCTTAGTGTTTTTCTGCAGCTTTTTCAGATAACCTTTGTTGAAAATAACGGAAAGCACCATTCCCCAGATGATACAGATACTCATAAGAAGAGCAATAGTAACAAAATTCTGGGGTGTCATTTCACGGGCGGAGAGCGAGGTCATACCAACCTGTTCCGCTGCTGCCTGGGCAACCTGGGTTTCATAGTGCAGGGCGCCGATCACAGAAAGCCTGAGCCAGGGCCATGGGGTACCAAGGCTTCCGGACAGGGCGATCACACCAAGCAGGATGCCGACACTTGGCAGCACCGAAAAGGTGGCGCTTGACAGGATCACCTGCTTTAACCTGGTCCGATCCATGCCAATGGAGACACCGGCCCGGTAAGCGCGGATAAGAAAAACGATGCATACGACGGCAACAAAGGCAATAATGCCGCCACAGATCCCATACAAAGGGACGCTGTTCAGTAAAGACAGAATGTTCATGGGAAATCCTCCTTGATATTGTCTTTCAAAGTTCTCCCGGTTTCAGGAGTTCCATATGTGAAGCAGTGCATGTTTGTTATGTTCCAGCTTCTCTGAGATTTTTTCTCATTTTACCATTTTGACAGAGAGATATCAACTGGCCACCGGCAATACAGCCGTCTACAAACTCCCGTTTGTCAGAAAAATAATTGCCCGGGCTTCTTTTTACGTGTATAATAATATAAGTATCAGTTCTGGGAAGAGTGCGGCATGCCGTATTGCCAGTGTCTAGGTTCAAACACATATTATCCCGTAGAACACTTGGCAGCTGATACTATAAAATACAGGATTATACGGTAAGGGGGAGCAAATGAGAATCGAATGTGAATGGTGTGGTGCGTGGATCAATGATTTTGACAAAACATGTCCAAACTGTGGTGGTGTCAACAGTCATTATGTAAGGCAGGCCAATGATATTCCGCAGACGATAGAGGAATTAAAGGCATGGGCGAAAGAGATGAAGCTGCCGCTTGATGAGATGCGGACATTTATCGGGGAGGATTACAAGGGGGCTAAGGCATTTGGTATTTATAAGGATGAAAAGGATGGCACCTTTGTAGTATATAAGAATGGTGCAGACGGCAAAAGGATGGTCCGTTATAAGGGCGATGATGAAGCCTATGCCGTAAACGAGCTGTATACGAAGATGAAGGAGCGGGTTGCTATCCAGAAGGCAGGGCAGAGAGCAGCGAGCGTTAATAAAGGATCGGCAGCAAATCAGAAAAGTGCAGCAGCGCAGAAGCCTGTCAGTCATAACAGCAGCTCGGGAGACAGGAACAATAATAAGGGGAGACTGGGACTCTATATATTGATCGCCCTGATCGTTATTGGAATCGGATCCTGTGGTCTTCTTTTCAGTGACAGCTCTTCAGATTATTCTGGCAGCAGCTATAATTATGAAAGTAATTATGATGATTATAATGACAGTGATGATGGCAGCTATGATTACAGTGATGACAGCAGCTACGACAGCAGTGATGATGACAGCTCCTGGGATTCCAGCTGGGATTCGGACTCGAGCTGGGATTCAGATTCCAGCTGGGACTCCGGATATGATGACTGGGGATCAGACTGGTAGAAAAATATAAACGTATTCCGAGAGGTCAACCACTTTGTGGGCGGTTGTTTCTCTTTATGTTTATTTTCTTGAAAGCATATTCTGATGCTGTGTTCTAAAAGTGGAGGAGATGATATTGTGAATGGGTACCGCCGGTTAAAGGAGTATGCAGATGCCAATGGCTTTAAAATCACTGGAAATTCCACCTGAAATGACATCATAGGATCACCCGGGCAACTGAATGGCAGATAAATTCAGCCGTCTGTACTCGGTTGGTGTCATTCCCATCAGTTCCCGGAACTGTTTGGTATAGTGACTTGGGCTCGCAAAGCCGTATTCAAAGGCCACATCGGTCACAAGGGAATCGCAGGACAGCAGCTTTGCAGCAGAGGTATAGATCCGTTTCCGGCGGACATATTCCATGGGGCGGTAATGCAGATAGCGTTGAAAGATCCGCTGACATTCCCGCTCACAGATGTTGACGCTGCCGGCAAGCTCGGCAACACCAAAGGATTCTGAGAGATGACGGTCAATAAAAAGTAACATTTGCTTCATATGCTGTTCCTGTATGGAAGAAGCTTTTGCCCCGGAAACGGGGCTTATTTTTTGATTCAGAAACAGCAGGATTTTGGAAAGAGCAGTCCGGACATCAAATTCATAGCCGGGGTTCTCATTTCTGCAGGCTTCAAAAGCCAGAGAAAAATTATCATAAAAAGGAGCATCTTCTTTGCAGGGGGTAAACTGAAGGTAGGGAATCCCGCTTTCCAGCAGAGGACGGACACAGGAGGTATCAAAAACGCTTCCGGGGGCACCACCAACAATACCGGTGTCGAAAACGAAGGAATGATAAGTACATGGTGAGGCATCGACAGGAGTGAAGGAGTGCAGAATGTCCGAATTGATAAAGCAGCCTTCTCCTTCCCTGACCAGATATTCCTGATCTTCAATGCCGATCCGAACCTGCCCTCTGGTGGAAATGAAAACTTCCATTTCCTGATGCCAGTGGGCAATGATACAGTCAGTTGCATATTGGTGGATATCTCCATCATTGGCAGTCAGGTTAAAGGGACGCAGGTGCCCTGAGGGGATCTCCTTTCCCTGAAAATCAACGGTAACATAATTTCGTGTCTGAATCATAGAGATGAACCTCTTTTGTCGCTTTTGTTATAGTATACACCGCTTTTGGAAAAGCAGAAAGCCTTCTTTTTCGTTACAATGTAGAAAAAAGAAGGAAAGCAGGATTACGATGGAAAAGACAAAAGAAGCACGTGTTCTTGATATGACAGGGGGAAATTCTTTCCGGCTGTTACTGGTATTTGCTATGCCGTTGTTCATGGGAAACCTGTTACAACAGCTGTATAATCTGGCAGATACTGCCATAGCAGGGCATCTGCTTGGAGATAGTGCCCTGGCTCAGATAGGAGTTACCTCCGCACTGTATAGTCTGCTGACCAACTTTGCATTTGGAATGAATAACGGGCTGGCACTTTCTGTCAGCAGAAGCTTTGGGGCAGGAAATCAGAAAAGACTCAGACAGTCGGTATGCTGGATGACAATACTGTCCACGAGCTTTGCTTTTCTTATGATGATTTTGTTTTTGCTGCTTCGAAGTCCCATTCTTGTGGCCATGCAGGTGCCGGAGGATACGCTGCAGCCTGCGCTTCAGTACTTTACGATCATACTTCTTGGTATACCATTTACTATGGCTTATAATATGGAATCAGCCATGCTGCAGTCGGTAGGAAACAGTATTGCACCACTTTTCTTTTTACTGGCAAGCAGTATTCTGAATGTGATATTGGATATTTTGTTTATGGGACCTTTTCATTTTGGAATCCGGGGAGCTGCAGCAGCGACCATATTGTCGCAGGCAGTCAGTGCACTGCTGGCATTTATCCTGATTCTGAAAAGGTATCCACAGCTTCACTTTTCTGCTAAGGACAGGCATACGGGAAAGGACTTTGTAGCAGGCATGCTTGGAGCCGGGATGAGTATGGCGCTGATGAGTGCTATTTATAATATAGGAAGTGTTGTGCTTCAGGGCAGTATCAATGCTCTAGGAAATCTGTATATTACAGCCCAGGTAGGCGGCAGAAAGCTGGCAGAGCTATTTTATATTCCCGGGATTGCGCTTGGAACCAGCACAGCCACGTATGTCAGTCAGAATGTGGGGGCTGAAAGGAGAAGCAGGATCGGCAGGGGCATGCTTTCTGCAATTGCTCTGTACGGAGCATGGTGGATCATAGCGCTTTTGTTTACAATCTTTGGGGCAGAGGATGCGGTCAGGATGATCACGGGAAGTGATAACAGAGAGGTGATCCGGAATGGAGCGCTGTATCTGCAGATCAGTATTCCCATGATACCGCCCATGGCAGTGCTTGTGATCGTCAGAAACGGCCTGCAGGGCATGGGACATTCCGTATCGCCACTGATCTGCAGCAGCCTGGAGCTGATCGGCAAGGTGGTATTTGCACTTTTTGTAGTTCCAGTGTATGGTTATTTCGCAGTGTGTATCTGCGAACCGGTGACCTGGGTTGTATGCTGTATATTTATTCTGGTGTTCCTTTTTCTGGTACGGAGGGAACTGAAGGATACCACAGAGGGAGATTATATAAATGAAACCATATAAGATGATCGCATTTGATATGGATGGAACGCTGCTGAACAGTCAGAAGGAAATTTCAGAAAAGACTGTTGCTGCAATGAAAAGAGCCATGGATCATGGATTTACTGTAGTGCTGAATACCGGACGCTGTATGGCAGAGCTGTATAAGTATTTTGATGTTGTCGATATTCCTTATGTAAATTCCGTCAGCGGTGCATTGGTGCTTGACAGGCGGCAGAACAGGGCTGTTTTTGAAAAAGGGCTTACACCGGAGCTGGCAGAGCAGGTGCTGGCGATCGCAGCCAAAGAAGATGTGATGATTCATATTCTGACTGAAAAATCTATTGTACAGAAGGATGCCATAGCTAAGATGGACTATTATCAGATGGGCATTTACAGAGGTATGTTTGAAAAGGTGACAGACCAGTGGGAGTCCCTGATAGAGACCTATCTGACAGATCCTTTTCCTGTAGCAAAAATAAATCTTTATCATCCGTCTACAGAAGCAAGAGAGAAAACAAGAGCGCTGATCTGTGAAGCAGGTCTGCCGGTAGAACTGGCAAATTCTGAGATCGCATCTTTGGAAATTTCTGCGGAGGGAATCCATAAGGGGATTGGTCTGCAGGGGCTTTGTGATTATCTGAAGATCCCAATGTCCCGGACTGTTGTCGTAGGCGATGCAGACAATGATATCGGGGCACTTAAGATGGCGGGACTTTCAGTTGCCATGGGAAACGCCAGTGAGAAGATCAAGAAAATCTGTGATGTAACAGTGGCGGATAATGACCATGACGGCTGCAGGGAGGCCATTGAGAGGTTCCTGTTTCAGGAATAAGGAGGAGGGTAGATGGCTGAATTTGCTGACGGAATTTGCAGGAAAAATTTCAGTTGGGAAATTCCTGAAATGGGAGTTGACAAAGCATTTTAGGCCATGCTATAATACAATTCGTTGGTGTAAAACCACAGGCTGCTGTGGCTCAGTCGGTAGAGCGTCGCATTGGTAGTGCGGAGGTCACGGGTCCGATTCCCGTCAGCAGCTTTCTAAAACCCTTGAAGGATCAAGGGTTTTTATTTTTTGTGTTGTATTTCGTGTTGCATTTTGTCAAAGTGCAGCAGGGTCATGTCGTTATATTTCTGCGTATACTCTTCGATTGTTCCTCTGTAAATAGTTGTGAGCATATGTATTATATGTGAATTGAAACGGGAAAATACAAAGAATCAAAGAAAAATATTGCATAAGAACATGAAACTGTTAAAATGGATATATTAGCAGATAAAAGGAATATTGAAGTGTACATAATAGGCAAAATCAATCGAGAAATATATAAGTGTATCACTGAAGACATTGTAACGGATGAAGTGATAATAACGGATAATCAAATTCAACACATTAAAGATAGGCATCCAGAGGTTTATGATAGGGTATTAAGTAATATAGAGGAAGCTATTAGAATTCCTGATTATATTATTAGGGATAAGCACGAATACACGGGATTAGTTGTTAAACGAATAAAAACTGAAAATGGGGTTTTACAAGTGGTATTGAGACTGTGCACATCAGAAGATGAACAGGGATATAAGAATTCCGTCATTTCCTGCTGGGAACTTAGTGAGAAGAGATTGCAGAACTACTTGCGAAATAAAGAAATTCTTTACAGACGAGAATAAACAGGGTATAATGTGGATACAATAAGAGGAGAACTATCTGAGGTGGTAAAATTCGTTGCAACCACGCACCCTATGGGTCAAAAGAGATGCAGGAGAGGCGACGCCTGCCAGATGGTTCTTCGCTTATAAAAAGGTTTACAAGGTAACCATTGCACATATGCAGTGGTATTTTTTTGCAGGAAAAAGGAGCTTACAATGGAACTCTACTTGATCCGTCATGGAGAAACCGATTATAATAAAGAAAGAAAAATCCAGGGGAGCTGCGACATCCCACTGAATGAATATGGAAGAGAGCTTGCCAGGGAAACCGCAGAAGGGCTTAAGGATATTCCCTTTGATGTGATCTTTACTTCCCCTTTATGCAGGGCAAGGGAAACCGCAGAGTGGATCGCAAGGGGAAGACAGATCCCGGTTTATGAGGATAAAAGGCTGCAGGAGATCTGCTTTGGCGAGTATGAAGGACTCTGCTGTGGCAGGAAGGGGTACAATATTCCCGATGGAGGAGCTTTTTTTGATACCTTCTTCTTTGATACAGAGAATTACCAGACACCACCAGGAGGCGAAAGCTTTGAGGATGTGATCAGCAGGACAGGGGCATTCCTAACAGAGCTGCTTCAAAAAAAAGAATATCAGGACAAAACAGTGCTTCTGTCCACCCATGGATGTGCACTGAAGGCAATATTGGCGAATATTTATCATACGCCTGTTGCAGAGTTTTGGGGTGAGGGTGTGCACAAAAACTGTGCAGTGACCCATCTTTCTGTAAAAGGTACAGAGTTTCAGATGATAGAAGAAGGAAAAATCTATTATACACCACGGAAGTAATGAGGTGATCAGATGCAAAAGGATATGACAAAGGGGAATCCGATGCCGATCATTCTGCAGTTTACATGGCCGCTCTTTTTAGGAAATGTATTCCAGCAGGTTTATAATGCGGTAGATTCCATGATCGTTGGAAGGTTTGTAGGTTCCGGTGCGTTGGCAGCTGTCGGTTCCACAGGAACGATCATGTTTCTGGTGATCGGTGCGGCAACAGGATTGTCCACAGGCTTTACTGTGCTGACCAGTCAGCGCTATGGGATCCATGATGAGGAAGGAATTAAGAAAAGTGTAGCAAATGGAATGCTGTTGTCGGCGGCCGTTATCATATTGATGACAGTATCTTCACTGCTTGGAATGAAGGGGATACTGCGTCTCCTTAACACACCGGAAAATATATTTGAGGATGCTTATACCTATATTTCCATTATCTGTGCGGGAATTATTGCCAGTGTGGCATATAATTTTTTCAGTGCATGTCTGAGGGCAATCGGGAACAGCAAAGTACCGCTGGTAACACTGATCTTTTCCGCCTGCCTGAACGTAGTGCTGGATCTTGCACTGATCGTAGGGTTAAAAATGGGAGTGGCAGGTGCAGCACTTGCCACGATTATTTCCCAGGGAGTATCAGCACTGATGTGTTTTCTTTATATCTGGAAAAAGGAAACCATGCTGCGGCCGGAATGGGAACAGATGCGTTTTTTCCCGGAGGATACGAAAAAACAGCTTGGTGTTGGTGTACCTATGGCACTTCAGTTTGCAATCACAGCCTCCGGAACTATGGTGATGCAGGCAGCCATTAATCTGTTTGGTGCCCTGGCAGTAGCCAGCTATACAGCGGCCAGCAAGCTTCAGAATATGCTGACGCAGGGAATGATGGCGATCGGACAGACCATGGCGACCTACAGTGGCCAGAACTACGGTGCAGGAGAGGTAGACAGGATCAAAAAAGGTGTCAACGCCGCATTGCTGGTAGATATCGTTTATTCTGTCATAGCAGGACTGGTAGCATATCTGGGGCTGCCTGTTCTTTTGAAATTTTTCTTCGAGAGCGGAACGGATATGACACAGATCATGTTCTATGCCAAGCGATATACGGTGCTTTGTATTCTTTTTTATATTCCGCTGTGTGTGATCTTTATTTTCAGAAATACCATGCAGGGCTGCGGTTATGGGTTCCTGCCTATGATGGGCGGTGTGGTAGAGCTGCTTGCAAGGCTGCTCTGCGCAGTGATCGCCATGAGGGTGATGAGTTATTCTCTTGCTGTATTCTGTGATCCGGCAGCATGGCTTGCAGCGGGCATCTTTACTATGGTATCCTATTTCCATGTCATAAAAAAGATAGAAAAGAGAAAAGAGCTTGGAAGTACAGGTACGGCTGCAAAATAATTACATACAGGTCCTGCGGGAAGAAAACGGAGCAAAGACCTTTGGCGGAGACCAGGGATTTTTTGCAAAGACGGCGCAGGCAGACAAGAAGGAGAAGCGAAAGAGGAGCAGTGGCTGTGGGGTCATTGCTCTTTCCGATATGCTGTTTTATCTGGGAAGAAAAAGAAAGGAGCTGCAGATATGGCCTTCTTCCTTTTATGAACAGAAGGAGCTGACGGAAGCAGAGTACAGGAAATGGTTTGAAGAAAGCTACCGGATGCTGCTTGGAATCCCTTTTTCCTCAGGCGTCAGCAGTCTTTGGATGACTTTCCGGATCAACCTTTTTTTTCAAAAGAGAAAAAGTCCTTACCGGGCATTCTGGGGGTTTAGGATTTCACGGATCCATGAAAGAACCATGCAGATGTTGCAGCAGGATATCCCGGTTATCCTCTGTATCCCGGTGATGCTGCTTCCATGGGACAAAAGGGACGGGCTCCGGTTTTACGGAAAAGAGGAGCTGGAAAATGGGAAAATTTCTGGCAGCAAGGCACAGGTAAGCGGACATTTTGTAGTAGTGACGGGTATTTTGTCAGAAAAAGAAGAACTGTATTATGAAATATCCTCATGGGGAAGGAAATATTATATGAAGAGAAAAGATTATGAGAAACTTTGCAGATCTCATTTTCTCGGTAATATACTGGGCAATATCCTTGTGATCACTGCCCGGAAAGGACTTTTCCGGAATTGAGACAATACAGCATAATAAAGGATCCACATGGGGAGCCGGCAGGGAGGGCAGTCAACGGACTGTTCTCTTTTTTATATTACCGGTCAGGAAAAGCGTTTCATAAAAAAATCTGCAGGAACCATAGGATTCCTGCAGAATGAAATTTTGAAGCTGGTTATTCAGCGGCTGGTGCTTCACCCTCTGTTGTGGGAAGCGGAGCTGCGGCAGCCTGTGCTGCGGCAGAAGCGGCTGCCATTTCTCCACGCTGTTGTTCGATGATCGTCTCAATACCAGGCTGAGCCATGTATTCGGCAGTGTGGATACAGGTCTTTTGCGCTGCCTGTGGTACGGTGATCGTGGAGACAGTGCCGTCTTCATTGGTAACCTCCTGGGTTGCCATAGCCGGTGCTTCTGTGCCGCTTCCCTGCTGGAGAGACGGATCCTCTACAGGCGTCATGGTCAGGACACCTTCAACCTTGAAAGGACAGGTATCACAGGCCGGAAGGTTACTGTAAGGACAAACCATACCCTGATAATGTACATCACAGCTTTCTGTAGGAACAGTGCCTTCTGCAAAGTACTCCGTTTTCAGGGTACCATCACACAGACCTGGAATCGGAAGCTTGCCTGACTGTGAGCATACAGTTGCAGTGACGATACCACTGGGTACCTGGAAGGACTGGCTAGGAAGATCCTCGTGTACCTTACTCATAACAGCACGCCAGAGCTTTTTGGCAAGGTTTCGTTCACCGTTTCCTTTCTGGAGCTTGGCATTGTTATCATAACCGGTCCAGACGGAGGCAGTGTAATAAGGTGTATAGCCGGAGAACCAGACATCATTGTAATCAGATGTGGTACCTGTTTTGCCGGCAATCGCCATATTACCAAAGTTAACAGAGGCACCGGTACCGGAGGTAACAACGTCTACCATGGCATCTGTCAGGAGCCATGCAGTTGTTTCCTTGATCACCTGTCTTGACTGCGGAGCAGTATTGTCCAGAATAACATTGCCATCATGGTCAAGAACCTTGGTGTAAAGCTTGGGCTTGATATAGGTGCCGCCATTTGCGATCGAAGCATAGGCAGCAGTCAGCTCCTCATTGGTAACACCCTTGGTAATACCGCCAAGAGCAAGGGACTGCTGGATATCAGAAAATACCTGTGTCTTGCCGCCAACGGTGATTTCCTCTCTTTCTACAAGAGTGGTGAAACCAAAGTTCTTCAGGTAATCAAAGCCAAGCTGAGGTGTGATCTGCGTCAGTGTTTTTACAGCGATGATATTCATGGACTGTGCTATTGCTGTACGCAGGGAGTTCAGACCTCTGTATTCACTGCCCCACCAGTTGTTGACGGGACGTCCGTTTGCATAGTTGAAAGGAGCATCATTCATAACCGTAGCAAGGGTAAGGCCTGCGCTGTCAAGGGCAGGAGCGTAAACCGCTACGATCTTGAAGGTGGAGCCGGGCTGACGTTTGGAATCAGTAGCACGGTTTAAGGTACGGCTGGCTTCCTTCTGGCCTCTGCCGCCTACCATGGCAACGACATAGCCGGTACTCTGATCTTCGATAACGATAGAAACCTGTGGCTGGGGAGTCAGGGTGATATTTTCACCATATACTTCCTCGCCGGGTTCCATAACAGCAGCCTTATACTGCTCAATTGCATCATAGGCAGCCTCCTGGCTGGAATAAAGCAGGTTAAAGGAGCTGTCCATCTCCTTGAAATACTGGCGGTACATTTCTGTACTGTAGTTTTTGAAATTGCCATTAGAATCCTGGGTGGTCAGCTCATAGCTGAGCTGCCATCTGGTACCCTCCGGATAATTCTCTTCATTGGAAAAGGCTTCATCACAGATTTCCTGTACATGGGGATCCTGCGTAGCATAGATCTTAAGACCTCCGCTGTAAAGCAGGGTATAGGCCTGGGTCTCTGTATAATTACCAGTGGCCATCAGATCCTCCGTGATATCATCGGTAAGGGCATCCACAAAGTATGTATTTACGGAGTCCTCTTCAACCTCAGCATTGACGATCTGGATACGGGAGTAGACATCATCTGCCATGGCCTCATCATATTCGGTCTGAGTGATATAACCCTGCTCCAGCATATTGTTCAGGACCTTTTCGCGACGCTGGGCATTATTGTCCGGGTGGGAGATAGGGTTGAACTTGGAAGGATTCTGGGTGATACCGGCAATAACGGCACATTCCGAAAGTGTCAGAGTGTTGACAGATTTGTTGAAATAACGCAGGGATGCTGCCTGTACACCAAGAGTATTCTGTCCAAGGTTAATGGTGTTCATATAGTTGACAAGGACATCATCCTTGGACATGGTTTTGGTCAGCTCAATGGCAAGATACTGCTCCTGGATCTTACGCTTGATCTTATCCATGAAGCCATCTTCCTTGGTCCAGTTGGTAAATACGTTATTTTTCAGAAGCTGCTGGGTAATGGTACTGGCACCTTCAGTAAAGTGGAATCCGTTGCTGATACCTACATAGGCTGCACGGATGATTCCTTTGATATCAATGCCATTGTGTTCATAAAAACGTTCATCCTCGATCGCTACAAAAGCGTGGGCGAGATTCTCCGGAATCATATCCTTGGCCACGGGAATACGATTGGAATCCTGGGCGATCAGTTTACCGATCTGGTTGCCCTCCAGATCATAAACGAAGGTGGAAAACCCGGTAGGTGTGACATCAATATTTTCAATACTGGGAGCAGTATCAATGATCCCCTTAAAAACACCGATCCCGGCACTGGCACCGATGACACCGATTGCCAGAATGCCGAGAACCATCAGGTTCATGACAGCAAGCAGTAACTTCTTGCTCCATTTATGGGATGAAGCATGGAGGGATTTCTGACGTTCCTTGATCCCTTTTTTACTATAATTCATGTAATTGCCTCCATATCAGTTTTACAACATATAGAGTATACCAAAATGTGCCAGCAAAGGAAAGGTTTTTCATACTTTATTAAGAATTGTTCACCATATGGTGCCGTTTTATTCAGCCTTGACAAGAGAAGAAAGCTTCCTCATAATTTAAGAAAAGAGTGGGAAAAGAGAACACAGATGGAAGAAAAAAAAGAACAGTTTTCTCCTTATCGTATACTGGTAGAGAGAGGAAGCGGTGAGATCATAGAAAAGAAATCCCGTTTTATTGCGAATACGATGCCGGTTTCATCTGAGGAAGAGGCAGCAGCATTTATCGAGTCCATGCGGAAAAAATATTATGATGCGAAGCATAATTGTCCGGCTTATATAATAGGTAGAAACCAGGAGCTGACAAGATGCAGTGATGATAAGGAACCGGCGGGAACGGCAGGAAGACCGATCCTTGAGGTACTGTTAAAGGAAAATCTGACAGGTGCAGCCATTGTCGTGACCAGGTATTTTGGAGGAGTGCTTCTGGGAACAGGAGGCCTCGTGCGGGCTTATACAGAGGCTGCCAAGGCAGGGCTTGCAGCATCCAAAACTGCATGGATGCGCTATGGTGTGATGCTTTCCATAAAGACAAATTATACGGATCTTGGAAGGATACAGTTCCTTCTTGCAGGAAAGGGACTGGAAGCGGAGTGCATTTATACTGAGAATGTGGAGATACAGGTCAGAGTACCGGCAGAGGAGAAGGATTTTCTCTTGAAGGAGCTGACAGAAGGAACAGCGGGAAGGGCTTCGTTCCAGATCCTGGAAGAGGGGTATTACAGGGATTTTACCTGAATCTGACATAGATCTTACGGTAAAATCCGTTGACAAAAAGAGACAGGTGGTCTAAAGTAAATTTGGTAATCAAATATCCGTAAAATGGGTATAACACATAGTAGGATTCTTCGAAAGGTGGTGGTTTTTATGAGTAAAAGTTCACAGTCAGGCAATGCGGACATACCTCCTCATGAACGGAGCATAAAAATCACATATAAAGGAGATATACTATGGATATGGAAGAAATCAGGGATCTGGAAATAATCAGGGAATTACTGGAAACCAGGCAGTATACAAACCTCCGTCAGAAGGTAGCTGAGATGAATACCGCTGATGTAGCGGCTATTCTGGAGGAAATGGAGGAGGAAGAGCTTTTAAAGGTATTCCGTATATTGCCAAAGAGCATGGCAGCAGATGTGTTTTCTTATCTGGAAGTGGATCATCAGCAGATGATCATCACCAGTCTGTCCGACAAGGAAGCCGCCAACATCATTGATAATCTGATGGCGGATGATGCGACAGACCTTCTGGAAGAGATGCCTGCCAATGTAGTCAAGAAGCTTCTGGCAAATGCCAGTGCAGATACGAGGAGAGATATCAATCATCTTCTTCGCTATCCTGAAGATTCTGCCGGCAGTATCATGACTGTGGAGTATGTGGATCTGAAGGAAAATATGACAGTACAGGATGCCATTAACCGGATCAGACAGGTAGGTGTGGACAGTGAGACCATCAATATCTGTTATGTTCTGGATGCCAAGCGTACACTGGTTGGAACGGTAGCACTCCGTTATCTGCTGATTACACCACCGGATGCTGTTATCGGTGAGATGATGCATGAGAATGTGGTATTTATCAATACCATGATGGATCAGGAGGAGGTTGCCAGGCAGTTCCAGAAATACGACTTTACAGCAATGCCCGTTGTAGACAATGAGAACCGTCTGGTTGGTATTATTACCGTCGATGATATCGTGGATATTCTGCAGGAAGAGGCCACAGAGGATATCGAAAAGATGGCGGCTATCGTACCTACCGATAAGCCATATATGAAGACTACGGTGTTTGAAACCTGGAAAAAGAGGATTCCGTGGCTTTTACTGCTGATGATTTCAGCGACGTTTACAGGAAGTATCATTACTTCCTTTGAGGATGCCTTAAGTGCCTGTGTGGTGCTGACTGCCTATATCCCCATGCTGATGGATACCGGCGGAAATGCGGGTGGACAGGCCAGTGTTACGATCATCCGTGGACTTTCCTTGAATGAGATCGAGTTTAAGGATGCGTTTAAGGTAGTGTGGAAGGAAGCAAGAGTAGCAGTGCTTTGCGGACTGACGCTGGCTGCAGCGAACTTTGTGAAGCTTCTGCTTTTTGACAGAGTGACGATCGCAGTTGCAGCAGTCGTGTGTCTTACGCTGGTAGCAGCTGTGTTTATTGCCAAGATCATCGGATGTCTCCTTCCAATGCTTGCCAAGAAGATCGGCTTTGATCCGGCAGTTATGGCGAGTCCCTTCATTACTACGATCGTAGATGCGCTGTCATTGCTGATCTATTTCAGCATTGCTACAGCGATCATGCATATATGATGACAAACAGAGACAGGTGCCTGCAGCAGGAATCAGGGCCTTAGGCTTCTGATCCCGGTCTCATAAAATAATAAAAACAGAAATCCCGGAAAGTTATTCTTTCCGGGATTTTTCTCACTTCATTATTTATTGTCTGCCTGAGCTGCCAGGGAAGCCTGACGCATGGCAGCACGCTTTCTCATGGTAGGATCCAGGATCTTCTTACGGATACGAAGGCTCTTCGGAGTAACCTCCAGAAGCTCATCGGTATCAATGAAGTCAAGAGCCTGCTCAAGACTTAATACCTTGGGCGGTGTCAGACGAAGCGCTTCGTCTGCACTGGAGGAACGTGTATTGGTAAGCTGTTTCTTTTTGCAGACATTCAGCTCAATATCCTCGCCACGTCCATTCTGCCCTACAACCATGCCGGAGTATACCTTTTCACCGGAACCGATGAAGAGAGTACCACGCTCCTGTGCATTATAGAGACCATAGGTGATGGCTTCCCCGGCTTCAAAGGCGATCAGGGAACCCTGCTTTCTGTACTGGATCTCACCCTTGAAGGGACCATAGCCGTCAAATACGGTATTCATGATACCGTTTCCCTTGGTATCTGTCATAAATTCACCACGGTAACCGATGAGACCTCTGGCAGGAATGGAGAACTCCAGACGGGTGTAGCCGCCGCTGGCACTTCCCATGCTGCGCAGTTCACCCTTTCGCTGACTCAGCTTTTCAATGATGGAGCCGGAAAATTCTTCCGGTACATCAATGTAGCAAAGCTCCATAGGCTCCAGCTTCTTGCCGTTTTCATCTGTCTTATAAAGAACCTCGGCCTTGCTGACTGCAAATTCATAGCCTTCACGGCGCATATTTTCGATCAGGACAGACAGATGCAGCTCACCACGTCCGGATACCTTGAAGGACTCTGTGGTATCGGTTTCTTCTACACGCAGGGAAACATCTGTATTCAGCTCACGGAACAGTCTGTCACGGAGATGACGGCTTGTAACGTATTTACCTTCCTGACCGGCAAGCGGAGAATCATTGACAATGAAATGCATGGCAATGGTAGGCTCTGAGATCTTCTGGAAAGGGATGGGAGCCGGATTATCTACGGGGCAGAGAGTATCTCCGATATGGATGTCTGCAATGCCGGAAATAGCAACGATGGAACCGATGCCGGCTTCCTGGATCTCTACCTTATTTAATCCGTCAAATTCATAAAGCTTACTGATCTTGACCTTCTTCATCTTATCAGGTTCATGGTGGTTTACGATCATCACTTCCTGATTGACCTTTACGGAGCCATTGTCTACCTTGCCGACACCGATACGACCCACATATTCATTATAATCAATAGTACTGATCAGAACCTGGGTACCGGCATCAGGATCACCTTCCGGTGCCGGGATATAATCCAGGATCGTTTCAAATAAAGGAACCATATTAGTACCTGGCTCATCCATATCAAGAGAAGCTGTACCGGCCTTTGCTGAAGCAAAGACAAAGGGACAGTCAAGCTGTTCTTCACTGGCTTCCAGATCGATAAACAGCTCCAGAACTTCGTCGATCACTTCATCAGGTCTTGCTTCCGGGCGGTCGATCTTATTGATGCAGACGATAACAGGAAGCTTTAATTCCAAAGCCTTGCGGAGAACGAATTTGGTCTGGGGCATGGCACCTTCAAAAGCATCTACTACAAGAATAACACCGTTTACCATCTTAAGGACACGTTCTACTTCGCCGCCGAAGTCTGCATGCCCGGGAGTATCGATAATATTGATCTTTGTATTTTTGTAAGTTACCGCAGTATTTTTGGAAAGGATTGTAATACCACGTTCCCGTTCGATATCATTGGAGTCCATCACTCTTTCGGCTACTTCCTGATTCTCACGGAAGACACCGCTTTGTTTCAAAAGCTCGTCAACCAAGGTGGTTTTGCCATGATCAACATGGGCAATAATGGCAACGTTTCTGATATCTTCTCTTTTCTGTTTCATAATCTCCTCCATCTGACATAAACACTATTTCGTAGTATAACACCGGTAAATAAGGCTTGTAAAGTGTCAGAATGTCGATTTTATGCGGTAAATAAAGGTTCTTCTTTGGCAAAAGAGATGATATATATTTATTACATACAGGGAAAAACCAAAGTGTAAAAGGAGAAGAGCAATGACAGATAAGGTAATTGAAAACAACCAGGTGGTAATCATGGGAGAAATTGTCAGTGATTTCTCATTCAGCCATGAAATTTTCGGGGAAGGATTTTACATGGTAGAAGTAAAAGTGGAAAGACTGAGCGATTCCAGTGACATTATCCCGCTGATGGTCTCGGAGAGGCTGATCGATGTAAAAGCTGACTACAGGGGACAGCTGATCATGGTCACAGGACAGTTCCGTTCCTACAACCGCCATGAGGAAAGAAAGAACAGGCTGGTTCTTTCTGTATTTGCCAGAGAAATTGAATTTGTTGATGAGATTGAAGAAAGTGCAAAGACCAATCAGATCTATCTGGATGGCTATATCTGCAAGGAGCCTGTTTACCGGAAGACGCCGCTTGGGAGGGAGATCGCAGATCTTCTGCTTGCGGTAAACAGACCCTATGGAAAGAGTGATTATATTCCCTGTATCTGCTGGGGAAGAAATGCCAGATACGCCAATCATTTCCATGTGGGGACCAGATGTGAGATCTTTGGGAGGATCCAGAGCAGGGAATATATGAAGAAGCTGTCAGAGGAACAGGCAGAAAAGAGAATCGCCTATGAAGTTTCTGTCAGTAAGCTGGAGCTTCTGGAGGAGCCGGAGGATACGCCTCTTCATGCATGATTTTTTTCAAAAAATCCGGGAAAAGCAGCGAAAAGTTGCTTTTCTTATCTGACTGTGATATGATGAGCCGTAAGTTTCTATAGAATTTTCATATGAGGTGTGTTTATGAAACAGGGGCTGATACATATATACAGCGGAGATGGACATGGCAAGAGTCCGGCAGCACTTGGCAAGGCGGTGATGGCGGCAGCGGCCGGTGAAAGAGTTGTGATCATCCAGTTTTTGAAGGGCAGAGGTCTGCAGGACACTGAGTTTATCAGGAGACTTGAGCCGGAGATCAAGATTTTCCGTTTTGAAAAGAGTGAGACCGATTTTGTGGCACTTTCTGAAGATAAGAAGCAGGAAGAAATTGTCAACATTAAAAACGGATTGAACTTTGCCAAGAAAGTGCTTACCACGGGAGAATGTGATCTGCTGATCCTGGATGAGGTACTTGGACTCATTGACAATGAGATCATTACCGTGGAAGATCTGAAAAATCTACTGGAAGCAAGGGACGGTGAAACTGATATTATCATGACAGGGATTTCACTGAATGATGATCTGTGTCTGGTCGCCGATGAGGTTTCCAGGATAGAAACATTGAAATTTAAACGCTGGTAAGACAAAAGCATTTTTTGCAATAGCAAGAGCAGGATATCATAGCATCTGCGCATTGACAGGAGTCAGGCGAGGTGCTATGATTTGTTTATAACAAAACAGCAGTTCAGTCTGCGACAGCAGATGGCTGCATGAACAACTTGATAGATGAGATAGAGGTTGCGTATTTTAAGAGTAATTTTTTGGATGTGGCAGGCACAGAGGAAGGAAAATGAAAGGAAAACACGCCGAAAGAATTCGGAGACACTGCATATGGATTCTTGGGGATACAGTTAAGAGCTGTATGACTGTCATCAGATTCTGATGGGGCGCTATCCGATGAAAGAGATAAAAGTCGGCGCCATTTGTGCCGGCTGTTTTTTTACATAATAATATTCAAGGAGGCAGTTAATATGGCAGTTTTTACAGGCGCAGGAGTAGCAATCGTTACACCCTTTAAGGATAACGGTGAGGTGGATTACGAGAAATTTGCAGAAATGGTAGAGTATCAGATCGAGAATGGTACGGATGCGATCATCGTCTGTGGTACTACCGGAGAATCTTCCACACTGACACATGAGGAGCATCTGGATGTGATCCGCTACTGTGTGGAGAAGGTAAATGGCAGGATCCCGGTCATTGCAGGAACAGGCTCCAACTGTACAGATACAGCGGTCTATCTTTCTACAGAGGCCGAAAAATACGGCGTGGACGGACTTCTTCTGGTAACTCCTTATTACAATAAAGCAACCCAGAAGGGCTTATACCAGCACTTCAAGGCAGTGGCAGATTCTGTTAAGGTTCCAGTTATTCTTTATAATGTGCCGAGCCGTACAGGCTGCAATATCGCACCGGAAACTGTTGTGAAGCTCTGCACGGAGGTAGAGAATATCGTAGGTGTCAAGGAAGCAAGCGGAAACTTAAGCCAGATCGTGAAGCTGATGTCTCTGGCAGATGGTAAGGTAGATCTGTATTCTGGTAATGACGATCAGATCACTCCTCTTCTTGCACTTGGCGGTAAGGGTGTGATCTCTGTTCTTTCCAATGTGGCACCCAGACAGACACACGAGATCTGTGCGAAGTTCTTTGCAGGAGATGTGGCAGGAAGCTGTGCAGAACAGCTTCGTGCGATTCCGCTCTGCAATGCATTGTTCTGTGAGGTAAATCCGATCCCTGTGAAGAAGGCACTGAACCTGCAGGGAAGGGGAGCTGGTATCCTTCGTATGCCGCTCTGCGAGATGGAAGAAGAAAATGCGGTAAAGCTTGAAAAGGCAATGAAGGATTACGGTATTTTATAAGAGCCATATTAATAGGAAAGAATGAGGAACAGAAAATGGTAAATGTGATCATGCATGGCTGCAATGGAAAGATGGGACGCAATATCGCTGCCCTGATTGCAGATGATCCGGAAATTACACTGGCAGCAGGTGTAGATGCTTTTGATGAGGGAAAGAATCCCTTTCCTGTTTTTAAAGATATCAGGGACTGTGACACGGAGGCGGATGTTATCATTGATTTCAGTGCAGCACCTGCAGTAGATAACCTGCTTACTTACTGCGAGGAAAAAAAGGTGCCCTGTGTGCTTTGCACCACCGGTCTTTCTGAGGAGCAGCTTCAGAGAGTAGAAGAGGTTTCAAAGAAGGTAGCGATCCTGAAGTCTGCCAACATGTCCCTTGGCATCAATATGCTGTTAAAGCTTCTGAAGGAAGCAGCAAAAACACTGGTACCGGCAGGATATGATATCGAGATCGTAGAGAAGCATCATAATCTGAAAAAGGATGCACCGAGTGGTACTGCGCTGGCACTTGGTGATACGATCAACGAAGAGTTTGACAATGAATTTGACTACGTGTTTGACAGAAGCACCAGAAGAGAAGTAAGACCGAAGAAGGAGATCGGATTTGCATCCGTCAGAGGCGGTACTATCGTAGGAGATCATGATGTGATCTTTGCGGGAACAGATGAGGTGATCACCTTTTCCCACAGTGCCTATTCCAAGGCTGTTTTTGCAAAAGGGGCGGTCCAGGCTGCAAAATATTTAAAAGGTAAGCCTGCAGGTCTTTACAATATGAGTAATGTGATAGATAATAAATAGTAAGAGAAAAGGAATGGTTTTATGAAGAAATGGCCATTCCTTTTTTAATCTGAACGGGGGAAGGGTCATAAGGTGACCTACGGAAAAATGAATGAACTGGAATTAAAGTATTTAAAGAGCCTTGCACATCAGTATCCTAATATTGCGGCAGCTTCTACAGAGATCATCAATCTGCAGGCAATTCTTAACCTGCCGAAGGGAACCGAGCATTTCCTGACGGATATCCATGGGGAGTATGAGCAGTTTAACCATGTACTGAAGAATGGCTCCGGTGCTGTGAAAAGGAAGATTGATGAGGTGTTCGGAAATACCTTAAGCAGCAGGGACAAGAAAGCACTTGCCACGCTGATCTATTATCCGGCAGAGAAGCTGGATCTTGTGATGCAGGAGGAAGACAATATTGAAGACTGGTATAAGATCACACTGCACAGGCTGGTACAGGTAACCAAGCGTGTGGCTTCCAAGTATACCAGATCCAAGGTAAGAAAGGCTCTGCCGAAGGATTTCGCTTATATCATCGAAGAGCTGATCACAGAAAAGGCAGAGGTTTCCGATAAGGAAGGCTATTACAATGAGATCATCCATACTATTATCAGGATTGGGCGGGCACCTGACTTTATCATTGCCCTGAGCAACCTGATCCAGAGACTGGTTATCGATCATCTGCATATTGTAGGGGATATTTATGACAGAGGTCCTGGTCCCCATATTATCATGGATACGCTGATGAAGTATCATTCGGTGGATATCCAGTGGGGAAATCATGATATCGTGTGGATGGGGGCTGCCTGCGGACATCTTGCCTGTATTGCGACAGTCATCCGTATCGCAGCACGATATGGCAGCCTGGATACCCTGGAGGACGGCTACGGTATCAATCTGATCCCGCTTGCCACCTTTGCCATGGAGACTTATAAGGATGTAAACTGCGATACCTTTGCCATTAAGTTTAATACAGACTATGACACCAAGGATCTGAGTCTTGACATGAAGATCCATAAGGCAATTTCCATTATGCAGTTCAAGCTGGAAGGCCAGGTGATCAAAAAGCATCCGGAATTTCAGATGGATGACAGACTGCTTCTTGACAAA
Organism: Suilimivivens aceti; assembly: GCF_025567405.1. NCBI lineage: Bacteria > Bacillati > Bacillota > Clostridia > Lachnospirales > Lachnospiraceae > Suilimivivens > Suilimivivens aceti. Next base: position 25,349 of record NZ_JAOQKJ010000008.1, on the reverse strand, counting down.
ATTGATTATGATAAGAAGACTGTGCGGATCGGTGATAAGGAATATGCCATGTCAGACGTGGAATTCCCGACCGTGGACAGGAATGATCCCTATAACCTGACTCCGGAAGAAGAGCAGGTTATGGCAAGACTGCGTCAGGCCTTCCTGAAATGTGAGAAGCTTCAGAGGCACATCCGTTTTCTTTATACCAACGGAAGTCTGTACAAGGTGCATAATTCCAATCTTCTGTATCATGGCTGTGTGCCGGTGGATGAGAAAGGCGATTTTAAATCTGCCAATGTAGAGGGCAGGGAGTATAAAGGCAAGGCGCTGTATGATGTGCTTGACAATTGTGCAAGAAAAGGCTACTACGCCAAGAATGAGCCAATCGAGATGTACCGGGCGCAGGATCTGATCTGGTATATATGGGCAGGACCTAATTCCCCGGTCTTTGGCAAGGATAAGATGGCTACCTTTGAACGGTATTTCATAGCAGACAAGGAGACTCACAAGGAAGTAAAGAACAGCTATTATTCACTGCTTGGCAATGAAGAGTTTCTGAATAAGATATTGACGGAATTTGGCCTCAGCACCAGAAATTCCCATATCATCAATGGACATGTGCCGGTAGAACTGAAAAAGGGAGAATCACCGATCAAGTGTGATGGCAAGCTGCTCATTATCGATGGTGGCTTCTCCAAGGCCTATCAGAGCAAGACCGGAATTGCGGGCTATACACTGGTGGCCAATTCCCATGGTATGCGTCTGGTTGCCCATGAGCCCTTCGAATCTACAGAAGCAGCGATCCTGCATGAATCAGATATTTTCTCTGATACTACGATCGTGGAAACCTCCTATGACAGGATCCTGGTTGCGGATACTGATATTGGACGGGAGCTGCGGGAAAGCATCACTCAACTGGAACTGCTGCTTGATGCTTACCGGGATGGTACGATTATTGAAAAATAAATTCCAAAAAAGAGCTGTCATTGTCTGACAGCTCTTTTTCTGCCAATATAAGAATAAAATCTGGCAGTAATTACTTCTTTACAGGTGAAGCCGAGGGGGATGCAGAAGCTCGTGTATTACCATTAGCCGGACTGCCTGTGTTACTGCTTCCTGTAACGGAATCTGTCATATCATCAATGCCGTCTGTAACTCCGTTTACAACATCATCGACACCATCGGTAATACCATCGATTGCATCTCCAACCGCATTTCCTGCGTCTTCGAGGAGAGAACCATCATCACCAGCAGTCACATCGTTGACTGCATCATTGACATCATCTGTGATATTGTCATTGCCATTCACTGCACCATTCTCGGTGCCTGCAGCATTATTTTCCGGGGAGCCTGTGACAGTTCCCTGATTGTTTCCGGTTGCAGCGTTCCCTGCCATATCATTTGCAGAGTTGTTATTTTTGCTGCTTCCACAGGCAGCAAGTGCCAATGTCATAGAAAGCAGCATAGCTGCAACTAACAGCTTTTTCGATCCTTTCATCATAATACCTCCTGTCTAAGGCTGAAAGATGCCTTTCTTAAGAACTGCAAACTGTCAGTTCTGTTGCTATTATGTGCATTCTGTATTAAAATAATTCGTGTGAAAAGGAGCAGAGAATGAAATTCAGACCATGTATTGATATCCACAATGGAAAAGTAAAACAGATTGTAGGTGGAAGCCTGAAGGATGCAGGAGATCAGGCAGAGGAAAATTTTGTTTCAGAGCAGGATGCGGCCTTTTTTGCCAGATTATATCAGAATAAAAAGCTTTCAGGCGGACATATTATACTTTTAAACCCACCCTCTTCAGAATTTTATGAACAGACGAAAAGACAGGCTCTCAGTGCACTGCGTGCCTATCCGGGAGGACTGCAGATCGGTGGTGGGATCACACCGGAGAATGCAGGGGAATATCTGGAGGCAGGTGCAAGCCATGTGATCGTAACCTCTTATGTGTTCAAAGATGGAAAGCTTCATTATGACCGCCTGCAGGAAATGGTAAGGGCTGTTTCAAAGAACAGACTTGTGCTGGATTTAAGCTGCCGGAAACGGGAAGGAAGCTATTATATTGTAACCGACAGGTGGCAGAAGTATACAGATGTTTTGTTAAATGAGGAAACGCTGCATAAGCTGGCAGGATTCTGTGATGAATTTCTGGTGCATGCAGTAGATGTGGAAGGAAAGGCAAATGGTATAGAAGCGGAGGTAGCTGCCCTTCTTGGAAATTCCTGCGAAATTCCGTCTACCTATGCAGGCGGGGTACATTCCTATGAGGATCTGGAAAAGCTGAAGCTTCTTGGGAGGAACCGGGTTGATGTGACGATCGGCAGCGCCCTTGATCTGTTTGGGGGGAGGATGAGCTTTGAGACGGTTGTTCTTTTGTCCCAACAAAAGCCGGATGATCATATCGAGATTGAGATTAATCTGGATGAGATTGATGCGACAAGTATGGAATTATAGAAAGAGAGAATTACAATAGGCCAAAATCAGAGAATAGTAGACGACCGGGTACAACTCCGGAAAAGGAGAAAGCTATCACAGAAGCACTTAAGTATTTTAAGATGATATGATAAAAAGAGGCATTCTTTTATAGAGTGCCTCTAATTTTTTGCGACAAATTATTTATGGATATATGAAAGCTTTTCTAATAATCTTCATCAAATCTTTATTTTTTCTTTGTAATCTGTTTTCAGATTGAAAAATATCTATGGCAACAAAATAAAAAACAAATTTATATATAGGTAAAGGAAAGGGAAAAATAATGGAAATGATGCTTAAAACTAACGAACTTTGTAAGACATTTAAAGATCAGAAGGCGGTAAATAAAGTATCGCTGAATATACCAAAGGGTTGTGTATATGGGCTCCTTGGACCAAACGGAGCAGGAAAGTCGACAACACTAAAGATGATAACCGGAATCATGAAGCCTACAGATGGTGAGATAATCTATGACGGAAAGCCATGGAGCAGAGCAATTCTTGAAGAGATTGGAGCACTCATCGAAAATCCTCCAATCTATGAAAATCTTACAGCAAGAGAGAATCTTGAAGTAAGAGCTATTCTTCTTGGGGTGGCAAAGAGCCGAATCGATGAGGTTTTAAAAACAGTTTCACTTACAAATACAGGAAAAAAGAAGGCTGGTCAGTTTTCGCTGGGAATGAAGCAAAGACTTGGAATAGCACTTGCACTTCTTGCAAATCCCAAGCTCCTTATTCTGGATGAGCCTACAAACGGACTTGACCCAATCGGAATTGAAGAGCTTAGAGAACTTATAAAAACCTTACCTGAGCAGGGAATTACCGTGATTTTGTCAAGCCATATTCTCTCAGAGGTTCAGATGTGTGCTGATTATATCGGAATAATCTCAGACGGAGTACTTGGATATGAAGGTAAGCTTCTTCCGGGACAGAATCTTGAAGAGCTCTTTATGGATGTTGTTAAGAAAAATCGTAAGCTTCAGAATATCGAATAAAGAACGTAAATTACTAACTATCTGACAGATTAGATGAAAGGACTAAAGCAATGACTAATATAATAAGAGCGGAATTTTTAAAATCAAAGAGAACTATGAGTAGTAAACTCATAGGTGTATTTCCAATAATTACACTTGTAATGGCATTTGTGCTTACGTTAGGAATGACCAATGCCTACGCAGAGAGCGCATGGAACTGGTGGTATGTACTTCTTCTTCCTGGTATGATTGCTATCGTAAGCTACCTTTCTGTAATTAGAGAAAAGAAAAACGGATACTACAACATCAAGACTCTTCCAATGGAAAAAAGAAAACTGATGCTTGGGAAAATTGCTTATCTTGGAATCCTTGTTCTTGTATCAAATGTAGTACTTTTTGCAGGAGCTACCGTGGGGGGAGCTATTTTAACAACAAGTATTCCTGTAATTGGAGCAGCTATAACGGTTGTCGTTCTAACTATCACAGAGCTTTGGCAGATACCACTGTTCTTATTCTTAAGTGAAAAATTTGGAATGGTAGTAGAACTTATGGTTTGTCTGTTTATAAATGTGCTTGGAATTATCGTAGCACCTTCAGAAAAATGGTTTATACTGGTCTCTGCGATATCCATGAGAGTTGTTACGCCGCTTTTGCATGTACTTCCAAATGGATTGAGAGCGCAGGCAGGGGAACCACTTCTTAGTTCCTTCGTAATTCTTCCTGGAATTCTCATTGCACTCGCCCATTTTATGCTTTTAACTTATCTATACCTTAACTGGTTTGAAAAAAGAGAGGTGAAATAATAATGTTTACCAGATGTCTTCGCGCAGATTTTTATAAGATGAAAAGAAGTTCCGTAATAATTGCTCATATTATAATCCCGATTGTGGTAAGTGCAGTGTTTCTTGCTTATTATGCGATTTCCGGATGGAATGAAACAGATAAGATAACTGCTTTTTATGAGACTCTTGGATCTGCATTTCCTGTATTGATTGGAATATTCATTGCTAGTACAATGGAGCAGGAGCAAAATGCCGGGGCATTCCAAAATCTTCTTACTTTAAGAAGTAGGACAGCAGCGCTCTTTTCTAAGGTAGTGACATTACTTGTGTTTGGTCTCTTTGCCTTGTTGTTTACGGCGGTTATATTCGGATTTGGCTTTAACATGATACATGGACATAGTATCGCTTCAATGGGGCTTTTTGTTAGAGCAGTCCTTGTGATGTGGCTTTCCGCAATCCCACTTTATCTGATATTTGAGATTTTTGCATTTGTTTTTGGAAAAGCTTTTGCAATAGGTGCAGGTTTGATTTCGGGACTTATCAGTGCACTTTTCCTTACTGATATTGGAATGTATGTCTGGAAGATTGTACCACTTTCATGGACAGCCAGAATTCCTGAAACATTCCTTGCATACGAGCTTGCGGATAGGGGAGCACTTTCTGAAATAAAGTCGCATGCACCGATTTACCTGGTAGTTGTTGCTGTATGCTTTGCAGGATATTTTGCTTTTGCTACAAACTATGAGGGTAGTAAAATATCTGAATAATCAGCTTCAAATATAATGAAATAGAGGATGAAAAAAGAATATGGCAAACATACTTGCGGTTGACGACGAAAAAGCCATTTTAAACATGATTGAGAGTATTCTTGTTAAAGACTCTCACACCGTTACAAAAATTGATGAACCTACGAAAATTGAGATGGATAAGCTCTCACACTTCGACCTAATATTACTGGACGTGATGATGCCTGGAATTGACGGCTTTGAGCTTTGCTCGAAGATAAGAAATGTGGTTGATTGTCCGATTTTATTTATCACTGCAAAGACGGATGAGGGAAGTCTTGTAAATGGACTTGCCCTTGGTGCAGATGATTATATCTGTAAGCCCTTCGGAGTAATGGAGCTTCGTGCAAGGATTGGAGCACACCTTCGAAGAGAAAAACGTGAGCATGTGGCAAGACTTGCTCTTGGCAGAATATGCTTTATGCTTGAAGCACGAAAGATGATGATTGATGAAAAGGAAATAAGTCTTACAAAGGCAGAGTATGACATATGCGAGTTTTTGGCAAAGAACCGCGGACAGATTTTTTCAAAGGAACAGATATTGGAAAAGGTGTTAGGTTACGACAGTGAGAGTAGCGATAGCACAATCATTACACATATCAAAAATATTAGAACAAAGCTTTCAAGCTTCGAGTATATGCCAATTAAGACAGTTTGGGGGATTGGATATAAATGGGAAGAGTAAAGAGTAAGAATAAAAAAAACAAGAGAGGTACGCTGGGGCTTGGAAGTATGTTCGAGGCCTATATTTTTTTAATGGGATTTGCACTCGTTATATGGGTTATCATTTCTTATTTTGCTTTTAACGTGCTTATCAATATTGGTGCTATATACCCGGCTAACTACGCGGAATATAGAATAAATGAAGTCTTTGAACAGATTGAAACAGCAAACGAAGTGACAGAGGATATAATTCCTGATGTATGTCATTATGTTGTTTTTTCAGAGGATGGGGAAGTAATCTCTGGCAATCTTGGCGAAAAGGATGTGGAAACAGCACGGAAGGTATTAGCAAATAAGAATTATAGCGATGGCAAATATTATAAAGTTATTCCCCGGACGGATGAATATGTTGTCTTGCAGTATAGACTTAAGCCTCAGTATAAATCTTTGTGGATGAATGAACATATGCCAAACCCGGAAATACTTTTGATGTTGTTCGTTCTTTTCTGCTGTATCGGAATTATGCAGATTTTTGCAAAGAGATTCGGATATAGAATCAGAAAGAAGATGGCTCCCATGAGGGGGGCTTTAGTGCAGATTGGCGACAGAAATTTGGATTTTGAAATCAATTATTCAGGTGTTCGTGAGATTGATGAATGTTTGGTGGCGCTTGATGATATGCGATATGCGCTTAAGACTTCACTTCAGAAGCAGTGGGAGACCGAGCAGGAAAAGAACAGGCAGATGTCAGCGCTTGCCCATGACATCAAGACGCCTCTTACGGTGGTACGTGGCAATTCCGAGCTTTTATTAGAGACAGAGCTTACGGATGAACAGAAGAATTATGCGGACTATATTTCAGGAAGCGTACTTCAGATTCAGAATTATGTGCAGACTCTCATAGAAGTTACGAAGTCTCAGGAGGGGATTTCGCAGGCACCTGTTAACGTGAATGTCTATGATGTTCTGGCTGATATCAAAAAGCAGACCTTGGGACTATCGGAAGTTTATCAGCATCAGATTAACTGGAAGGAAGAATTGGAAAGTGAAAATAGCGACTCTGTTATAAGCGTCGTGTACGATCATGTTGTCAGGGCTGTCATGAATGTTGTGAGAAATGCTGCTGAGCACACGCCCAAGGGCAGTGTGATAAATATTACAGTTACTTACAGCGACGGAGAACTTGCCTTTACCGTTGAGGATTCCGGAAGTGGCTTTACGCCTGAAGGGCTTGCCCATGGCACAGAGCAATTTTTCATGGATGATTCTAGCAGAACCGGCGGCTCTCATTATGGCATAGGATTGTTCTTTGCGAAAAAAGTAGCTGAGGAGCACGGAGGAAAGATTGTTCTTGCTAATTCCAATGAGACTAGTGGAGCCAAGGTTGAGATAAGCTTTACTAGTCAATAGTGTTGATAGCATTACTTTTTCTTCTTGCCACGTCCATTTCCCTTAACTGGTTTGCAGAGGTCTGAGTAGCGTTGCAAAATGTCTGTAAAGGTCTTGAACTCGTATGGATCCATTTTGGTAAAATTGATTTTGAAAAGTTTGCTGTACATAACCATTTGAGCCTGAGTGGCATTGTCTGCAGTTTTTAATTCCTCAAATGAGTCAAGTATGTCAAATTGCAAAGTGATTGCTCTGACTAACCAGAAAGGCGGTGTCGGAAAAACAACCACAGCGGTCAATCTGGGTGTAAGTCTGGTGCAGCAGGGTAAAAAAGTCCTGCTGATTGATGCTGATGCACAGGCAAATCTTACGATGGCGGCGGTTACAATGGTATGGAGCTATATCGGGGAGCTTGTTTTTAATATGCTCGTTCTGGTGGGTGCAGTAAAAATGGCAGACCGTGTTGTAAGAGAAATGATGGGCTTGTAAATGTAAATTTTTCTATATTCGTTGACTCTGTTGCATGAAATGATTATAATATGGTTAGAATATTACTATCACAACTGTTTTAAGGAGGTGCAAATATGAATATTCGTCCATCAGCAGCAATCCGCCAGAACTACAACGAGATTGCAGATATGTGTCGTAAAACGGCAGAGCCGGTATTCCTTACAAAGAATGGTGAAGGAGATTTGGTTGTTATGGATATTGAAACTTATAACCGTCGGGAAAAAATGCTGAAGCTAAGAGAAGAACTGCTTGCTGTCGAAGAAGACAGAATAGCAGGAAGAAACGGCTGCACTCTTGATGAGCTCGATGCTTACCTTGACGACGTAATCGCAGAGGTATAAGCCTATGTCAGATAAAAAATATAAAGTCATTGTTTCCGACAGGGCAAAGCGTATGTTGGGAACACATATTTGTTTTATGGCACAGGTTAATAAAGATGCTTCCAAAGTGAAAAAGCAAGAGCTTATGGAAGCAATGCGTTCTTTAGAACATATGCCACAGCGTTTTCCGTTTTTTGAAGAAGCGTATATACCGACGAATAAATATCATAAGATGTTTGTTGCAAAGTGGTATCTCGTTCTTTACCAAATCCAAGATGATACGGTTTATGTGGATTATATCCTTGACTGCCGTAAAGATTACAGTTGGCTTATCCGTTAAAACAGAATATCAAATACACAAATCGTCACTTCACAGCAGGTGGCGTTTTTTTGTACTCAAAAAGGAGGTGCTATGATTGGAAGTAAAAATAAATAAGGAAATCCGTAATTATACGGAGAGTATGTTTTTTTGACTGTCCCCAGGTATGGATTTTGAGAAGATATAGAGATTATTCACTTGCAGAATCCTGGTATGGGCGGATATTCATTAAAACATATTATGTGCTCAGTCCTAAGCTGATAAAAAGATTTGGGGAAAGAAAGTGGTTTAAGGAGTCATGTAAAATAGTATTAGACAGGATGGTTAGTATATTGCAAGAGCAAGGATATGAAGATACAGCTTATAAAGACAGAGTTTGGTAAAAAACGTAATTTATAACAAATAGATGATAATGAAACTTGGTATGAGAGAAATGAAAGGAAGTCATAAAATAAAAACTGCCGGAGGTCAGAATCCGGCAGTTTTTTGCTGCCATGCATATGAAAAAAGGATCCGGTGGATTCTTTTTGAATACAAAATTTATAAAAGTCCCTGGATCAGGATGATCAGGATCAGTACAGGCAGAATAAACTGGAAGTAAGGCTTTAGAAAACGACTGATCTTAATGCCTTTTCCTGTATTAGCTTCTTCAAGATAATTGTCAAAGCCCCAGCCCCACCTCGTGACGCAGAAGAGCAGATAAACAAGAGAGCCGAGGGGAAGGAGCAGGTTGCTGACAAGGAAATCCTCGCTGTCAAGTACATCCCTTCCGCCGATCAGGTGGAGATCACTAAAGAGATTATATCCGAGTACACAGGGCAGGCTGGCGATGAGGATGATAATACAGTTGATCAGTGCGGCTTTCCTGCGGCTGATACCAAACATATCCATACAGAAGGACATAATATTTTCAAATACGGCGATCACGGTTGAGAAGCTGGCGAAGGTCATAAACAGGAAAAACAGGGATCCCCAGATACGACCGCCAGACATATTGACAAATACATTTGGTAATGTAATAAAGATAAGCTGCGGACCTGCATTGACCTCAACACCGTAGCTGAAGCAGGCGGGAAAAATGATAAGACCTGCCATAATGGCAACAAAGGTATCAAGGGCACAGATGCGGATTCCCTCACCTGCCAGGGTATTATCCTTACTCATATAGCTTCCAAAGATCTCCATGGCAGCAACCCCAAGGCTTAATGTGAAAAAGGCCTGGTTCATGGCAGCGGAAATAACATTGCCAAGACCGACATTCTGCACTGTGGAAAAGCGTGGGATCAGATAGAAGGAAAGACCCTCGGAGGCTCCTGAAAGCGTCAGGCTGTGGGCGGCCAGTATAATGATCAGGAAAAGCAGGGCGATCATCATGATCTTGCTGAGCTTTTCAAGCCCATCCTGCAGACCCTTACTGCAGATCAAAAAGCCGGCAACGACAGTAAGGATCATGAAAAAGCCCATCTGCAGAGGACTGGAAAGAAGCGAAGAGAAAACAGCACTGGTATCCGCTGTACTCATGCCGGACCGGAAGGTACCGGTTACAAACTTTACACAATAGGAGATCATCCATCCGGAAACAGTGGTATAGTACATCATCAGCAGATAACAGCCAAGAATGGCAAACCATCCGTGAATATGCCACCTACTGCCGGTTTTTTCAAGTGTCTGGTAAGCCTGTACAGCGCTCCTGCGGCTGGCACGTCCTACGGCCAGTTCCATGGTAAGGACAGGGAGACCCATAAGGATCAGGAAAACGAGGTACAGAAGTACAAAAAGGCCACCACCATTTTCTCCGGCAACATAGGGAAAACGCCAGACATTTCCAATACCGATGGCGCAGCCGGCACTGACCAGTAAGAAGCCAAGCCGGGATTTGAAAGATTCACGATTCATAACAGCTCTCCTTTGTTTCAGCAAATTAACCTTATTCTACAGGAAGAGGATAGAAACTGCAATGCGCCGCTTTGACGCAGTGAACCGGGAAATACAGTGCAGCAGATCACAGGAAAAGGGTTTTGGACAGAGGACGGAGAAGGGAAGATCAGGACACGGATGACAGGCGCAAAAAAATCCCCATCTGCAAAGATGGGGATTTTCCTTAATTCCTTAAAACAATAGCAAATCCTAAATAAAATATAACATTTATATTTAAGAACAGGCACATCGTGTTACTGAATTAATGCGTTATAAATCTCTCGGATTATAACTTGGTTACGTTTACGGCCTGAGGTCCTTTTTCACCATTTACTACATCAAACTCTACAGAAGCGCCTTCTTCAAGAGACTTGAAGCCTTCCATATTCAGTCCTGAGTAGTGTACGAATACGTCATTTCCAGATTCGTCAGAGATGAAACCGTATCCTTTCTGATTGTTGAACCACTTAACTGTACCTTTGTTCATCGTAGATACCTCCACATATAAATAAAAAATATAAATTTTTGCAGCCCTGTGCTGCAACAAATTCAGAATAGCACAACTACTTTAAAAAGTAAAGAAATTTGTAGGATTTGTGAAAGTTTTGTGAATTCTAAAAAAGATACTTTTGTAATTGAAATATCATGGCAGGTAAAATATGCTAAAAGGCGGAGTAAAAGGTATTTCAGAAAGGAATAGAATGCATATGAAACAATGGAAAAATATCTGAATGAAATTTTTATCGATGGACTCAGCGGTATGGCATCTGGGCTTTTTGCTACGCTGATCATTGGAACGATCATCCTTGGACTGAATGGAATCGCAGCCGGAGCAGCAACTGTTGGATGCTGTGCGAACATGATCGGCTTCGCTACGGCATCCTTCAGGTAAAATAAAGTAAATGGCCTGCTGGCCCAGGGACTTGGAACCAGTATGCTGCAGATCGGGAATATTGTGAAAAATCCCCTGATCTGGCTTCCTGCGATCATTGCAAGTGCAGTTTTAGGTCCGGTATCGACCATGGTACTGCATATGACTAATAATGCTACAGGCTCCGGTATGGGAACGGCCGGTCTTGTAGGACAGATCAATGCCTACCAGACCATGGTTTCCGAAGGCGTGCCTCCTGTGATCGTCCTGCTTGAAATCGCAGTCATGCACTTTTTACTGCCCGGTATCATGGCTTTTGGGATCAGTGAATTTATGAGAAAAAAAGGTCTGATTTGTGAAGGAAGTATGAAGCTTTCTGTGTAAAACTTGTGTAAATCCGCCATCTGTGCTAAAATAACGCTTATGTAACGTTTTTTTGTCATGCTATCATAACAGATCCGGAGGTGACACGGAAGTAATGGAACAGCAAAATAAAAAGAGAAAAAGTAAATTTGCCCTTCTTCTTGTAACAGAAAATGAAGAGGGTGTCATGAAACAGAGACATATCAGCTCAGGGATCGTAGAGGTGGCTGCCATTGTTCTTTTCTTGATGATCGTTGGTGTGATCTGCAGATTTATCTATGATTCGATCACATTGAAGGATGCAAGAAGCCAGTTGGTGGATCAGCTTGTGACGATCAATAATCTGACGGATGAAAATGAAGCCCTGAGTGTAGAGAACAGTACGCTTTCCAACAAGGTTACTGTCCTGAGTGAGACTGTCAGCAAGAAGGCAGCTACAGAAGATGCGATTTCACAGGAAACCGTAGAAAATGCACTGCCCAAGGGATTCCCCTTAAGTGGATCCGCTACCATGGAAGAGGCCACAGAGGGTGATCCGATGCTGGTCTTTACGGCTGCTGCAGGTGTCAATGTCCTGACAACAGGTACAGGTGTTGTCCTGAGTGTGGATGCGGATACAGAGTATGGAACCAAGATCGTGGTAGATCACGGAAATGGTTACTGCTCAGTGTATCGTAACAATGGCACAGCGCTTGTTAAGGCAGGAGAAGAACTGGGAAAGGGTTATATTCTCTTTACCATAGAGGAGGATAATCAGAAGCTGGGGTATCAGATCATGAAGGATGATGCTTATATCGATCCCATGACGATGATCGATATCAATGGTTAGACCGGCAGAGAACGGAAGTAAATACTGCTGAAATAAAGGTAATAAAAGGGACATTCCTTACTCAGGACTGTCCCTTTAATCTTTCAAAAACAAGCTCATAGCCATCATTTCCATAGTTGAGAGAACGGTTTACACGGCTGATCGTAGCTGTGGAGGCTCCTGTTTTTTCAGCAATTTCCAGATAGGTTTTTTTGTCGCGCAGCATGGAGGCAACTTCATAACGCTGGGATAGGGAGAGCAACTCATTGATGGTGCATAGATCCTCAAAGAAACTGTAACACTCTTCTTTGGACTGCAGGCTTAAGATCGCATCAAACAGCTCATCTACAGCTGGTGTCATTATTTTCTTATTCATAAAAGGGAATTCTCCTTTCTAATCTCCTGATCAGTAAGATTTTAACATATTAAAGTTTTAAAGTAAAGAAAATTGTAAAAATACAGGCTTCTACTTGCTATGTGGTTTTAAATACTATATAATATAGAGAATGGAAGCACTTATACAGAGGCTTGCGAGGTGACGATAAAATGACAATAGATAAAGATGATCTGCTAAACAGTATTATGGAAAGCCTTGACAGGATACAGCATATCAAGTCAGAGGACATACCGGGTATTGATCTGTACATGGATCAGGTTACTACCTTCATGGAAAGCCGTTTGAAAAATACATCAAGGAATCCGGAGAGTGACAAGGTTCTGACCAAGACCATGATTAATAATTATGCCAAGAATGATCTTCTGCCGCCGCCGGTAAAGAAGAAGTACAGTAAGGAACATGTACTGATGCTGATCTTTATTTACTATTTCAAGGGGATTCTTTCCATCAATGATATACAGACTCTTCTGGAGCCTGTATCCAGGAAGTATTTCCAGACTGATGGGAATATAGATATAAGCCGGATCTATGATGAGGTTTTTAGCCTTGAAAAATCTCAGGTAGAAGTACTGAAGGAGGATATCCTGCATAAATTTGAGACGGCACAGGGAATCTTTGGGGATGCACCGGAGGAGGACAGGGAATTTTTGAGAATGTTCTCTTTCGTGGGTCTGCTGGGGTTCGATGTTTATATTAAGAAGCTACTGATCGAGAAGATGGTGGATGAGCTCCGTAAAAGCGGGGAGCAGGAGAAGGGAAAATAGAACAGGACAGAGAGCAGAGAGAAAGGATCAGGCAAAGGCCTGGTCTTTTTTGATAAAAAATAGTTTTTTTAGAAATATAAAATTCCTGAAGAAAACGGAAGGGCTGCTGCGTTATACTGTATAGAAGGGCAGCGGAAGCTGTGCTGTTACTAAACAGAGGAGGAAACAGGCCATGCAGGGAAATGGATCCATATGTTCAAAAAGCCGGCTTTCAGAGCTGATCGATACCTATCAGAAGCTTGTTTTTTCCATTTGTTATAAAGTAACTGAAGATTACTTCGCAGCAGAGGATCTTTCGCAGGAAACCTTCCTTTCTGTTTATCAGAAGTATGATACCTTTGACGGCAATAATGAAAAGGCGTGGATCTGCAGGATAGCAGTCAACAAGAGCATTGATTATGTCAGAAGTTCAGCCAAAAGGAATATCCCGACGGAAGACAGCTTTTTTGAGGTGATGACGGAAGGGCGGGACGGACCGGAAGAGCAGTGCGTGGAAACGGAGATCAAAAGCGGCTTTGCACAGATCTGCGATTCTCTGAAGCCACCCTATGATGAGATTGCCAGAGCCTATTATCTGCAGGAAAAGACTGTTGCAGAGATTGCCAGAGACAGAAGCATGAACAGCAAGACCATACAGACCCAGATTTACCGGGCAAGGGATATGCTGAAGAAGAAGTACCGAAGGGAGGATCTGAAATGAAAAATTATCCAACAGATGAGGAATTAAATGCTTTCCTTGAGAAACTGGAGCAGCAGGAGTTGTATGCACCGGAGCATCTGAAGGAAGAGATCATGAAGAAGATCTTTCCGCCGGAACTGCCAAAGACAGAAGAAAAAAAGACGGTTCCCTTCGCCGTATATGTCCTGAAGGTGGCAGCAGGCATGGCGGCAGCGCTTACCCTTCTGATCGTCAATCCTTTCCGGGATGGCAGTGATATCAGCCGGGCTGGAGTGCTTCAGGAGGAGGACAGACCAAGGATCACAAGAGAAGACCTGAATGATCCCGAATATCGTGCAAAGAAGCCGGAAACGCTTTTTGACAGGCTGAATAACGGTGTGCGGGAAGCAAAAGAAAAGATATTAGCAAATGATCTGTAGAAGACAGGATAAAATGGAGGAAAAAGAATGAAAACAAAGAAAAAGAACAGATTTTTGACATTTTGTTTTTCACTGATGCCGGGAGCGGCAGAAATGTATATGGGGTTTATGAGGACAGGAACAGAGCTGATGCTGTTTTTCCTTGGAATGATCATGATCCCGTCATTCCTTGGACTGGATGGACTTTCCATTCTGGCGGTTGTGATATGGGCATACGGATTTTTCCATGCCAATCATCTGGCATCCTTAAGTGACGAGGAATTTGCACAGGTGGAGGATAATGATATCCTTGGCATGGAGCTGTTCCAAAAAGGAAAAAAGAAGCTGCAGGGAAATTCCAGGGGAATTGCAGTACTGCTGATCGTGCTCGGTGTATGGCTTTTGTGGGGAACAGGTGTAGATATGCTCTGGGCTTACAGGGTACTACCGGAATATATCTATGAGCTGCTGTTTACGATCAGTGATTATGTGCCGAGGCTCGTAGCCTCTGTTCTGATCATTGTACTTGGTGTGCACATGATCCGTGGAAAGAAGAAAGAACTGTACAGGGAAGAACCCATAAAGGACAGAGAACAGGAAGCTGCTGATCAGAGTGCAGCATCGGAGAACCCTGACAGGGAGGGGGAAGCATAAATGGGCAGAAAGACGGTTTATATCCACCGGGTGGGAACCATTACGGCAGGCATCACACTGGTGCTGACGGGTGTCCTGTTTCTGGGAAGACTTTTCTTTCCGTTCTTTGACCCTTACGAGGTGATCCGTTTCTGGCCGGTGCTCCTGATTATGCTTGGCATAGAGGTGCTTCTTGCAAGCAGCGGGAAAACCTGCCGGGTGATGAATGAAGAGGGAGGAATGGAAGAGCAGCAGAAAATGGTATATGATTTTCCGGCAATTCTGCTGATGATAATGGTAGCATGCTTTTCCATGTGCATGGGAATCCTGGAGAGAGTACAGCTTTGGTAGGCTGTACTCTCTTCGGGATTTTTTCATGTTTCTTTCCTGAGGTCACATTTTCTGAGACACTCTCATAGGATAAAGCAGTGAAAATTTTATCCGGAAAAGGGAGAAAATCATGAAAAGAAAACTGATTCGAAAAGGTGTGTCCCTGCTTCTTTTGGCAGGCATGGTCTTGTCGGTGCTGATTGGCTGTGAAAAAGGAGAAAAGACAGATGCCGGGGCAGAGAAGAGGATAAGTGTGACATTGAATGAAGTAGCACACAGTATCTTTTATGCACCTATGTATGTGGCAATCGAAGAGGGATATTTTGAGGAACAGGGGATAGATCTGACACTGGTTACCGGCTTTGGTGCTGATAAGACCATGACAGCAGTGCTGACCAGGGAAGCAGACATTGGCTTTATGGGAAGTGAAGCAACAATTTATACTTATGCAGGAGGGACACAGGATTATGCGGTGAACTTTGCACAGCTTACCCAGCGTGCAGGAAATTTCCTCGTAGCAAGGGAGGAAATGCCAGACTTTGACTTTTCCATGCTGAAAGGGAAAACAGTGCTTGGCGGTCGTGCAGGCGGTATGCCAGAGATGGTATTTGAATATATTCTGAAAAAGAACGGCCTTGATCCGAAGGGAGATCTTACGATCGACCAGAGTATCGATTTTGGGTCTACAGCAGCTGCCTTTTCCGGAAGTGACACAGCGGATTTTACGGTAGAGTTTGAGCCGCATGCGACAGCACTTGAGACGAAGGGGGATGGTTATGTGGTGGCTTCCCTTGGTGAAGCATCCGGCTATGTGCCTTATACGGCATTCAGCGCAAGAAAAAGCTATATCGAAGAGAACCCGGATGTGATCCAGGCATTTACCTATGCTCTGCAAATGGGGATGGATTATGTGAACAGCCATACACCGGAGGAAATTGCAGTGGTGATCGCCCCTCAATTTGAGGAAACAGAGGTGGAAACGCTGGAAAGGATCGTGAAGCGTTATTACGATCAGGATACATGGAAAACAGATCTGGTCTTTGAGGAGGATGCCTTTATACTGCTGCAGAATATCCTGGAAGAAGCCGGGGAGCTGCCGGAAAGAGTGCCCTATGAGGCTCTGGTGACAACTGAATTTGCAGAAAAAGCATGCAGGTAAGGAAAAAGCAGGGAAGAAGGAAATAAAATGCTGTCAGGAATAGCAATGACGGGACGGAAAGTGTATAGACAGAAGCTTTCAAAATAGATATAATAATATAAGGCATATAGGGGGACATACCGGACATAAGATAAAACGGAATGTCGAATGCGTGGGGAAGTCAGTGAACCGCCGGCTTCCCCATAATACAAAACGGAGGACTGTAAAATGGGATTAATCAAAGCAATCAAAGGTGCAGCAGGAGGGGTTCTGGAGGATCAGTGGCGCGAGTATTTCTATTGTGATGCACTGGAGTCAGATGTACTGGTAACCAAGGGACACAGAAGAACCAAGGGGCGTGCTGCCAATAACAAGGGGGATGAAAATATCATTTCCAATGGTTCCGTGATCGCTGTCAATGAAGGACAGTGTATGATCATCGTGGATCAGGGTAAGGTCGTTGAGATCTGTGCGGAGGCAGGAGAATTTACTTATGATGCTTCCACAGAGCCCAGTATCTTCTATGGCAAGCTGGGAGATAATATTGTGAATTCCTTTAAGACCTTTGGAAAACGTATCACCTTTGCCGGAGATACAGCCAAGGATCAGAGGGTATATTTCTTTAATACCAAGGAAATTATGGGAAATAAATACGGTACGGCAAGTCCGGTACCGTTCCGTGTAGTAGATAATAACATCGGTCTTGATATTGATATTGCCATCCGCTGCAATGGTGAATATTCCTATCATATTACAGACCCCATTCTTTTCTATACCCATGTCTGCGGCAATGTGACAGAGGATTATGAGAGAAGAGAGATTGACAGCCAGTTAAAAACAGAGCTTATGACAGCATTGCAGCCTGCATTTGCAAAGATTTCCGCCATGGGTGTCCGTTACAGTGAAGTACCCGCACATACCATGGAGCTGGCAGATGCCCTGAATGATGTCCTTTCTGAGAAATGGGCACAGCTCAGAGGTATTGAGATCGTTTCCTTCGGTGTCAATTCCATGAAGGCATCTGAGGAAGATGAGAAGATGATCAAGGATCTGCAGAAGAGCGCAGTCCTTCGCAATCCCAATATGGCAGCAGCAACGCTTGTCGGTGCACAGGCAGAGGCTATGAAGGCAGCAGCGTCCAATACCTCCACAGGACCCATGATGGCATTTGCAGGCATGAATATGGCAACTCAGGCAGGGGGCATGAATGCACAGCAGCTGTTCCAGATGGGAGCAGCACAGCAGGCAGCACCCACGCAGCAGGCAGCTCCGGCTCAGGCAGCACCTGCACAGACAGCTGCAGCTTCACAGACGGGTGATAGCTGGACCTGCAGCTGTGGGGCAGTCAATACTGGCAGGTTCTGTGTAGAATGCGGAGCCAAAAAACCGGAAGAGAATGGCTGGACCTGTAGCTGTGGTACTATAAATAAAGGCAAGTTCTGCAGCAACTGCGGCGCGAAGAAGCCTGCAGGCGTACCGCTTTACAAGTGTGACAAATGCGGCTGGGAGCCGGAAGATCCCAAGAATCCTCCGAAATTCTGTCCGGAGTGCGGCGATCCTTTTGACGATAACGATATCCATTAAGCCATCAGAGAAAAGGGGAGAATGATGAGTGGATTTGAAGAAAACCTGGAAGCAAGGGAAACCAAAACACTAGAAGAAACAGATAAAAAATGTCCAAGCTGTGGCGGTGTCATGGAATTTGACCCGACCACAGGGGGACTTGCCTGTCCGTATTGCGGACATACAGAAGAGATCAGGAAGGAAAAAACACAGCCTGCAAAGGCACAGGAGCTTGATCTTGACAAGGCAGAGCAGACGGAAAACTGTAACTGGGGTACAGAGAAGAAGACGGTGATCTGTAAGGCCTGCGGCGCAGAAACGGTTTATGATGCACTGGAGATCTCCGGCGTATGTCCGTTCTGCGGTTCCAATCAGGTTATGGAGGCTTCTGATCAGAAGACCATGGCACCGGGAGGTGTCGTGCCGTTCCAGGTAACAGACGAAAAAGCGGCTGGTTTATTTAAAAACTGGATCAAAAAGAAATGGTTCTGTCCGAAGCTTGCAAAAGAGAGTGCAAAGGCAAAGCGTTTTAAAGGAGTTTATCTTCCCTACTGGACCTTTGATGCTAAGACGGAAACGGAATACCGTGGAGAATATGGTAAGGATCGTACCGTGCGCAATGGGGATAAGGAAGAAACGGTCACAGACTGGTATCCGACAAAGGGCGTATACAGGGAAACGATCGATGATGAGCTTGTCTGTGCAACGACCAATCATAATCAGTCCATGCTTCAGGGACTGGAGCCTTACAAGACAGAAGAGAATAAGAGCTATAAGCCTGAGTATGTAGCAGGCTTTGCAGCAGAACGGTACGCTGTTGGTTTAAAGGAAGCCTTCCAGATGGCAAAGGAAAGCATTAAGTTTAAACTGAGAGAAGCCATTGAAAGTAAGATCCGGACAGAGAAGAACGCAGATCATGTGAAAAATCTGAAATTATCTACCAGATATTATGATGTGACCTACAAGTATCTGCTCCTGCCGGTATGGATCTCCAGCTACAAGTACAAGGATAAGGTATACCAGTTTATGGTCAACGGACAGACTGGCAAGGTATCCGGCAAGACTCCGATTTCTATACCAAAGGTGATTATCACTGTGGCAGGTATTATTGCTATCTGCGTACTTATCTGGCTGCTTGCTAATTCATAAAAGATATGGGAAGGAAAAGACAGCTATGAATATGACGCTGATAATGACAGCAGTGGTTCTGATATTGCTGCTCTGTGTGATCGGTGCAGCAGCATATGGGATCAGCCGTCTGAAAAGAGGGATCCGGGACTTTTCCAGACAGGTATTTGGAACAGATTCCCTGAAGGAAGGATTTGACAGAGTCGAGGAGGAGTATCAGGAAACCCCGAAATCGGTGTCGGCAATGACAGGTCTTTATCTTCCGAAAATTAAGAAAGATTTTCCACAGTTTCAATATGATGATATGAGGGTCAGGGCTGAAAATGTCCTGACCTCTTATCTGATGGCGGTTTCTGCAGCAGATCAGGGACTTTTGAAGGAAGGAAGCCAGGAACTGAGGGATCAGCTTGAAATGAAGATCGTCCAGCAGAAGAATAGCGGGGAAAGAGAACATTTTGAGAAGGTCAGGATCCATCGTACAGAGATCACAGATTACAAGAAAAGAGAAGGAAGATGTACTGTCATGTTTCAGACGTCCCTGCAATACCGGTATTATGTGACTGCAGAAACCGGTGAGCTTGTAAGGGGCAGCCGGGACAGGGAAAAGCAGACAAGGTACAACACAGAGCTTGTGTATATACAGGACAGGGAGAAGGTGCAGGATGAAAGGGATCTGTCTCTTGGCATCAACTGCCCGAACTGTGGAGCGCCCATATCAGGGCTTGGAGAAAAGGTGTGCGCTTATTGCGGGACACCGGTTGTGGAATTGAATTTATATGCGTGGACATTCCATCGGGTTACAGAAGTTTAAGCAGGAGTTTTTGGAATGAGTATTTATGATACATTAAATGAACAGCAGAAGCAGGGGGTATTTACGACAGAGGGACCAGTTCTTCTGCTGGCAGGTGCCGGGAGCGGAAAGACCCGTGTGCTGACACACAGGATCGCTTATTTAATAGAAGAAATGGGTATTAATCCCTATCAGATCATGGCGATCACCTTTACCAATAAGGCTGCCGGAGAGATGAAGGAAAGAGTGGAGAGCCTGGTTGGCTTTGCAGACAGTGCATGGATCACCACCTTTCACTCTACCTGTGTCAGGATCCTCAGGAGGTATATTGACAGGATCGGCTATGATACAAATTTCGTCATTTACGATGCAGATGACCAGAAATCGGTGATCAAGGATATATGTAAACGGCTGAATGTGGATACTAAGGTATTAAAGGAGAGAACGGTGTTATCAGCGATCTCCTCTGCAAAGGATGAACTGATCTCCCCGAATGAATACAGCTTGAGTGCGGCAGGAGATTATCATAAGCAGAAGATTGCCGCCTTGTACAAGGAGTACCAGCAGACACTGAAAAAGAACAATGCAGTGGATTTTGATGATCTGATCATGAAGACGGTAGAGCTTTTTAAGGACTGTCCGGATGTGCTGCAGAGCTATCAGAACCGGTTCCGGTATATTATGGTGGATGAGTATCAGGATACTAACAGTGCTCAGTTTGAGCTGATCCGGCTGCTTGCCGGAGACAGACATAATCTGTGTGTGGTTGGTGATGATGATCAGTCTATCTACAAATTCCGGGGAGCCAATATCCGCAATATACTGGATTTTGAAAAATACTATCCGGAAGCAGCAGTGATCCGGCTTGAGCAGAATTACCGCTCTACCCAGAATGTGCTTGATGCAGCAAATGCCGTGATCCGGAATAATATAGGCAGAAAGGAGAAATCCCTCTGGACAGATCAGGGAGCTGGAGAGAGGATCCATTTCCGGCAGTTTGACAATGCCTATGAAGAGGCTGAATTTGTTGCAGATGATGTGGCAAGGAAGAAGCGGAATGGCAGCTATCAGTATAAGGACTGCGCAGTGCTTTACCGTACCAATGCGCAGGCCCGTCTTCTGGAAGAGAGGTTTATCGTAGAGGGTATTCCCTATGATGTGGTAGGCGGTGTGAACTTCTATTCCAGAAAAGAGATCAAGGATCTTCTGGCATATCTGAAGACGATTGATAATGGACGGGATGATCTTTCTGTAAAGCGTATCATCAATATCCCGAAGAGAGGGATCGGTGCTGCGACGATTGCCGAAGTACAGGATTATGCAGATGAAAAGGGGATCAGCTTTTATGATGCACTGAAGCAGGCGGATGAGATCAGCACCATAGGAAGAAGCGGTGCAAAGCTTAAGCCCTTCGTGGATATGATAAAGGTGTTCCGCAGTAAGCTCCAGGTGTATACGCTGACGGATCTGATCAAGGATATTATTGAAACGACAGGATATGTCAGGGATCTGGAGGCAGACAGTGAGGAAGAGGCACAGACGAGAATTGAAAATATCGATGAGTTGGTCAGCAAGGTGGCATCCTATGAAGAAACCCATGATGAGCCTTCTCTGAGTGAGTTCCTGGAGGAAGTGGCGCTGGTGGCGGATATTGATGGTGTGGATGAGGATGATGACAGAGTCCTTCTGATGACACTTCACAGTGCCAAGGGGCTGGAATTCTCCCAGGTTTACCTGACAGGCATGGAGGATGGTCTTTTTCCGAGCTATATGAGCATCGTAGCAGATGGAGATGCTGAGATTGAAGAGGAAAGGCGGCTTGCCTATGTGGGAATAACAAGGGCAAAGAAGGAGCTGACAATCTGCTGTGCTAAAATGAGAATGATACGGGGCGAGACGCAGTATAACGCAGTGAGCCGCTTTGTGAAGGAGATTCCGCCGGAGCTTCTGGATAACCGGATGCCAAAGCCGGCCTACCGGGATGATGATCTGCTGCAGCCTTCGAGGACAAAGCCTGCAGCGGTGCTGACTAAAAAGAGAACCGCTGCAGAAAATAAACCTTATATCGCAAGTGCCGGAACCAAAATGGGAATAAGCTCTTTTGGATCACTTGGAATCACCAAGGGAGGAAATGCTGCAGGAAAACCGGATTATGATGCAGGGGACAGGGTTTCCCATATCAAATACGGAGAAGGAACTGTGCTTGCTATGGAGCCGGGACCGAGAGATTACAAGGTAACAGTAGATTTTGATGAAGCCGGACAGAAGATTATGTATGCAGGATTTGCAAAACTCAAAAAATTATAAATTCAGGTAGTAAAAATGTTCACAAAATGCTATACTAATGGCATGAATTGGAATGGGATATGATTTTTTGCCCGTATAGGAAAGAGAGGTATCTTTTATGAACAGAGTGGAAGAAATGATGGATCTTATGAAAGCTCACGATCTCAGGGAGCTGAAAGAATTTTTTAATAAGAAGGAAGAGGAGCAGAAGAAAAATAATACACTGGTATGGGTATTTGCCATTATCGGTATTGTTGCTGCTGTAGCAGGAATTGCATTCCTTGTATACCGTTACTTCACACCGGATTATCTGGAAGATTATGATGATGATTTCGATGATGATTTTGAAGATGATTTCTTTGAAGAGGATGATGGGGATGCAGAGAAGAAGCCTGCTAAACAGGTATCTGAAAATGCAGCATCTGAGGAAGATTTCGCTGAATAATCCGGGAAGTCTGCAAAAAAAGGATTGTTTTGCAGAGAATACCTTCCAGGTATATTCAGGTGAGGTGCTTTCTCTGGCAGAAGGATATGCATAAATGAGATCATGAATAGGATGTGCAGCTTTTGCATGTCCTATTTTGCTGTGGAGGAATAGATTTGAAAAAAGGACAGATCATAGAAGGAACAGTAGAAAGAATTGATTTTCCCAATAAGGGTATCGTGGTGACTGAAGAGGGAAGCTGCACGGTAAAGAATGCCCTGCCGGGACAGAAGATAAAGGCAGTGATCCAGAAAAACAGAAAGGGAAAGGCTGAGGGCAGACTGCTTTCTGTAGAAGAAAATTCACCTCTTGAAACGAGCCGGATATGTCCTCACTTTGGAACCTGTGGTGGCTGTACGTATATGTCACTGCCCTATGAAGAAGAGGTGAAGATCAAGGAAGGACAGATCCGAAAGCTTCTTACAGGTGCTCTTGCCAGACAGGAGAGACCATGGATCTTTGAAGGGATCAAGAAGAGTCCGGAATGCTATGGCTACCGGAATAAGATGGAATTTTCCTTCGGAGATGAAGTAAAAGACGGTCCCCTGGCACTTGGCATGCATAAGAGAGGCAGCTTTTATGATATTGTGACTGTAGATCACTGTCAGATCGTAGATGAAGATTACAGGAAGATCCTTTCCTTTACGAGAGATTATTTTGCAGAGCGGAATATCAGCTTTTTCCACAGATTAAGACATACCGGATATCTGCGTCATCTTCTTGTGAGAAAGGCAAAGCGTACCGGAGAGATCCTGGCTGCCCTTGTGACAACCTCCCAGGAGGAAGTGGATCTGACAGCATATAAGAAGGGACTGCTTGCACTTTCCCTGGATGGCAGTCTGGCAGGAATTCTCCATATCACAAATGATGCGGTGGCAGATGTGGTACAGAGTGACAGAACAGAGATCCTGTATGGACGGGATTTTTTTGAGGAGGAGCTTCTGGGACTCAGGTTCAAGATTTCTGTATTTTCCTTTTTTCAGACCAATTCCCTGAGTGCCGAGGTGCTGTACCAGACAGTAAGGGACTACGTGGGAGACCTGACAGACGGAGAGGGAAAAGCAGATAAGGTTGTATATGATCTTTACAGCGGTACGGGAACAATCGCCCAGCTCCTGTCTCCGGTAGCGAAGAAGGTGATCGGCGTGGAGATCGTGGAAGAGGCGGTAGAGGCAGCAAGGGAAAATGCGAAGAGAAACGGTCTGACCAACTGCGAATTTATTGCAGGCGATGTGCTGAAGGTACTGGATCAGATCAAAGAAAAGCCGGATATGATCGTGCTGGATCCCCCACGTGACGGTATTCACCCGAAGGCACTTACGAAGATCATCAGCTATGGGATTGACAGGATTGTTTATATTTCCTGCAAACCCACCAGCCTTGTGAGAGATCTGGAGGTTTTCCTTGAAGAAGGATATTACGTGGAAAAGGCAGTGGCTGTGGATCAGTTCCCATTTACCACAGGAATTGAGACTGTTGTCTTGCTTTCCAAGGGTGAGGTCGACTCGAAAAAGATTCGGGTTGAGTTCTCTTTGGAAGATAGGGATATGTCCGAATTTTAGGATGGGGCAACCTACACTCAAATCAAGGACTATGCGCTGGAGCATACCGGGTTAAAGGTGTCCAACCTCTATATCTCACAGGTTAAACTGAGGTAGGCAAAAACTATAATCTGCCGAAATCCGAGGATTCCAGACAGCCCCAGTGTCCGCCGGAAAAAGAGAAAGCAATCCGAGAAGCGTTCAAATATTTTGGGATGATCTAACATCCAGCAAAATGGAGGTTTCTTATGGATAGATTGGTTTCTTGTGAGTTTAACATGGATACCGCTTGTGTGGAATTGAAATTTTTTGATGGCAGCAAGATTGCCATTGATACGAATGCGGTGGAAAACGAGGTTGCCGACAATATGTATCAGCGGTCAGAGCTGGACTATCTAATCTACAATGACCCGATTGGATATGCAGACCTTGTTTTGAACGGAAACCCCGAAATTTATCTAAAAACTGTAACTGAATGTAAACCCTTAGATTAAAACTCAGCCCTCTGCCTTTTCCTTGGCAGAGGGCCGTTTTTTGCTTAACAGTTATTGAGTATCCCTTAATTGCTCTACAACACTGCATTTCGCTGCGTTGTCATACATCATGCAAGGAATCAGCCACCCCAGCAGAAGAAATACCGGAATTGTCAGCAGGACAGGCAGAATGGTGAATCGATACTCAAAGAACCAGAACATACTGCCCAGCATTTTCCCCGCAAGAGGTCCCACCGCCAGCGACAGAATAAAGGCCGCCGCTACAGAAGACATTGCGTAAAACAACCCCTCGTAGATCAGCATGGTTTTGAGCTGCCGGTTTGTCATTCCTACAGCCTGAAGCACAGCAAATTCACGGCGGCGGGAAAGAATACCGGTCATCATGGCGTTGAAGAAATTTAAGAGTCCCACCAGCCCAATGATAGCACAGAGGATACCACCTATCAGAAGGAACATCTGCCGGAACTGAGCAAATTCAGAGCGAGCCGTGGCCTTGCTTTCATACATCAAGGGCGAAAACTCACCGGCAGTGAGCTTCGATAGATATTGCTCTGCTTCGGCCTCGTC